>DATGMB010000078.1:0-30627 GCA_035293845.1 Bryobacteraceae bacterium
CGTGGGCGACCTGCGCCTCCAGTTCGCCGACCGCCGCGCCGTTCTGCGCAGCAACGATGCGATCGATCCCGGTGTCGACATCGCCGGGCTCATTGAATTCGGACGGCCGTGGGAAGGCAACGGCCGGCGCACCGAGCAGCACGCGCAGGCGGCCTACACCTATAGCCATGCGCATGGACATCACCTATTGAAAGCCGGCGCCACGTACAACCCCGTCGCGCTGGACGCCGCGATGTCGGACGGCTTTGGAGGACTGTACATCTACCCGAGTCTCGACGCTTTCGCGGCCGGCCGCTTCAACGAATTCCTGCGCCTTTCGGGCGATCCGGCGACGAGCTTCGCGGTAGTGAATACCGGCGCGTTCCTGGAAGACCACTGGACGGCAACCAGCCACCTCACCATCGACATGGGCCTCCGCTACGATTTCGAGCGCCTGCCCGACGGGCTCCGCCAGGATACCCGCAATCTCGGCCCGCGCCTCGGCCTCGCGTATCAGGTGGCGCCATCGTGCGTCGTACGCGCCGGCTACGGCATGTTCTACGACCGCTACCTGCTGGCCGCACTGAATCGCGTGCTGATGCGGACCACGCCGCAGTATACGGCCGATCCGCGGATGGACACCTCGTACTCGCAGCAGGCGAGCGTCGCGGTCGAACATCAGCTTGCGCGCGATCTCACCGCCACCGCTTCGTTTCTCGACGTGCGCGGCCTGAAGCTGCCCCGCACCAGGGTCTTCCAGTTGCAGGATACGGCTTCTTCGACCTACCACGGCGCCATGTTCCTGCTGAACCGCCGCATGAACGACGAGCTCGAATTTTCCGGCGGCTACACGCTCTCCAAGACTTACGATGACGCCTCCGATTACACCGAGGAGCCGCAGAATCCGGCGGACCTGGCCGCCGAGCGCGCCGTGTCGCGGCAGCATCAGCAGCAGCGCTTCGTGTTCAACGCGCTCTGGGAGTTGCCGATCGGCGACGAAGAGCCCGGTAAATCGCCGCAAGATAACTGGATCACGAAGCTCTTCGGGCACCTCGAAGTCGCGCCGATCCTGACGGCCGCGAGCGGCCGCCCGGCGAATCCGCTCACGGGCATCGATACCTACGGCCTAATGGCGTGGCCGCTTTCCGCAAGGCCCGCGGGCTTCGGCCGCAATTCGCTCCGGACGCAGGGAGTGGTGAATCTCGATTTCCGTCTGCTGAAATATTTCCCGGTGGGGAAGACCGCCAGGCTCGACGCCGTTGCCGAAGCGTTCAACCTGCTGAACCACTCCAACGTGACCGCGATCAACCCGATTTTCGGCCCCGGAGCCGCCGCCCTTCCGTCGTTTCTCCAGCCGCTCGCGACCGCGGGCGCTCGCCAGGTGCAGTTTTCGCTCGATTTCGAATTTTAACCAAGCAGATCCTGTTATCCTGGCACTTCTGGCAGGACCAGCCGCAGTGGCCCGGTTTCAGGAAGAGGCCTTCGGAGCTTCGACCAAAAACCGAAGGCCCCGCACGTCACCGCGGGGCCTTTAACCCTGGTCCGAAGCTAGAAAGGAGGTACCCAATGTGGACCCCCTTGGGAGGGATGATTAAGGTCATCCTCCGCATCGTGGTCAGCATCCGGATCCGTAAGGGCCGGTAGTTGGCCACGGGGCCGCGGCGGAGCCACCCGTCGCGGTTCCCACTTAGACAATACCACAGAAAGAGGCTCTAGCGCTTCCGCTTGGCGCGCGTCCGCGTGAACACCGCCTGGGTCGCGGGCTCGGTCGCGATGCGGCTTGGGTCGAGTTTGCTGAGGATGCGGTCCTTAATCCAGTGCTCGTCCCACCACTCCACCGGGTTGATCTGCACGCCGTCGATCTGCATGCCGAAGTGCACATGGACGCCGCCCGCGAAGCCGGTCTGCCCGGCCACGCCCATGGCCTGGTTCTTCTTGACCATGTCGCCCGGTTTCACATCGATGCGGTTCATGTGCCCGTACAGCGATTGCAGCCCGTAGCCGTGGTCGAGCACCACGCAGTTGCCGTAGATCCCGAGATCCTGCGCCCACACCACCTTGCCGTCGTTCGCGGCGTAGACGGGCGCGTTCTGCGTATCGGAAAGATCGAAGCCGAGGTGCACCGCCTGGTCGATTTTCTTGCCCTGGTAGATCCAGTTCCGCACGTCGGCGAAATTGGCTTCTTCCTTGCCCCAATGGAGGAACGGGCCGTTCCACAGGATCTTCTGCTCGGTCTTGTTGCGCAGATCGTAGAGCTGCTGGTTGTTCTTCTTGCGCAGCGTGTTATCGATATACACGAACCGCGCCACCAGGTCCTTGCCCGGCGCGATCTGGCCCGTCGGATCGACCGATGTCACCAGCTTGTCCATCAACCGGTCGTCGATCTGCTCGTCCCGCACGCGGAACTTCTTCGGGAACAGCTTGAACCAGAAATGCGCGGTGGCCTCCGTGCCCGCGAGGTTGCGCGCGTACACCACCGGCTGCACGTCCGGCGGCAGGTCCCAGGGATACGCGAACATCGCGAAGCGCTGCTCCGGCCCCTTGCCCGGCAGCGGGAAGCTGCGGAACGTATACGGGCCCACGCGCACGCCGGCCTCGGTCCAGGACCCGGATACGGTGAACGTCACCAGCTCCATGCCGCCCTGATTGATGTAGTGCTGCGCGTCGTCCGGGATCACGCGCGGCGCCGAAAGCACCACGTTGACGTCTTCGGCGGTCTGATCCGTTGAGCCGCGGAAGTCGTTCGCCACCGCCTCCACCACCAGCCGCGCCTTGCCCTCTTTGAGGTTCGGCGCTTTATTCTTGCCCGCCTCGAAGCTCACCGTGCGCGGCGCTTCGTGCAGCTTGAAAAACGTCAGCCGGTGCGAAGGCGACGACGTATCGAGCAGCGGGTATTGCGTCCCGTTCTGCTCGAGATACGCGTGCACCCGCCGCACACCGTGCGGATTCTGCACCCGCACGGTGACCGGCGTCGCCACGCCGACGGTCTGTATTGCCGGCGTAATGCTCACGGCCGTGTGATCCGACAACACTGCCAGTCCAATCGCGGCCCCGGCCGCTAAAACCACCAAAATCAGAATTGCTTTCACTTTTTTACCCAGGAATCCAACCAGCCGATGAACGTCTGATACCAGAGTAGACTGTTCTGCGGCTTCTGTACCCAATGCCCTTCATCAGGAAAGATCAAAAGCTTGGACGGAACCTTTTGCATTTGTAATGCCGTAAACAGTTGCAGTCCCTGGGTGTACGGAACGCGAAAATCGAGCTCTCCGTGGATCACCAGGGTCGGGGTGTGGAAGTCCTTCACGTATTGGCTCGGCGACCATTTCGCATAGACTTCCGGCTTGTCCCACGGCGTGCCGCCGAACTCCCAGAGCGGAAACCACAGCTCCTCGGTGGCGCCGAATTCGCTCGGCAGGTCGTACACGCCGGCGTGCGAGATCAGCGCCTTAAAACGCTGCGTGTGGCCGAGGATCCAGTCGATCATGTAGCCGCCATACGACCCGCCCGCCGCCGTCAGCCGCGGCCCGTCCGCGTAGGGCAAGTTCGCGATCACCTGGTCCGTTACCGCCATGATGTCGTCGAACGCCTTGCCGCCCCAATCGAGGTTGATCTCATCGATGAACTTCTGTCCATAGCCCGTCGACCCGCGCGGATTCGGCATCACCACGACGTATCCCGCCGCGGCGAACACCTGGTGGTTCCAGCGGTAGCTCCAGTCGTAGCCCCAGAAGCCCTGCGGCCCGCCGTGGATCATCATCAGCACCGGATACTTCTGCCCCGCCTGATACCCGTACGGCTTCACCACAAAATACTGCACGCGCGCGCCATCCGGGGCATCCGCCCAGAACTCCTCGAGCGGCGTCATCTGATGCGCGCCGAGCACCGCGTCATTCAGGCCAGTCATCGCTACAGGCTCGCCGCCGGACGAGCTCACGCGGTAGATTTCTGTGGGCGAGGTGCCGGTCTGCTGCGTGTAGACCATGGTCTTTCCGTCGTGCGTCAGCACCATGTCGTCGAGGAAGTTATCGCCGCTCGCCACGGCGCGCGCCGCCCCGCCATTCACGGAGATCAGGTCGATCCCCTGCCGCCCGCGGTCCTGAACGGTGAAGAAGAGGTTCGCGGAATCCGGGCTCCAGGCGAAGCTGTTCACCCAGCGGTCGATGTTCTCCGTCAGGCTGGTGGTCCGCGCCGTCGCCCGCTCCATCACGATCAGGCGCCAGCGGTCGCTTTCGTATCCCGGCCGCGTCTGCGCCCGCCAGGCGAGGTATTTGCCATCGGGTGAGTATTTCGGGCTGGAATCCGCCGCCGGATTGGTCGTGATCTTGCGCGCCTGTCCTCCGGCTAGGGGCACGACGAACAGGTCCGAGTTGGTGCTCGTCGCAGGCACCGGGTCCATATTCGCGGAGTAGCAGACCTCCTTGCTATCCGGCGAAATGTCGTAATCGTCCGGCCCGCCCAGCGAAAACGGCGGCACGTCGCGCCCGCCCGGCGTCAGGTCCACCGCCTTGCCGCCCTCCGCCGGAATCGCCAGCAGATGACTCCGCCGCCGCGACTGCCACTGCGTCCAGTGCCGGTACAGCAGCTCGGTGTAGATCCGCGCCTTTACTTTGCCGGAGCGGTCCGCGTCCAGTTCCTTCTTATTGCACGCATCGTCGGCGCTGCAGGCCGGAAAAACCTCGCTGGTGAACACGAAACTCTTGCCGTCGGGCGACCAGATCTCGCCGTCGGCTTCGGTGGAAAGCGTGGTCACTTGTTTCGCGTTGCCGCCGTCCGGGTCCATCGTCCAGATTTGGGATGACCCGCCGCGATCGGAAATGTAGGCGATCCGCTTCGAATCCGGCGACCAGCGCGCCCGCTGGTTGGATCCGCCGTCATGGGTGATCTGGCGCGGCGCGCCTCCCGCGAGCGGCACGATCCAGATCTGCGACGGCTTCTTGTTGGCCGCCACATCCACCGTTTGCACCGTGAACGCGACCCAGCGCCCGTCCGGGGAGATCTGCGGATCGCTGATCCGCTTCAGCTCCATCATCGCGTTGACATCGAACGGCCGCTTTTGCGCCGCCAGCGTCGCGGCGGAAGCCAACAGGAGGAGGAGCCAACGGCACATACAGAGCGATTGTATCGCGCCGCAAATGCCCATAACCGCAGAGACGCAGAGAACGCTGAGACTTCGCGGAGAAAAGACCTGAGAAATCTCCGCGTAACGTCCGTGTCCTCCCCGTCTCTGTGGGAATCGTGCGCTGGCGGCGTTACTGCGGCTCGCCCTTGAGCGGCGGCAGCACCGGAGTCGTCTTCCCCCAGCCTTCCGTTTGCGCCGTCTTCATGTCCTTCGTCAACTGCTCCGGCAGGTTGGTGTTCAGCTTCGGCCGCCCGTCCTGGTTGGCAAGCTGCCAGCCGACGGCCGAAACGGTCTTGGCGATGATCTGCAGCTCTTCGTAGTCGATCTTGTCCGGCGTATCCGTGGGGCGATGATAATCCACGTGAAGTCCGGTAGTGAAGAACGCGATCGGAATCCCCACCTTAGCGAAATTGTAGTGATCGCTGCGGTAGAAGATGCGCTGCCCGTTCGGCGCCGGGCCGAGATTATCGTGCGTGTCGTCCGGTTTCGTGACGTCATAGAAATGGTTCAGTGTCAGCTTCTGATAACCGTTATTCACGGTCTCGATGGTGCGCTCCAGGTCATCGCTCGAAATGTTCGGACCGATCAGCAGCACCTCGCCGCGCTTCACCAGCACGTGCTGCTTGTTCGGGTCGACCGAGTTCGGATTGAGCGTGCGGCCGATCATGTCCATGTTCAGGTCCGCCACCACCTTGGTCAGGTCGACCGGCGGAAACTCGGCGAAATACTGCGATCCGAGCAGGCCCTTCTCCTCGCCGCCGTTCCACAGGAAAATGATCGAACGCCGCGGCCGGATACCCTTCGCCGCGCCTTCAGCGTAGGCGTGCGCGATGCCCAGCAATCCCGTGGAGCCCGAGCCGTCGTCATCCGCGCCGTTGTTCACGTTGTGGCCGTCCGGCAGCGGCGCGCTCAGCCCGATGTGATCGAGGTGCGCGCTCATGATCACGTACTCGTTCTTCAGCACCGGGTCGCTGCCTTCCAGGATGCCGACCACGTTCTCGCCGTGTCCGGGCGTCTCCTTCACCGCCAGCTTGATGGACATCTTCTTGCGCGCGTTCAGCTCGAAGGAATCGAGCTTTTCATTAGTGCCCGCGGCGTAGAATACCTGCGAGCCGCTCAGCTTCTCGCCCTGGAACAGAGCGTTCGTCAGATCGAGACCGGCGCTGATGGCCGGCGCCGAAGGACAGGCGCCGCCCTGCCGGAATTTGACCACCTGGTAGTTCGGTCCGTTCAGGCCCGCGCCGCGTCCGCCAGCCCCGAATCCGCCGCCCGCCGCGGCAAGCTGCTGAAAGCTCGGGATGGTGATGACCGCCAGCGCGCCGTTCCGGGCCGCGTACTGCTCCGGCGTCATGTAGTCGGTGCAGGCTTCGCCGAGCGCGGCCAGCGCGCCGCGCCCGCCCGCGGCGGGTTGCGCATCGGCGGCCGCCCCGCCGTTCGCCGCGCCGCGGCCACCGCGGCCGCCACGCCCGCCGCCCTGCGGCCCCGCCAGCTCCGGCGGCTGCCCGGCCACGATGATGATCTTGCCCTTCACGTCGATGCCCTGGTACGGGTCGGTGTTCGACTTGTGGATGACGTAGCCGTGGCCGGCGAAGACCAGATTGGCGGAGACGTCCATCGCGTTCAGCGACGATCCGCGCCCGCCGAATCCACCGACGCTCCACTCCTTGCCATACTCGAACGTCAGCGTGCGCGGCTCCGCATTGCCGCCGCCCTGCCCGCCGCCGCCGAACCCGCCGCGTCCGCCGCCGGTGACGCCGCTCAGCGTCAGCTTGCTCTCCTCCGGCGTGACCTGCTTCGCCACCATCTCGATGGGCATCAGGTACGGCTGCAGCGGGCCGTCGGTGCCCTCCGCGCTGCCGCCGGGCTTGAGGTGCCACTCCGCGAGATGGCTGGCGACATACAGCGCCGCCGCATCGTAGCCGCGCGAGGGAAAATTCCGCCCTTCGAGCGTATCGGACGCCAGGAAATAGTCGTAAACCTTCAGCTCATCCTGGCTGATGGCATCCGAATTTCCGTACGCGGGCGCCGGCGCGGATTTCGCGGCCTTCCCTTTCGACTGCGCGGCGGCGCGGCCCGGCGCCACCGAAAACCAGACGGACGCGGCCACCGCAGCCACCCCGGCACTAATGAGGACTCGACGCATAATACTCCTAAGGTGAGGTTGGATACTCTATTGTAACTTTAGCCTTAGGCGCGCCCTGCGCGGCTTTCGTTACACCCTGCGGGTGCGCCACGCGCGGGCAAGCTCCGGCACCGCTCGTGCCCCGCTGCCCCGCGGAGGCGAAACAGATCGACCGCCGGCCGGCGAGACCCTGGGGCCGTGGACCAAAATGGTCCATTGCCGCGCCTCAATCCCGCATTGCTCCCGCCGCTATACCCTGCTAGACTAAATGTTTTCATTATCGAATACTAAATCCGGGGTAGACTTTTGAAGGTCCGCGTTCTCCTGCTGTGCAGCTTGGCCGCCCTCTCGGTACTAGCGGAATCCAGGCCCTCTGCCGCCGACGCCATCGTAGAGAATTACTGCGCCGCCGAACGGCGCCAGGACCAGGCTGTGCGCGGCGCCACCATGGAGGTCGAAATCTCCGGCTCCCTGCCCAAGCTGAAGAAAGAGGGCAAGCTCCACGCCCTGCGCCATATCACCGCGCTCGGACGAATCACCTACGATGCCCTTCACTTTTCGGGCGATAACACGATCAAAAAAGAGGTCATCAACCGCTACCTGCAGCAGGAGCTGGAAGCCGCGGGCGATCCCTCCATCGCCGTGACCCCGGACAATTACAAGTTCAATTTCGAAGGCCGGCAGACCCTGGAAGGCCGCGAGGCCTATGTTTTCCAGGTCTCGCCGCGCAAGAAGCGTGACAAGCTGTTCAAGGGCGAGTTGTGGATCGATTCCGCCACCTATCTGCCCGTTCGCGAATCCGGCAAATTCGTCAAGACCCCGCTCGGCGTGCGCGGCGTGTCCTTTGTCCGCCGCTACGATATCCGGGACGGCATCGCCGTGCCGGTCCGGTTGCAAAGCAGCACCGACGTCTGGTTTTTCGGCCGCGCGGAGTTGATTGTCGACTTCGCCAACTTTTCTCTCGACAACCCCCGCGCCGCCGATGAAGATCAGTAGCGCCGGCCCATGGCGGGCGCCGCACCAGCGCCCGGCCCTCCGCAACACCCTTGCAGTTCCAACGGATGCTCAACGGAGAAGCTCATGAGAACGCTCTTTCTGAACCCGCCCTCATTTGAAGGGTTCGACGGCGGCGCCAGTTCGCGCTGGCCCGCCTCGCGCGAAATCGAATCGTACTGGTATCCCGTCTGGCTCTGCTATCCGGCCGGCATGCTTCCCGATAGCAAAGTCGTCGACGCGCCGCCCCACAAAATTTCCATCGAGCAGACCGTCGAAATGGCAAAGGATTTCGAGCTGCTCGTGCTCTTCACCTCCACGCCCGGATTCCACGTCGACGTGCGAATGGCGGAGATGATGAAGGACGCCAATCCCAAGCTCAAGGTCGCCTTCGTCGGCCCGCCCGTCACCGTCGAACCGGAAAAGGCGCTGCGCCAGAACTCCGCCATCGACTTCCTCGTGCGCCGCGAGTTCGATTACCAGATCGCCGATTACGCCAAAGGCAAGCCTCTCGAGGAACTCCCCGGCGTCAGCTTCCGCAAAAACGGCGGGATCCACCACAACCCGGAAGGCCCGGTCATTGAAAATCTCGACGAGCTCCCCTGGGTCACCAAGGTCTATAAACGCGATCTCGACGTGACGCGCTACAACGTCCCGTTCCTGCTCAATCCGTTCATTTCCTTCTACACCTCCCGCGGTTGCCCGGCGCTCTGCACGTTCTGCCTGTGGCCCCAGACCCATTCCGGCCACCGCTGGCGCCTGCGCTCATCGGACGATGTGGCCAACGAAGTCCGCTACGCGCTCGAACAATTCCCTCAGATCAAAGAAATCTTCTTCGACGACGACACCTTCAACTACCGCAAGGAGCGCACCATCGAGCTTTGCAAAAAGCTCAAGCCTCTGAATTTCACCTGGTCCTGCACCTCGCGCGTCACCACCGATTACGAAACCCTGAAGGCCATGAAGGAGGCCGGCTGCCGGCTGCTCATCGTCGGCTACGAATCCGGCGACCCGCAGATTCTCAAGAACATTAAAAAGGGCGCCACCGTCGAAATGGCCCAGCGCTTCACCGATAATTGCAAGAAGCTCGGCCTGGTGATCCACGGCGACTACATCATCGGCCTGCCCGGCGAGACGCGCGAGAGCATCCGCAAGACCATCGATTTCGCCAAGCGCCTCGACACCGAGACCATCCAGGTTTCGATCGCGCATCCGTACCCCGGCACCGAATTCTTCGAGTACGTCAAGAAGAACGATCTCATCACCATCGATTCCATGACCGACGACACCGGTCACCAGCTCCCGAACATCATCTACCCCGGCCTCGACCGCGGCGAGCTGGTCGAATGGGTGGAGCGTTTCTACGGCGAGTACTTCTTCCGCCCGCGCGTGGTCTGGCGCATCGTCCGCAAAGCCATGTTCGACGGCCACGAGCGCCGGCGCCTATACAAGGAAGCCCGCGAATACATGGCGCTTCGCAGCAAGCGCAGAAAGTTCGTCGCCGAGCACAAGGCAGCCGTTACGGCTCCGGCCGGCTCCGGCGATTAACTCGCCCATGCGCTCCGAGCACGCCCGTCTCCGGGTTAAGACGTGGATCTGCGCTGTCCTGGTCGTATTCAGTAATGTCTTCGGCAACTTCTTCCTGAAGCGCGGGATGCCACCGGAGCTGCCCACGCCGCTCGATTACATCACCGTCCTGTTCCGCCCCTCGGTCGCGCTGGGAGTTGCCCTGCTCATTCTCTGGATGCTCTCCCGCATGGCCCTGCTCAGTTGGGCGGACCTCAGCTACGTTCTGCCCGTGACCTCGATCGGCTATGTCTTCGTCGCGCTGGCCGGCAAGCTGCTCCTCAACGAGCAGATCACGCACCGGCGATGGATGGGCATCCTCCTCATCGTTGCCGGCGTCGCCCTGGTCAGCGGAGGCACGCCCCAGACCGCAAGCAAGAACTCGGCGAGCGAACGCCCGAAGGCCCGCGCCGCCGGAGCCGCGTCATGAAGTGGCTCCTCATCGGCATCATCGTCGCCGCCACCACCGTCGGCGAAGTCGCGCAGGCACTCGGCATGCGCCAGCACGGTGAAATCCGCGACTTCCGTCCGGGCGCCATTGGCCGCGCCATCACCCTGCTGGCCCGCAACCGCTTCGTGATCGCCTCCGTCGCCGCGATGGCCGTTTCCTTTTTCGCTTACTTGGGCCTGCTCACCGTGAGCGATCTCAGCTTCGCCGTCCCCGCCACCGCGATCACCTACGTGCTGGAGACGGCGCTCGCCCGCTACGTCCTCCGCGAGCGCGTCACCTGGCTCCGCTGGGCCGGCGCCGTCCTGGTCATCTGCGGAGTCGCGCTGGTCTCGCTGTGAGCTGGCTGGCTGTTCCCGCGGTTCTCGCCGCCGCCTATTACCTGCTCGCCCTGCTCGCCGCCCTCCGGTGGCGCAGGCGCGTGGCCTGCGCTCGGGCGGCCGAACACCCCGGCTTGCCGCCGATCTCCATCCTCAAAGCCGTCCGCGGCCGCGACCCCGGCTTCTACGAAGCCATCCGCTCCCACGCCGTCCAGGATTACCCCGCCTTTGAGATGCTGTTCGGCTTCAGCGATCCACACGACTCCGCCGCGGCCGACGTTGCCCGCCTGCAATCCGAATTCCCCCAGGTTCCCATCTCGCTCCACTACGTCTCGACCGCAGCGCCTAACACCAAAGTGGGCGTGCTCGCCGATCTCGCCCGGCGCGCGCGCCACCCGATCCTGCTCATTAACGATAGCGACATTCTGGTCGAGCCCGGCTACCTGCGCGCGGCCGCGGCACCGCTCGCCGATCCTGCCGTCGGCCTCGTCACCTGCCTTTACCGTGCCTCCGCGAACGGGTGGCCCGCCCGCTTCGAAGCTCTCGGCATCGCCACCGAATTCATCCCCAGCGTGCTGACCGCGCGCCTGCTCGGCATGCAGGGATTCGCCCTCGGCTCCACGATGGCCCTGCGCGCCGCGGATCTCGCGAAGATCGGCGGATTCGATGCGCTCACGGATTACCTCGCGGATGATTTTCATCTCGGCCGGCGCATCCACCAGCTCGGCCGCCGCATCGAGTTTGCGGACACCGTGGTCGAAACCGCGCTCGGCGCGCCCGGATGGCCGGATGTCTGGCGCCACCAACTGCGCTGGTCCCGCACCATCCGCGCCGGGCGCACCGCCGGGTACTACGGCTACATCGTGACGCACGCCACGGTGTGGGCGCTCGCCGCCTTCGCCGCCGGCCAGTGGTGGGCCGGCGCTCTGGCGCTGGCGCTCCGCATGGCCGCCGGGGTCGCGACGGCGCGCCTCCTCCGCTACCGCCCCATCGGCCGCGAGTGGCCGCTGATTCCGCTCCGCGATCTGTTCGGCTTCGCCGTCTGGCTCGGCGGCGCGTTCGGCCGAACTGTGATCTGGCGCGGCCGCCGGCTGAGACTCCGGCGAGACGGGCGGATCGAGACGGTTTAGTTCCGCGCGTAAAAGACCCTCGACTCGCTCGTCCGCCACCTCGGACTGACTCCTTCGGAGGTCGTGCGCGAAGGGGTGAAACTCCTGGGCAGGTTGAACCTCCCGCGCCGCCGGCGAAAGATCATTGGGCTGGGAAAGTTCGACTCTGGAATCCCTGACCTCGCCATGAATCCGAAGTACATGGAGGACTACGGCCGGTGATCCCGGTTCTGGTCGACACCGGCGTGATTGTCAGCGCGTTCGATCGCCGCCAGCTTTATCACACGCAATGTAAGCGCGCGATCGACGCCATCGTCGGCCCGCTCGTCACCTGTGAATCTGTCATCTCGGAGAGCATCCACCTTCTACGCCGCGTCCCTGGTGCAGCGGAGGCGATTCTCGACAACGTGTCCGCGGGAGCGCTCGAAGTTCCTTTCCGCCTTGACCAATCCACTCCCGCCATTCTCAACATTTTCCGCAAATACCGGGACCGCCAGGTCGATCTTGCCGGCGCCTGCCTGATTCACCTTGCCAACGAACTCAAAACCGGGGATATTCTCACGCTGGACGACGATTTCGCGGTCTACCGGTGGGGCGCCAACCGCCCGTTCCGCAATCTGGTTTCGCTCGCCCGGCCGACCTGATCTGCGTCACCTTTCCCACCCCTGGTGCAGCGGGCGATTTGTCACCATTGCGTTACCAATCGGTTCCGTATTAGTATGCTGTGTGATTATCCTGCTCTTCGGGCCGCCGGGTTGCGGCAAGGGGACCCAGGCGGAGTTCCTCGTCGAAAAACTCCACATACCGGCTGTCTCCACCGGTGCGATGTTTCGCGCCGAATCTCAATCGGGAACGCCGCTCGGCCGGCACATCCGTGACCTGCTGGCGCGCGGCGCCCTCATCGGCGACGAAATTGTAAACCCGCTCGTCGCACGGCGCATCGCGGCTCCCGATTGCGCGCGCGGCTTCCTCCTCGATGGCTATCCCCGCACGGTCGCCCAGGCCGTCTATTTTGCGGAGTTGCTGCGCGGGCGGGGGCTGCCGGAGCCACGGATCATCCACCTCGATGTGCCCGTCGAGATTCTGGTCGAGCGCCTCGCCGCGCGCCGCCAGTGTCCCGCCTGCCATCGCATTTACAACCTGCTTTCCCATCCGCCCTCGTACGATGGTGTCTGCGATCACGACGGCGCCGTGCTCATCGCTCGTGAGGACGATGACCACCACGTCATTCGCGAGCGTCTCCACGCCTACGCGCGCCAGACCGGGCCCGTCCTCGACTGGTACGGTCCCTCACGCGTGATCCGCGTGGATGGCTCGCCGGAGCCCCAAGCCGTGGCCGCCGCGATTCACGAGGCGCTGCGCCGGCCGCTGGTCCGGACTTCGGTGAATTGAGTGCCGGGCGCCTGAAAAGTTACGGCTTCCTCACCGTCGCCAGCGAGGTCTCGAGCGCGATCCGCACCAACTGGCTGCGCGTGCGCACGCGCGTCTTCTGGAAGAGCTGCTGCAGCGTGGCCTTGATCGCGCCCTCGGAAACCCCGAGCTGCGCCGCGATCTCCTTGTTCGTCATGCCCTCGAAGATCGCCTGCAGCACCTGCCGCTCGCGATCGGTGAGCAGCTTTTCGAATCCCGGCCCCGCGGGCTGGCGCACGCCATCCGCCATCATCTGGATAATCCGCGGATCCACCCACATCTCGCCCTGCGCCACCTGGCGGATCGCCTTGGCCAGCGTCGCCGGCGAGTTGTGTTTCAGGAAGATGCCGGAAGCCCCCATCTGCAGCGCGATCGACGATTCGCTGGCGTTCATCCCCGCCGTCACCATCAGGACGCGCCCCGCGAACCCGGCCGCCCGCGCCTCACTGATGAAGCGGTTGCCGTGGTCCTCTCCGAGATCGAAATCGAGCAGCACGATGTCGATCGGCTCCCGCCGCAGCACGTCGAGTGCCTCCGCCGCCGTCCCCACGCCCGCCGCGATCTCAAAATCCGGCTCCGACGCCAGCAGCCGGCTCAGGCTCTCGCGGAACAATACGTGATCATCGAGCAGCAGCAACCGGATGCGATTGCCGCTTGTCTGCGTCTCCATAATTCCCCTCATGCGGACCGGCGGCCGCGAGCTCCAGCACGAACGAGCACCCCGGCCCCGACGGGTCGTAGCGCAGATCGCCGCGGAAGGAGCGCAGGAACGCCCGCGAAAGATACAGCCCCAATCCGGTCGCCTCCGCGCCTTTCTGGAACGGCTGGAAGAGCTTGTCCGGCCGCGCAATCCCCGGCCCGCTGTCCGTCACCCGGATCGTCACCATGCCGCGCGCCGCCGCCACCCGGATCGCGATGCGCTTCTCCGCCGCGTCTTCGAGCGCCCGCTCGCTGTTCTTGGTCAGGTTCAGCAGCACCTGCAGGAGGCTGTGGCGGTCCGCCCACACCGGCGGCAGTTCCGCCGGCACCTCCCAGTCGATCGCGATTCCCGCCTCGCGGCAGTACGGCTCGAGCACGATCCGCAGGTCGCCGATCGTCTCCGCGAGATCGATCACCTCGGCCTGCGGAGCGCCCGCCGACTGCTTCAGCTCCATCGAGGCAATCCGCGTCAACGCTTCGACCAGCGAGCCGAGCGCCGCGAAATCCTGGTTGCCTTCGAGCTTCCCGCTCCGCGCCAGATTCTCGCAGATCACCGCGATCGCGCCGCACACGTTGCGCACCTCGTGCGACACCGCGCCCACCAGAATGCGCGAGCCCTGCATCAACTGTTCGAGACCCGCTTCCTCGCGCTCCCGCAACTCCTCGCTGGCATCCACCACCAGAGCCGCCAGCCGCGGACCGGCCGGCGTCGCATAAGTCGAAAAGAAGACGTTCGCCAGGAACACCGCGCCATCGGCCCGCGAACCCCGGCACTGCATCTCGGTGCGAAACGTCTGCTGCGTTTCGCCCGTGAACGGCACGCGGCCCAGAGCCGGCAGATACGGGCGGATCGACCGGCCCGGCAGCTCGCCCGGCGCCACGCCGAGCATCCGGTGCGCCGCCGGATTGGCGCGCAGAATCCGTGCGTCCATCCCCAGGGTCAGCACCGCGGCCGGACTGCTTTCGATCACGAATTCGAGCTGCTCCTCCGCCTCGCGCCGCGCTGCCGCTTCGCGCTCCACCCGGTGCAGCGCTTCCATCTGCCGCAGCCTTCTGCGCGACGCCTCAAACGAGAACAACCCCGTCCCCGCCAGCGACGAGAACACCAGGATGTCCTGCGGCCCGGACACCAGCCACTGAAAGGCAAACGGGTCGAAGACATCGGAGAGGATCGTGCACACGACCGCCGCGGCCAGAATCTGCCACCGCTCGAGAGCCGTCCCCAGAATCAACATCGGGAACAGGTACAGAAACCCGAAGGCAATGTTCAAATCGACCCACCAATCGATCAGCGCGATGGCTGCGATCAGCGCCACCGCCAGGGCAATTCGCGGCCCGCGGCTTAAAAATGGGAGGTCCACCCGGCTTCCCCTTGTATAAATTGTAGAAAAATGGCGGGTTTGCACAAGCCTCGAAACCGAAAGATAGGTGAGCGCCGCTGAAAGATAGGTGGCCTCGCGGTCTTCCGGCCCTATACCTTTAAGGTATCAGGCTGTACGGCGTCGCAGCGGAGGTGCGTCCCGTCCCCGGCCCGGATTTCTCCAGGAGGCGAAATGCAACGACAGGTCTGGCTGTGCGCGTCGCTGGCGCTGGCGGGTTCCCTCGCCCCGCCCCTGCACGCCCAAAAGGCCTGGACCTGGGCCGAACTGCGCGACCGCTTCGCCGCCGCCAACCCCACGCTGCGCGCCGCGCAATTGAGCGTCGATGAGGCGCGCGACCAGGAGGTCACCGCGTATCTCCGCCCCAATCCCGAATACACGCTGACCACCGACGGCAACCAGATCGCGCCGCACGATGGTGTCTGGCAGCCGCTCTCCGGCACGTTCTTCATCAACAGCTTCAGCTACCTCCACGAGCGGGAACACAAGCGCGAGCTGCGCCTCCACGCAGCCCAGGCCAATACCCGCGTCGCCGAATGGCAGCGCGATGACCAGGCGCGGACCCTCATGTTCACCCTCCGCAACAACTTCGTCCAGGCGCTTCAGGCCAAGGCCGTGCTGGAAGTCGCCAAGGAGAACCTGGCCTATTACGACCGGACGCTCGACGTGAACCGCCTCCGCTTCAAAGCCGGCGACATCGCGCGCATCGACCTCGACCGCCTCGAACTGCAGCGCGTGCAGTTCGAGTCCGATGTCCTGACCGCCGAAACCAACCTCCGCACCGCCAAGATCCAGCTCCTGGCGCTGCTCAACGACCGTACGCCGGTCACCCAGTTCGATGTCACCGGGACGTTCGATTTCCAGGACACGCTGCTGACCCTGCAGGAACTGCACGATGCCGCGCTCGCCAGCCGCCCGGACCTCCAGGCCGCCGTGCAGACGATCCAGATGGCGAAGATCAACCACCAGCTCGCCGTAGCCAACGGCTCGACCGACCCGACGTTTGGCGGCTGGTGGACGCACAATGCCTCTACGAACAATCCGGCCGCCCGCGAAACACTCGGCCTCAGCGTCAACATCCCTCTTCGCCTATTCGACCGCAACCAGGGCGAGAAGGCGCGCACGCTGGTCGAGGTCCGGCGCGATGAGCGCCTGGAGGAAGCTGCGCGCGCGCAGGTGTTCAGCGACGTCGATTCCGCCTACACCACGCTCGAAAACAATCTCGCTCTCCTGCGTCCTTATAAAACCACCTATCTCGCGCTGGCCAGCCGTGTGCGCGATAACGTTTCCTTTTCCTATCAGCACGGGGGCTCGTCACTGCTCGATTTCCTCAACGCGCAGAACGATTACCGTACCGTGCAATTGAACTATGTCAATCTGGTAGGGGCGTACCTGACCGCCGCCGCCCAGCTCAACCTCGCCGTTGGAAGAGAGGTGATCCAGTGAGGAACAGCCGAACCGCTACGATTCTTGCCGCTGTATGCGCCTTTGCGGCGATCCTGTTCGCGAGCTTTCTGGCAGGCTGCGGCGGCAAAGGCGAGACCGTCGCTGCTGCCGATGCCGGCGCGCCGCCTCCCGCCAAAGTGGTCAAAGAGGACGATGTCAATGTCGTCAAAGTGGAGCACCCCGAGCAGTTCCCGCTGGCCGAGGCCGCCGCGCGCACCGAAGCGCCCGAGCTGAATGTCACGGGCACCGTTTCCGCGGACGTTTCGAAAAACGTGCCGGTCATCTCGCTCGCTTCGGGCCGTATCGTCGAGGTCCACGCGCGCCTCGGCGATGAGGTGACCAAAGGCCAGTTGCTCCTCAAGATCCAGAGCGCCGATATCGCCAGCGCATTTGCCGATTACCGCCACGCGGTCGCCGACGAAGTCCTCGCCAAAGCCCAATATGAGCGCTCCAAGCTCCTCTTCGAGCACGGCGCCATCGCGCAAAAGGACCTGGAAGTCGCCGAGGATACCGACGCCAAGGCCAAAGTGGACGTCGAAACCGCGCGCGAGCACCTGCGCGTGCTCGGCGCGGATATCGATCACCCCTCCGCTCTCATCGAGGTCCGCGCGCCCATCTCCGGCGTGATCGTCGACCAGCAGGTGACCACCGCCTCCGGCACCCAGGGGCTCGCCTCGCCGAATGCGTTCACCATCGCGGACCTCTCGCACGTGTGGATCCTCTGCGATGTCTACGAGAACGACCTCCCGTTCGTCCACCTCGGCGAATCCGCCGAGATTCGCCTGGCCGCTTACCCCGGCCGCGTTCTCAAGGGGCGCATCGATAACATTGGGCCGACCCTCGACCCCAACATCCGCACGGCCAAGGTGCGGATCGAGGTAAATAATCCCGGCATCCTGCGCCTCGGCATGTTCGTGACCGCAACATTCCACGGCCAGCAGAAAGCGCCGGTCGCCGTGGTCCCCGCCGCCGCCGTGCTGCACCTGCATGACCGCGATTGGGTCTACGAGCCCTTGGGCGACGGCCGTTTCCGGCGCGTCGAAGTGACCGCCGGCAAGATGCTCCCCGGCAACCTGCAGGAGATCACTTACGGCATCCACGCCGGCGACCGCGTGGTTTCCAACGCGCTGGTGCTGCAGAACACCGCCGAGCAGTAGGCTGTGGCTCAGGCCCATGGCCTGCGCAAAACTCGCGTGTACCAGGCCGCTCCGGCTGCGCGCGCGGACGGATGGTGGTATTTCAGGAGGAGCGGCCTCCAGAGTTTGTGCGGCAGTGACTTGCCCGGCCCGCGTCGGCACCGCGCCGAACCGCAACGTTCACCGGTTCAAACCCAGCAGTTCACGAATCCGCCCGCCGCGCCTGTAAGTCCTCTTTTTCCAGCAATCGCCGTTTGGCCCTGAGCCTGCCCTATGCCTGCCCGTAATCGGGACCGGCAACACAGCAAGGCGGCCCGAACAAGGAGAACGACCATGAAAACGAATCTCACTCGTTGGATGATCGCGGCGGCTGCCCTGGCGGTCGCGGCCGGCAGCGCCTCGGCGCAGACCTACAATGCGGAAGTTCCTCTCAGCTTCCACGTGAACGGCAAGCTCATGGCTCCGGGGGATTACCAGATGCGCCTCTCGGACAGCGGCGCCATCAAGGCAGTGATCGTCTACAATCGTGACACCCACAGCTCGGCCATCCTGCTGGCTAGTGGCAGAGCCGATGTCGCAAACGCGATGCGCAAAGGCGGCCATGCGGCGATCACGTTCGAATGCAGCGGCGGCAACTGCGCGCTGAGCCGCCTGTGGGATGGCGACAACGCGTTCGCGTACACCTTCCCGGCCCTGAAGACCAAGGCCGGCGAGCCTCGCGCCGAGGTGATCACGCTGACGCTCACCAGGGCCGATTGAGCGATGCCCCGCCCCTACCCGAGCACCGCTTCCATCAAGCGCGGCCCTCGTACCGCGAGGGCCGCGCCAAACTGCCGGTCGAACTCCTCCGCCGTGGCGGCGCGCGACGCCGGTACGCCCATTCCCTCCGCCAGCTTTACGAAATCCAGGTCCGGCCGCCCGATATCCATGGCAGCCCGCGCCGCCTCTCCCATCGCCGACCCCGTGCGCTGCATCTCGATCTCCAGGATCTGGTACCGGCGGTTGGCGAAAATCACCGTCAGTACGTCGGCCTGCTCCCGCGCCATCGTCCACAGCGCCTGCAGCGTGTACATCGCGCTACCGTCGGCTTCGAGCGCGATCACCTTCCGCTCCGGACACGCCATCGCGGCCCCCAGAGCCACCGGCAACCCCTGCCCGATCGACCCGCCGGTTACCGGCAGCCGGTCATGCGGCGCGGCGTGGGCCAGGTGCGGCAGCACGGCCGCGCTGGCCGAAATCAATTCATCGGAGATAATGGCCCCGGCCGGCATGCGCGCGGCCACGATGGCGCCGATGGCATCGGCCGTGAGCGGCCCGCGCGGAATCTGCGGAGCGGCCGCCTCCGCCCGCCAATCCACCGGCGCCGCGCCGCACACCGCGCACAGCGCTTCGAGCGCCGCCGTCCCGTCCTGCCACCGCTCCGCGAGCGTTAGCACCTCGCAGCCTTCCGGCAGCAGCCAGCTCGGCGTGTTCGGATATCCAAAGAACGAAACCGGCGGCTGCGCTTCGACCAGCACCGCCGTTCGCACACCCGCCAGTGCCGCCAGCGCCGGCTCCGGAAAATACGGCACCACGGGCGGCTGAAACCGCCCGCGCCCGCAGGCCACCCGCGGCGTCGAGCGCTCCACGAACACCGCCACGCCGGTGGCGGCATGAAGCCGCCCCGCCGCCGCCAAAGCCCGCTCGCTGCCGCAGTGCCCGCCCAGCAGCAGCGCCGCCCCTGGCTGCCGCAGCCGAGCCGCCGCGCGGCAGATGCTTTCTTCCGCCACCCGCGCGCGCTCCCGTTTCGCGATCGATGGCCACCATCCCCGCCCGCCCTCCGTCCACGAAACATCCGCCGCCACGATCAGGGTCGCTACCTGCCCCGGCGGCTCGTTCGCCGCCGCGATCGCCTCCGCCGCCGCCGTGCCCATCTCCGCCACGTCGTTCACCGCCCGCACCCACCCGGAGACCGGCCGCGCGAAGCCCGCGATATCCGCGGAAAGGGGCGCGTCGTACCGCTGGTGCTGCGTCGAGTGCTCCCCCACGATGTTCACCACCGGCGACCGCGCCTTGCGCGCGTTGTGCAGATTGGCGAGCCCGTTGGCGAGCCCCGGCCCAAGATGCAGCAGCGTGGCCGCCGGCCGCCCCGTCATGCGCGCGTATCCATCGGCCGCTCCGGTGGCGACGCCTTCGAACAGGCACAGCACGCCGCGCATTGCCGGCACGCGGTCGAGCGCCGCCACGAACCGCATCTCGCTCGTGCCGGGATTCATGAAGCACACATCGACGCCGTGCGCCGCCAGCGTATCGAGCAGAATCTCCGCGCCCGTCATGCCTGGGCCATCATGGACGCCGGACGCGTCAGAGCCATCCCGCCATCGCAGCAGTACACCGACCCCGTGATGTATCCCGCCGCCTCCGAGCACAGAAACAGCGCCAGGTCCGCCAATTCGTCTTTGGTGCCATAGCGGCGCAGCGGAACGCTCTGCTCGATGCGCTGCCGCGCCTCATCCGTTGGAGCGAGGCGCCGCATGCCTTCGGTGTCGTCGGTCGGTCCGGGAGTGATGCAGTTGGCGCGGATGCCCTCCGGCCCCCATTCGATGGCGAGCGTCTTGATGAGCAGCTCGATCCCGGCCTTCGCCGCGCACACGTGCGCCTGCGCCGCAATCGGCGTGGTCGCGTGGTTCGCCGAAATCGCCAGCACCGAGGCGCCCGGCTTGCGCAGAAACTCATGCGCCGCGCGGCACGTGTTGAAGGTGCCGAGCAGGTCGATATCGATCACCGCCTTGAACCCATTGGCCGACATCGCGGTCACCGGCGCCGGGAAATTGCCCGCCGCCGCGCACAGCAGGATGTCGACCGGCCCGAAGCGCTCGTGCGTGCGCCGCAGCGCCGCCGCGACGGCCTCGTAATCGCGGACGTCGAGCGATGCGGTATCGGCCGTTCCGCCCGCCGCGCAGATATCGCGGGCCGCCTCGTCCAGCTTCTCGGCGCGCCGCCCCGCCAGCACGACCCGCGCGCCGTGCGCGGCAAACCGCTCCGCCATGCGCCGCCCGATGCCGGTCCCGCCGCCCGTCACGAACGCCGTCCCTCCGCGCAGCAGATTCTCCCGAAAGATACTCATCGCCGCAAGCTTACCACCGATCCCCTGATCCCCAATCCCCGATCCCCAATCCCCGCCTGTGATAACATCGGTCCCCATGAAACCGGGGAGCCGCGCCGCTCTCGCCGTGCTGATCGCGGTCAACATCCTCAATTTCTACGACCGGCACGTCATCGGCGCGCTCACCGAGCCCATCCGCAAGGATTTCCACCTCACGGACGGCCAGATCGGGCTGCTCGGCTCCGCGTTCATCTGGCTGTACGCACTGGTCGGCCTGGCGCTCGGCCGGCTGGCCGATCGCGGAAGCCGGCGCCAGCTCCTTGCAGGCGGAATGGCCGTGTGGTCCGCCCTGACCGCGACCGCGGCGCTCGCCGCCAGCTTCACCATGCTGCTCGTTTCGCGCCTGGGCTTCGCCGTCGGCGAGGCCGTGGTCGCGCCCGCCGCCACAAGCTGGATCGGCGACCTCTTCCCCGCCGACCGCCGCGCGCGCCCGCTGGCGTTCTTCATGCTCGGCGTGCCGGTGGGCGGCGCCCTGAGCTATTTCTTCAGCGGCCCGGCCGCGCAGGCCTGGGGATGGCGCACCGCGATGGTGCTGGCCGCGGCTCCGGCGCTGCTCCTCATCCCGATTCTGCTGACCCTCACCGAACCCCTCCGCGGCGCTGCCGAGGCGCACCCCGAACACGCCAGCCCCGGCTCCATGCTGTCGATCCTCCGCATCCCTACCATGTGGTGGATCATCCTCTCCGGCGCGCTGCTCAACTTCAACATGTACGCGATCGGCACCTTCCTGCCCGCCTTCCTCAGCCGGATCCACGGCCTTTCGCTGGCCCGCTCCGGCATCGCCACCGGCGTGGTGTTCGCCATCGGCGGCATCTCGGGCGGCCTCGCCGCCGCGCGCCTGGGCGACCGCATCGTTCACCGCCGCGAAAACGGCCGCATGCTCGCGGCCGCCAGCATCGCCGCCATCGGCGCGCCGGTCGCGTGGCTTGGCGTGAGCGCCGGCAGCATCGGTGCGGCGCTCGCGCTCCTCACCACCGCTTATGCGAGCCTGAATTCGTATTACGGCCTGGTGTACTCCGCCATCCAGGACATCGTCGCGCCGGCCCTGCGCGGCACCGCGATGGCGATTTACTTCATGGCGATGTACCTGTGCGGCGCGTCATTCGGGCCGCTGCTCACCGGCCGCCTGAGCGACCGCATGGCCCGCCGCGCCGCCGATGCCGCCGGAAGCGGCGCGATCACCGAAGCATTCAAAGCCATCGGCCTGCAGCAGGCGATGCTGATCATCCCGGTGCTCTCCATCGTGCTGGCCATCGTGCTTTACTGCGGCGCGCGCACCATCGGAGCCGATATGCGCCGCCGCGCCGTAGCCGCCCGCGCCGTCCACTATGCAGACTGAAGAGATTCGCGAATCGATCGGCCGCGAGGCCGGCGTCAGCCCGTGGCTCATCGTCACGCAGGAGATGATCGGCCGCTTCGCCGATCTCACCGGCGACCACCAGTGGATCCACACCGACCCCGAGCGGGCGCGCCGCGAATCGCCGTTCCACACCACCATCGCCCACGGCTTCCTCACGGTTTCCCTGCTCAGCCGGATGATCCATGAAGCCATCGAGCTCGAAATCCCGGCGCGCCTGCGCGTCAATTACGGCTTCAACCGGCTGCGCTTCCCCGCCCCGGTGCCCGCCGGCGCGCGCATCCGCGCGCATGTCACGCCGAACGCCGTCCGCGACGTCGAGGGCGGCGTGGAGATCGCCTGGGGCATCACCGTCGAAATCGAAAACCAGCCCAAGCCGGCGCTCGCCGCCGAGTGGCTGATCCGCGCGTATTATGCCTGAGACCATTGCCATCCGCGCCGGCGAGGAAATCGCGCTCGATCGCCTGCGCGAGTTCCTCCGCGGCCGCCTGCCCGGCGCCGAACACGGCCTCGCGCTCGAACAGTTCCCCAACGGCCATTCGAATCTCACTTATCTTCTGCGCGCCGGCGGCCGCGAGTACGTTCTGCGCCGCCCGCCGCTCGGCCCGGTGGCGCCCAAAGCGCACGATATGGCGCGGGAATACCGCATTCTGCGCGCCGTCCACCCCCACTTTCCGGAGGCGCCCGAGGCATTCGCGGTCTGCGATGATCCAGCCGTCCTCGGCGCGCCGTTCTTCATCATGGAGCGCCGCCGCGGCGCCGTGGTGCGCGACCGCGCACCCGAGGGCATCGCGCCCGAGGCCGCAAGCGAAGCCTTCCTCGACACGCTCATCCGCTTGCACGCCGTCGATATCGGCGGCGCGGATCTCGCTGCGCTCGGCAAGCCCGAAGGCTACGTCGAGCGCCAGGTACGCGGCTGGGCGGACCGCTGGGAGCGCGCCCGCACCGATGACGGCGCGACCGCCATGGACGACGTCGTCCGCTGGCTCGCCGCCAACCTCCCCCCACCGCTTGCGCCCACCCTGATCCACAACGACTACAAGCTCGATAACGTCATGCTCGAACCGGACGGACGCGACGGAGCCGCGCGCATCTCCGCCGTTCTCGACTGGGAGATGGCCACGCTCGGCGACCCGCTCTCCGATCTCGGCCTGACACTCTGCTATTGGCATTGGGCCACCGCCCCGGAAGTGCGCGCCGCCGGAATCCCCGCGCTCACCAGCGGCCCCGGTTGGTACACGCGAGACCGCTTGATCGAGCGATATGCGCGGAAGACGGGCCGCGACGTGCGCCACATCCGCTACTATGAAGTCCTCGGCGTATTCAAACTGGCGGTGATCATCCAGCAAATCTACGCCCGCTACCACCGCGGCCAGACGCAGGACGCGAGATTCCGCAATTTCGGCGAGCGGGCGCAGGCGCTCGCCGCCCTCGCGGCAGAACTGGCCGGCGCTCCTAACTCCTAACTCCTAGCTCCTATGACTTTCGACCCCTCCCCCAAAGTCCAAGATCTCCAGCAACGCCTCACCGCGTTCATGGACGAGCACATCTACCCGAACGAGCCGCGCTACCACGCGCACGTCACCGGACCGGACCGCTGGCAGCCCGTCCCCGTCATCGAAGAGCTCAAACCGAAGGCGCACGCGGCCGGCCTCTGGAACCTGTTCCTGCCCGCGAGCAGCCGCGGCGCCGGGCTCACCAATCTCGAATACGCGCCGCTCTGCGAAATCATGGGCCGCTCCGCCATGGCCCCCGAAGTGTTCAATTGTTCCGCGCCGGATACCGGCAATATGGAGGTGCTGGAGCGCTACGGCTCGCCCGAGCTCAAGGCCCGCTGGCTCGAGCCGCTGCTCGCGGGCGAAATCCGCTCCTGCTATGCCATGACCGAGCCCGCGGTCGCTTCCTCCGACGCCACCAACATCGAATCCTCCATCCGGCGCGACGGCGATCACTACGTCATCAACGGCCGCAAGTGGTGGACCTCCGGCGCCGGCGACCCGCGCTGCAAGGTTGCGATCTTCATGGGCAAGACCGACCCCGCGGCGCCGAAGCACCAGCAGCAGTCCATGATCGTCGTCCCCATGAATACGCCCGGCGTGACCGTCCGCCGCATGCTCACCGTCTTCGGCTACGACCACGCCCCTCACGGCCACGGCGAAATCACCTTCGAGAACGTGCGCGTGCCCGCGGCCAATCTGCTGCTCGGCGAGGGCCGCGGCTTCGAAATCGCGCAGGGGCGCCTCGGTCCCGGCCGCATCCACCATTGCATGCGGCTGATCGGCGTGGCCGAGCGCGCGCTCGAAGGCATGTGCCGCCGCGTGCAATCTCGCGTGGCGTTCGGCAAAACCCTGGCCGAGCAGGGCGCGATTCGCAAGGACATCGCCGATTCCCGCATCGAAATCGAGCAGGCGCGGCTGCTGGTGCTCAAGGCCGCCTGGATGATGGACACCGGCGGCAACAAGGCGGCGCGCGCCGAGATCGCCATGATTAAAGTGGTCGCGCCGAATGTCGCGCTGCGCGTCCTCGACCGCGCCATTCAGGCGCACGGCGGCGCCGGCGTCTCGCAAGACTTCGAATGGGCGGCCGCCTGGGCCAACTCCCGCACGCTGCGCCTCGCGGACGGACCGGACGAAGTCCACCGCGAGACCGTCGCGCGGCTCGAGTTGAAGAGGCACGAGACCGGCAGGACCACGCCGGCGTGAAGCAGAGACCCGCCGCGCCGCCGGATGGTCGCGCCCCAGTCGTCACCGGGTGTCCTCGCCTCCGCCCGTCAGCCGCACTGGCGCGCCGCATCCCCGCCGCCGAAGAGGCGCAATGTGCGGCGGCATCCAACGCAATCGCGCACGAAAGGGCCGCCCCCGACGGATCGCCGGATGGCCGCCCAGGTCGCGCCGCTCGCCCACGACTGCGCCCGTCAGCCTCGCGGCGTGCCGGCATCTCCGAACCCACGAGACCACCGGACCGGGTGAAGCCCGCATTGTGCGGCGCCGTCCAAAGCGCAGGGCACGTCAAAGCGCCGGCCCCATCGGATCGCATGATAGATTGAGAAGGTGATGGGTTCCACCGTGCGCGCAGCTGCGGTTTTGGCAACAGCAGCGGCGCTGTACGCGCAGCCGCAGGCGGCCTCGCAGTTGCCGGCCGGGATGGAGACGCCGTGGCAGATCGCGCCGGTCTTCGAGGAGATCAGCGCGCACGCGGCCCGGCTGCTGCCGGCGCTCGATCAGGTGTTTGCGCGGGCGTGGGTGCAGCGCGGCGCCTCGGATACGTACGCGACCGAGCTCGATTCCTGCAAGGAACAGGCGCGGGCGGTGCGGGATGAAGCCAAGGCTCTGGCGGCCAATCCGGAAAAGCTTTCGGCCTCGCTCACGGTTTTCTTCCGTATCCAGGCGATTGACACGATGCTCGGGACCATCGAGGAGGGCGTGCGCAAGTATCAGAGCCCGGCCGATGCGCAGGCGCTGACGGCACTGGCGGCGGAAGGCGGAGCGAGCCGCGATCGCCTCCAGCGCTATATCGTGAACCTGGCGGCGCAGCGCGAACAGGATTACCAGGTGATGGATCGCGAGGCGCAGCGCTGCCGCGGGCTGGTGACGCAGCCGGTGGCCAAGCCGCGGCCCGTAACCCATACGCCGGCGCGGATCCGCCCGGCGGCTGCGGCGGGATCGGCGGCACGCGCCGCATCGGCGCAGAAGGCGCAACCGGCGGCCCAGCCGCCCGTCAAGGACAGTAAAAAACAATAAGAAAGAGCGGTATTCATGCCATTTTTATGCAGTATTTGCGGTGAAGAATCGAGCCGTATCTGCCGCCGCTGCACCAAGGACACGTGCAATAACCATCTCTGCGAGCGCTGCCTGCGCTGCAGCGATTGCTGCGAATGCGAGCTGGCGCTTACCGATCAGAGCCTGCCGGCCGCCACCGCGCGCTCGATGTTCCCGCGCCCGGAGCCGGAGCCGATACCGGAGCCGCCCGAGCCCCTTCCCGATCCCGAACCGGAGCCCCCTACCCCCGAGCCCGATCCGGTGTAGGCCCGCAGCGGCCCACCGCTGGCGCGCGCCGATTGCTGCGAATGCGAGCTGGCGCTGACGGATCAGGGCCTGCCGGCAGCGGCCGCTCGCTCTATGTTTCCACGCCCGGAGCCGGAGCCGGTACCGGAGCCGCCCGAACCTTTTCCCGATCCCAAACCGGAGCCCCCGAGCCCCGAGCCCGATCCGGTGTAGGCGGGCAGGTGGAATATGAATATGCCACCTGCCCCTGCAAGCTATTGATTCTACGGCGCCCGATTTCGGCCAGCGGCTCATTTTGATCCGGCGGCGGTTCAGGCGGTGGCCTGGCCCGCGGCGCGGCGCGCTCCTATTCGGTTTGCGATTCCGCTTCCGCGGCGGCCAGCGGACCGGCGGCGCGCTGCTCGGCGATGACCTCGCGCGCCTGCTCCACGCGGTCGCGCGGAACCAGGAGAAGGTAGCCGAGGTTCGGAAATCCCGGAGCGTCGTTGGTCATCACCGCCGGAATTCCCGCGGCTTGCAGAATGCCGCGCAGAATCTCCGCCTCGGAAGCCGCGTCGATCGTCTGGGAGAAATAGAAGGGGACCAGGTCCAGGTCGTGGGACGGGTTGAACTCGTCATGGCGGGATACTTCTTCGGGATCTTGCGCCATACCTTCAGGATATCGCAGAATGTACAGGAAGCCCGGAGGCTGAAGCATGTCCGAAGAGTACCGGAAAGAGATCCGCAGCACGGATGACGAAGGCGCGAACCGGCTCGGGTGGTTCCTCACCGGCGCGGTGATCGGCGTGACCATCGCCATGCTGTACTCGCCGCGGAGCGGAAAGGACACCCGCCAGTATCTTTCCGATCAGGGCCGGGAGAAGTTCGGCGACGGCGCGCAGGGCATCATCGAGGCCAGCAAGGAGATGTTCGAGCGCGGGCGGCAACTGGTCGAAGACGCGGCCGAGCTGTTCGAGCGCGGGCGCCGGCTGGTGAATGGATAGCGCGCAGCCCTGCCGCACTTCCATGCGCGCCGGCGCGTTCGAGATCACGCCGGTGCGCCCGGCAATCTACTGGTGGGATGGCGGCGCGATGTTCGGCGTGGTGCCGAAAACGCTCTGGAGCCGGAAGACCGCCGCCGACGAGCTGAACCGGATCCCATGCGGCTTCAACTGCTACGTCGTCCGCACCGGCGAGCACACGGTCCTGATCGAAACCGGCTGCGGCGATAAGATGGACCCGCGGGCACGCGAGCGCATGCGTCTGCAAACGGAGCCCGAGGATCTGCGCGAGGCGATCGCGGCGGCGGGCATCGATCCGGAATCCATCGATATCGTCATCAACAGCCACCTGCACTGGGACCATTGCGGCGGCAACACCATCCTGCGGGACGGCGGCGCACAGCCGGCGTTTCCGCGGGCGCGCTACTTCGCCCCGCGGGGCGAATGGGAGCACGCGCACGAGCGGCTCTCGCGGGACGGCATCAGCTACATCGACGCCAATTACGATCCGCTGGTCGAGGCGGGCCGCATGACGCTGGTCGAGGGCGACTGCGAGATCGTGCCGGGCATCCGCATGGAGCGCGCGCCGGGGCACAACCGCGATATGTGCGTGATCACCGCGGCGAGCCGAGGGCGCACGTTCTGCTTTCTCTCCGATCTGGTGCCCTCCGTGGCGCATCTGCAGCCCACCTGGGTCGCGGCCTTCGACCTGTATCCGCTCGAAACCATCGAGCAGAAGCGCAAATGGCTGGGCCGCGCGGCGGACGAGGGCTGGCTGTGCGGGTTCGGCCACGATCCGGAGGTGGATTTCTTGCAAGTCGTGCGCGATGAGAAGAAGGAGTTCCGCGCGGCGTCCGTTCGCTGACGCCGCCTTGCAGCGGCCGGAGCGGCAGCATCCCGCCTCTCGGTTACCATGAAAGAGATGGCAACCGCGACACTTTCCGAATTCCGCAACGAGCCGTATACCGACTTTTCCCAGCCGGAGAACCGGCGCATGATGGAAGCCGCGCTGGCGCGGGTCCGCTCCGAATTCGGACGCGAGTACGAGCTCCGCATCGACGGCCAATGGGTGGCGACCGGAGACAAGCTCGTCTCCGTGAATCCGTCGAACCCCCAGGAGATCGTCGGCATTCACCACAAGGCGACCAAGGAGCTCGCCAACCGTGCGGTCGAGACCGCTTACGCGTTCTTCCCGGAATGGTGCCGCACACCGGCGGCGGAGCGCATCCGCATGCTGCTCGAAGCGGCGCGGATTCTGCGGCGGCGCAAGTACGAATTCGACGCCTGGCTGGTGCTCGAAGCGGGCAAAACGTGGCCGGAGGCGGAGGCCGACGTCTCGGAAGCGATCGACTTCTGCGAATACTACGCGCGCGAGGCGCAGCGGCTGGCCGGCCCGCAGCCCGTGGTGCAACTGCCGGGCGAAAGCGATGAGATGATCTACATCCCGCTCGGCGTCGGCGTTGTGATTCCGCCATGGAATTTCCCGCTGGCCATCCTGGCGGGGATGACCGTGGCGGCGCTGGTGACCGGCAACACGGTGGTGCTGAAGCCTTCGAGCGAGACCCCGACCATCGCGGCCAAATTCGCGGAAGTGCTGCTCGAAGCCGGTTTCCCGGAGTCCTCGTTCACGCTGCTGGTGGGCTCGGGCGCGGCCGTCGGGGACGTGCTGGTCGAGCATCCCAAGACCCGGTTCATCTCCTTCACCGGCTCGCGCGATGTGGGTCTGCGCATCAACGAGCTGGCGGCGAAGCACCATCCGGGGCAGATCTGGATCAAGCGCGTCGTCGCGGAAATGGGCGGCAAGGATGCCATCATCGTGGACGGCGACGCCGACATCGATAAGGCCGTCGACGGCGTGCTCGCCTCGGCCTTCGGCTACCAGGGGCAAAAGTGCTCGGCCTGTTCGCGCGCGATCGTCGATGCCCGCGTCTATGACACGTTCCTGGAGAAGCTCACGGCCAAGGCCAAGAGCATCAAGATCGGGCCCGCGGACGATCCGGCCAATTACATGGGGCCGGTGATCAGCGCTTCCGCGATGAAGAGCATCCTCGAATATATCGAGACCGGCAAAAAAGAGGGACGCCTGCTGGTCGGCGGCAACGCGAAGCGCGAGGGCGGCTACTTCGTGCCGCCGACGATCATCGCGGACGTCGATTCCAAGGCGCGCATCTTCCAGGAGGAAATCTTCGGGCCCGTGCTGGCGGTAACCAAGGCCCGCGATTTCGAGCATGCCCTGGAGCTGGCCAACGACACGCAGTACGGCCTCACCGGCGCGGTCTATTCGAACGATCCCGAGCATCTGCGCGAGGCGCGCGAGCGCTTCCACGTGGGCAACCTGTACTTCAACCGCAAGTGCACGGGCGCGATGGTGGGGGCGCACCCCTTCGGCGGATTCAACATGTCCGGGACGGATTCGAAGGCGGGCGGCCCGGATTACCTGCTGCTGTTCGTACAGGCGAAATCGGTAGCAACCAAGCTGTAGGAGACCGGACGATGTCCGTTCACTTCCTCGTCCGATTGGCGCCGCTTCCCGGCCGGGAGGCGGAATTTCGCGAGGAGCTGCGGCGGGTCGTCGAGGCGTCGCGGGCTGAGGCCGGCTGTCTCGCGATCCACGCGTTCGAATCGCTGCGCGAGCCGCCCGAATTTGCGATCCATTCCGAATGGGTGGATGAGGCGGCTTTCGAGCGGCACGCGCGGCTGCCGCACACGGAACGCTTTCTGCGCGCGGCGGAGACGCTGCTGACGCACGATATCGCCGGCCTGCGGGCGCGCCGGATTGCCGGAGGCGCCGGTCAGGGCGCTGCGGAGGCCCATGCCGCTCCAGAATCGCGTTGATCCCTACGGCGCCATCTTCCGCACCCCCGCGCGCGGCACGATGATGGGGAACCGCGGCGGCGCGATCCACAACAGCGATCGTGAAATCGTGCGGCGCTACGTAAGCCGGCGATGGATCGCCTGCGTACTCGAATTTCGCGGCCGGCGGCGCGTGGTCATGTCGCCGAACCGGTATACCGAGCTCTTTTTCCTCGACGAAGCCGTGGCGCTCGCCGCCGGCCACCGCCCCTGCGCGGAATGCCGCCGCGAGCGGTTCCACGCGTTCCGGCGCGCCTGGAACACCGAGCGCCCGCCCACCGCCGATGAGATGGATGCGGCCCTGCATCCGGCGCGCATCGGCCGGCAGGGACAAAAGATCACATATGAAGCGCCGCTGGACGGCCTGCCCGATGGCTGTTTCATCGAATCCGAGGGCCGGCCTTGGCTGGTCTGTCGCGACACGCTGGCATTATGGACGCCGGAGGGCTACGCGCGCGCGATCGCGCGTCCGGCCGGCGCGGCGGTCACGGTGCTGACGCCGCGTCCGATCGTCGAATGTCTGCGGCGGGGATACCGGCCCGAGATCCACCGTTCGCTC
>DATGMB010000079.1:0-23795 GCA_035293845.1 Bryobacteraceae bacterium
CAGGACGAAGCTCCGGCCAGGGCGACGCCGCAGCATGGAATTCGGGGAAAGAAGACAGAAACAGAGAAGTATCGGCATTCGACAAGCCGGATCTTACCTAGCCCGGAGACGACGTTTACACAAAATTCTTGACAAGACCGGACCGACGAAGGCACCGAGATGCGTGGGTCGGCATTGTGATACCGGAAGCCCTCCGCGAGCAGGATCTCGCCGGAAGGCTTCCTAATCTGGGGCTGAGCCGTGATAGTCCTGGCTCAGTGAATCGACGACACCACCAGCTTGCCGTTCGCCATCACGCCTTCGACTGTCGCGTGGATCGGTTTGCCTGCGGCGAGATCTCTACTCCATCGCTTGTTCGTCTTCATTTCCTCTTCCGCGCGCCGCGTGCCCACCAGGTCGAAGCGCACCACGCGCCCGTCGGCCAGCTTGATCCCCAGATTCGCGGTCTTCTCCGTCACGGCGCACTCTCCCGCCGCGCGGTTGGCCGTGCCCTCCGCCGGTTTGGCGGCCCCTTCGGGCGCCGCGCACGCGGTGTCCACCAGAACGCCGCGATAGGTCATGGTCTGCATTTGGGCCGGCTGTTTGGCAGCGGGCTGGGGAGCCGCCTGCGCGGCTTCCTGCGCCGCCGCCAGCGCCGCTCCTACCGAAATGCCGAGTAAAAACAACCCAGTCTTCATGCCTAAGCCTCCTGTCACGGCCGCGCGAAATAGCCCGGCCGTGTGCGTACGCTGGCTCCTGGCACGTTGACGTCCACCGTTATGGTTCGAAACTTCCCGTCTTTTGTGAGATCCAGGGGCTTGTAGCCGATGATGTATTGATTGCGGATTTCATGCGCGATCTCCGGCGTTACGGCCGCGATCGCCCGCGTGCTGCCCGGAAACCAGGCCCGCCCGCCCGTTGCCTGTGTCAATTCTTCCAGGTCCTCCCGCGCCATCGCCGCGCTCGAAGGCTGCTCCTCTCCGAGCAGCCCGATGGCATAAATCGTCACGTTGTTTCGCCGCGCCGCCTCGGTCAGCGCCGCGCGGCTCGCCATGCTGGCGTTGTCCTCGCCGTCCGTGATCACCACCAGCACGCGCTTGTCGCGCGCGGCGTGCGCTTTCATGTGGTCGATCCCCAGCAGCACCGCGTCCCGCATCGCCGTGCCGCCCTGCGGACGTACGTTGCGCACGCTCCGCTCGAGCACATCCAGATCGCTCGTGAAATCCTGCACCAGCTCCGGCGTCTCGTTGAAGTAGATGGCGGAGACCTCGTCCTGCGTGTTGGAAGCGTGCAGCATCGCCAGCACCGCGGAAATCACGCGGTCCCGCTTGTTCTTCATGCTGCCGCTGTTGTCTACGATCAGCCCCAGCGAAACCGGCACGTCCTCCTGCCGGAAATAGCTGATCTCCTGCCGCACATTATTCTCCCGTACGGTGAACTCGTCCTGCGCGAGCCCCTTCAGCAATTGGCCGCTCGAATCGAACACGGAAACGTTCAGCAGCACCAGGTCCGTGCCCACGCGGAACGTTGCTTCCGGAACCTTCATCGGCGGCGCGTCCTGCGCCAGGCACGCCGCCGCGAGCGTGGAAAAAAACAACGTAAACCCTACATGCATCCGCCAGGCTGGTGCACCCGCATGTCCAACCCGCGATCCACAACCCGCCGCGCTCCTGTTACTCTGCCTACATGGCCCTGCGCGCCGTCATCGTCGACGACGAGGAACTCGCCCGCTCGCTGTTGCGCGAGCTGCTCGCCGCCCACCCCGATATCGAAATCGCCGCCGAATGCGCCAACGGTTTCGAGGCCGTGAAAGCCTGCGCGGAAAACCCGCCGGACCTGCTCTTCCTCGATGTCCAGATGCCCAAGCTCGACGGCTTCGAGGTCCTCGAACTGATCGAGCCAGGCCCCGCCATCGTCTTCACCACCGCCTACGACACATACGCCATGCGCGCCTTCGACGCCCATGCCGTCGATTACCTGTTGAAGCCCTTCGGCAAGGAGCGCTTCGACCTCGCGCTCGATCGCGCCCGCCAGCGCCTCGGCGAGCGCCGCCTTCCCACCGCGCTCGCCGCCGCCCGTCCGCACGCTGCGCGCCCGCCCCGCATTGTGGTCAAGGACGGCGCCAAAATCCACATCATTCCGCTCGAAAAGCTCGATTACGTCGAAGCGCAGGACGATTACGTCGCGCTGCACAGCGCCGGCAAGAGCTACCTCAAGCAGCAGCCGATCGCCGAGCTGGAAGCCTCGCTCGACCCCGCCCGCTTCGTCCGCATTCACCGCTCCGCCATCGTCAACATCGAGCGCCTGGCGCGCATCGAACCCTACGGCAAGGAGAGCCGCATCGCCATCCTGACCGACGGCGCGCGCCTGCCGGTGAGCCGCTCGGGCTACGCGCGGCTCATGGAGGCCATGGGGGATTCGCACGGCAGCCGCAGCTCGACGACGTAGACGCCTTCGCGCGGCCCGGCCTGCATGCTCGCGTCCGTCCCGTAGCGCACCCGCAGGCGCCGGCGCACGTTCTCCAGGCCGAGCCCGGTCTGGGCGGGCGCCGGCATTTCCGGGTCGAACGGGTTCCGCACCGTAATCGACACCTTGCCGTCCGAACGGCTCGCCGCCAGCCGGATCGCGCCGCCTTCGATCAGCCCGCCGATGCCGTGCTTCACCGCATTTTCGACCAGCGGCTGGAGCAGCAGCGCCGGCACGGCGCACTCTTCGCACTCCGGCGCGATCTCCATTTCCACCCGCAGCCGGTCGCCGAAGCGCACCCGCTCCACGTCGAGATAGGCGCGCGCCAGCGCCAGCTCGTCGTGGAGCGGGATCAGTTCGCGGCCGCCGAGCCCCAGGCTGCTGCGCAGAAATTCGGCCAAACGCAGGCACATTTCGCGGGCGCGTGCGCCGTCGAGTGTCGCGAGCGCGCTGATCGAATGCAGGCTGTTGAACAGGAAGTGCGGATTGATCTGGAGGCGCAGCGCCTGCAGCTCCGCCTCGCGCGCCAGGGTTTTGGCCTCGGCGATGCGTTTATCCGCCTGCAGGGAAGCCTCCACGCCGAGCGCGGTGTAATGCACGCCGGCCGAAAGCAGGTACGCCAGCGTGCCCCCGGCCACCAGCGCCGCCGCCAGATTGCCGCTGACGATCGCGGGCCGCCCGACGCTATAGGCGATCGCCGCGGCGGCGCCGGCCAGCAGACAGCCGCCCACGAAACCCGCGGCGGTGAAGGTCACCGCCAGCCCGACCGCATTGGCCGGCGTCAGCGGGCGCGCCCGGCAGATCTGCCACGGCGACAGGCAGACGAACGCGAACAGCACGCAGGCCGGCGCGTAAACCGCAAGCCGCGCCCACACCGGTGCGCCGGCCGTCCGGCTTGCCGCGGCGAGCATCGCGATGACCGGCGTCCACGCCAGCAGATAGAGCGCCAGGCGCCGCGTGGTGAGGAGCGGATGCATATCAGAGCCGCGACCCTAAGGGAGCGGTGGCTTCGTCTAATTCTTGATCTCGACACCGCCGAACACCGCGGCGCCTTTGCAGATCAGTTGCTTGGGATTGGGGTACAGCCGCGGATCCGGGTGCGTGGTGCTGTCGACGTAGCCGCCGAACACGCCCGCGCCCTTCATCACGACGCACCACGATTCCGGCACCTTCACCTCGATGCCGCCGAAGACGGCGTTCAGATCGAGAATCGCCGAGTCGCCGCCGATATTGGCGCGCCGGAAGTCCAGCTCGAAGCCGCCGAACACCGCGTCGTACTTGGCGAACGAGAAATTCTGGTCGGAGATCACCCGCTTGCCGCCGCTGAAAATTGCCGTCTCTTTGAAGAAGCCCCACTGCTCATTGCGGATCTGCCGGATGCCGGCAGGCAGTGCCAGGCCGGGATGAAACAGCATCGCCGCGCCGATCGCGATCAGGACCACGGGCCAGAGATCCCAGAAGGCAACCTCGAGAAATCCCAGACTCTGCGCCAGAAATACGGCGCCCAGTGCGAGCACCACTCCTCCGCCGACGCGCCCGCCGGTGTCCTGTGAATCGACGAGCTTGACGACGCCCACCGCGATGAGAATCGCGGGCCAGTAGCGCAGTACTTCCTGCGCGTAGAAGATATGCAGATTGTGAAGCAGAAAAATGGCGCCGATGGCGATCAGGACGATCGCCGGCACGAGGCGCTCCGCGGCGCCTGCGTCATCGCGGTGAAAGTAAGGATTCATGCCCTCAGCTTAGGGCGCAGACGGAAGCAATGCGTGGGGAATTCGGCGAACGCGGCCCGTTTGCCGGTGAATGCAGGGCCGGGCATGGCCCGGCCCGTTCGCCGATGCTCAGCGCCGGTCGCAGGCCTCGGCCAGCCGCAATTGTTCGATGGCGGCGTTGGTGGCGCGCATGGCCGCGGCTTTGTGACCGCAGAAATCGTGAGCGGCGGTGCGCATATATTCCTGCGCGTCGCGCAGCGATTCGAGCGCCGCGTGGATGCGGGGGTGGCGCTCCTGCGGCTCGGTATTCGCCGGCCGCGAGGTGCTGACCACTCCCAGGATCATGAGCGCCACCCAGGGCGCAAAGCGTAAGAACTGTCGTCGCATGAACTCTCCTCCAGGGGCGGGCGTTTTAGCCCTCCCTTCAGTGGGAAAGTATACGTTGGAGAGGCGCTCTTGCGATGTGCCGAACCGCCCGCCGCCAACGAAAACCGCTTACGATTAGCGGTTTCTGAACGTAGCATCAATGACTTGCAAGGAAAAACCGCTAATCTTAAGCGGTTTTCGTTTTCGCAGAAGGGCGCCGGGACGGAGGAGCGACCCGGAATTTCCTCGGCGTCCCGGCGCCTCGGCGGTGGATCTTACTTCCCGACCACCAGCACGTGGAAGCTGTCCGGGATCACCGGCGGCCGCCCCTTCTTGCCGTCCTTCGGCGGCGGCGCCTGCCCGTACTCGGCGGCCAGCAGGTAGACCTTGTGGTTCTTCAGATCGACCGTCATGGTCCGCGCGCCGCGCTCGGTCGTCACGGTATCGACCGTCTCGTACTTGCCGTTGACCGGCTTCACGATGGCGAGCGAGCCATCGCCCGCGCCGCAGGAGGCAAACGCCAGGCCGGTGCCCGGATCGTAGCCCGCCGCATCCGGGCCATTGCCGATCGCCGCCGTGCCGACCACCTTCATCGTCGGGATGTCGGTAATCGCCATGACCTTGTCGCAGACCGAGAAGAGCTTCTTGTTCTTCACATCGATGGCCAGGCCGCTCGGTCCTTCGCAGGGAAGCACGGAGGTGCGGCGGCTGACTTCGTTCTTCGCGGCGTCGATCTCGACCAGCTCGCTCGATCCTTCGAGGTTGGCGTAGACGTGGCCGGCGCCATCGGCCGCGCAGAATTCCGGCGCGGGGCCGACGGGGAAGCTCTTCAGCACTTCATTCGTCTTAGCGTCGATCGCGGTCGCGTCGTTGCCGGTGTGGTTGAGGGTGTAGACGCGGTGGGTCTTCGGTTCGTAGCAGATCGCGTCCGGGTTCTTGCCGGTGGCGGGCTCGCCGGTCTTGGCCAGGGTTTTGATATCGAACACCGTCACCGAATTGGACTGGCCGTTGCTGATGAAGCCTTTGCCCAGATCGTCCGCAATGGCGATGCCATGCACGCCGTGCAACTGGCCGATCGTGCCGACGACCTTACCGGCATCGGGGTCGACGACCTCGACCGCCGTGCCATGCGACACGTACAGCCGCCGGTTCTGGCTGTCCATCGTGAGATAGTCCCAGCGGCCTTCGCCGCCGATTTTGATCTTGCCGATCACTTTGTAGCCTTCGCCGGCGAAAGCGGCAGCGGCGATGAGGCCCAGGGTGAAGATTTTCGTTTTCATGTCAGGCTCCTTGTTGGCTGTGGAAAAGCTGTGGAAACTCAGTGGAAAAACGTGCCGGAAAATCGCGACCGATTTCCACGGCTTTCCCACAGTTTTTCCACAGCGGGGCGATAGGATTTCGATTGCTCATTCCCGGCCTCCCATGTAGTAATGGACGGCCGGAGTCACAATCAGGGACAGCACCATCGAGGCGGCGATGCCGCCGATCACGGCGATGGCGAGCGGCTGCAGCATCTGCGAGCCGGCGCCGATGCCGAAGGCCAGCGGCAGCATGCCGGCGACGGTGGCGAGCGCGGTCATGAGAATCGGCCGCAAGCGGCGGCCGCCGGCTTCCATCATCGCCTCCTCGGCCGGCACGCCTTCGGCGCGGAAGCGCTGGTCGGCATCGAGCAGCAGGATGCCGTTTTTCGCCACAATGCCGACCACCATGATCAGGCCCATGAACGAGGAGAGATTGAACGTCTGGCCGGTGATCATGAGGGCCACGAACACGCCGCAAGTGGAGAGCAGCGCGGAACACAGCACCGCGACCGGAGCGGCGAAATTGCCGAACTCGAACAGCAGCACGATAAAGACGAGCACGATTGCCAGGCCGAGAACCATGGCGAAGTCCTTGAACGACTTCTGCTGCTCCTGATAAAGACCGCCGTACTGCACGCGGATCGCGGGCGGCAGATGCAGATCGGCAACGGCCTGCTGCACCTTGGGCATGCCGGTCCCCAGGCTCATGCCTTCGAAACGCGCCGTGATCTGCACGTCGCGCTGCAGGTTTTCGCGGCGGATTTCGTTCTGGCCGGGAATTTCGACCATGTTGGTCAGCGTGCCGAGAGTGGCGGTCTTGCCGGTGCCGCTCACCAAAAGCGTGTTCTGGATGTCCTGGATGGTCCGGCTATGCTCGCGCGGAAAGCGGACGCGGATGGTGTAGGGGCGGTCGTTGACGACCACCGGGTTGGGTGAAGGCTCACCTTGCAGGATCGCGCTGGTGTCGAGCTCGACCTCCGATGGCGTGAAGCCGGCGCGGGCCGCGGCGACCGGGTCCACGTTGAACTGGCGCGCCGGGCCGCTGATGGTGTTTTCGATCCCGTCGACCGCGTCGACCACGCCGGGGATCTTGGTGATGGCGGCTTTGACCGCGGGGGCCCAGTGGTTCAGGAGCTCCTGGTCCTGGCAGAAGAGCTTGATGACCACCGGCTCGGGCGCGCTGGTCAGGTCGCCGATCATGTCGCTCAAAAGCTGCACGACTTCGATATCGACCACGGGCTCCGCCTTCTTGATCTTGTCGCGCACTTCCGCGATCACCTCGTCGGCGCTGCGCTTGCGATCCGTCTTGAGCTTGACCGAGATATCGCCGGTATTGGCTTCGGTCACCTGCGCCAAACCGAGCTGCAGGCCGGTGCGGCGCGATGTGTTGGCGACTTCCGGCGTATCGCGCAGGATCTTCTCCAAATGGGTGATCACGCGGTTGGTCTCTTCCAGCGACGAACCGGCCGGCATGATGTAGTCGACGATGAAACCGCCCTCATCCATGGGCGGCAGCAGATCGGAGCCGATACTGGTGAAGGCGAGCCAGGCGATGCCGATCACCGCCACGGAAAACAGCGCAACGGCCCACTTGCGCTCGAGCGCGATGCGCAGCGCGCGCTCGTAGAAATTGAGGAGCCGGGGCGGCAGCGATTCGTGCCGGCGCGGGCCGTCTGCGCCGCCCGAGCGCCGGAGGAAGTAGTGGCTGAGGGTCGGCGTCCAGGTGAGCGCGAGGACCAGCGAGGTGAGCAGCGCGACCCCGACGGTCACGGCCAGGGCGCGGAAGAAGACGCCGTTGACGCCGGTAATCGAGATCAGCGGCAGAAACACCACGATCGGGGTCAGCGTCGAGCCGACCAGCGGCACGCGGATTTCGCGAATGGCGCTGCGGATCGCCTCGCCGCGCGACTGGCCGGAATCGCGGTGCATGACGATGTTTTCGACCACCACGATGGCATCGTCGATCACCAGACCGACCGCCGCCGCGAGTCCGCCGAGCGTCATGAGGTTGAAGGTTTCGCCGAGCGCCTTGAGCGCCACGAACGTGACCGCGACCGTCGCGGGGATGACGAGCCCGGCGACCAGCGACGTGCCCCAGTCGCGCAGGAACAGCACCATGATGAACGAGGCGAGGATCAGGCCGAGGAGGATGGCGTCGCGGACGCTTTTGATCGACTCGGTCACCAGCTCGGACTGATCGTAGAACGGCTTCAGCTCGACGCTTTTCGGTATTTCCCGCCGGATCGCTTCGATTTCGCGATGCACGGCGTCGGCCACCTGCACGGTGTTGCCGGTGGGCTGGCGGTTGATGTTCAGCAGGACGGCCGGTTTGGCGTTGGCCGTGACGATGGTGTACACCGGCATCACCGAAGGGGTGACGGAGGCGAGATCGCCGATCCGCACCGGCGTGTTATTGGGCGTGGTCTTGACGACGATATTGGAGATTTCCTGCGGCGTTTTCGTCTGCCCGCTGACCAGGCTGAGGATGAGCTGGTGCTGGGCTTCGATGAGGCCGGGGGAATCGATCATGTTGGTGCGGCTGATGGCGTCCAGGATGTTCGGGATGGTGGTGCCGGTCTGGACCAGTTTGCCCGGATCCGGCTGGACCTGATACTCCGGAACCTGGCCACCCTGCACGATCACGGTCGAAACTCCGGGCAGGCGATTGAGCCGCGGCTTGATGTCGTAAGTCGCCATTTCCCAGAGCTGTGTCTGCGGGACCGTGGACGAGGTCATGCTGTAGCCCAGGATCGGGAAAGCCGCGAAGGTGAGGCGGTTGGCGGTGATCTTCGCCGTCGAGGGCAGCGAGCTTTGCACGCGCGCGAGCGCGGCATTGACCAGCTCGAGCGTGCGGTACATGTCCACGTTCCAGTCGAAGAAGAGGTCGATTTCCGCCGAGCCGCGGCTGGTGATCGACCAGATGGTGTTCAGCCCCTGCACGGCATTCAGCGAGTCTTCGACCGGGCGTGTGATCGTCACCAGCATCTGGTCGATGGGCATGACGCCGTTATCGATGCCGACCACCACGCGCGGGAAATCGGTCTCCGGAAACACCGCGATCGGAATGGTGAATGCCAGATAGATGCCCACCGCGACCAGCGTGAGGATGACAAAGATGATGGACTTGCCGAAACGCGACGTCCAGTGCTCCGCGCCGCCGCCGCTTTTCTGGAGCTCGGTTTTGGAATCAGCGATCATTGCTTTTTCGGGTTCCCCTGCTCCTTTTTCTGCTCGGCCGGGCTGGGCTTTTCGCCGCCGCCCTTGTCCTCGTCCTGGTCCTCTTCGGGCTCGGGAGCGGTGGCGTCGATGATCCGGACCTTCTGCTTGTCATCGACCCCCATGCCGCCGACCGTCACGACTTCTTCGCCCGGTAGCACGCCGTTGAGAATTTGCACCTTGTCGCCCTGGCGCACGCCGACCTGCACGTTGCGCTTATGGGCCACCTTGTCGGGCGTGACCACGATCACGGCCTGGCCTCCCTCTTCGCCGGGCAGGATGGCGGTCGCGGGGACCAGCAGAGCGTTCCTGATGGTTTCGGTGACGATCGAGGCGTGAGCGCTTGCACCCGGCTTCAGGCGCCGATCCGGGTTCGGCAGCTCGATCCAGACCTGCACCGTGGCCGAGTTGGGGTCGGTGGCGGGGCTGACCACCGTTACTTTTCCCTGGTACTCGGGGCCGCCCTCATTGAGCGTGACCGTGGCCGGCTGCCCGACCTTGATCTGCGTGGCGTCATCCACCGGAATATTCACGCGCGCCACGACCTTCGAGATATCCATGATGACCATGAGCGGCGTGCCGGCGGCCGCCATGTCGCCGGGATAGAGCGGGCGGTCGGCGACGATGCCGCTGCCGGGGCTGCGCACTTCCGAGTAGTTCACCTGCTCGAGCGCGGACTTGTATTGGCCCTGCGCGACTTCGACCTGGGCCTTGGCGGCCTCGACCTGCGCCTGCTGGCCCGCCGCTTCGAGCGTGCGGAGGTGCTCCCTGGCGGTGGCGAGGTTGGCGGCGGCCTGCGCGTAGGCCACGGCGGCGTCATCGACCAGTTTGCGGGCGAGCGCGCCCTGTTCGAGCAGCTCGCGCCGGCTGTCCAGCACCTTTTTGGCGGCATCCGCCGCTTCCTGCATGCTTTCGACGTCGGTTTTCGCCTTGACGATGGCTTCGGGGATCGAGACGCGCTCGGTGGCCGTGAGGTTGGCCTGGGCCTGCGCCACTAGGCCCTTGTTCGAGGCGGCGGTGGCGATCAGATCCTTGTTCTCCAGCACGGCGAGAAGCTGGCCGGCTTTGGCGTAATCGCCGCGGTTGACCAGGAATTTGGCGACCGGCGCCGAGATCTTCGGCATCACGTTCCACTGGTTTTCCGGGAAGAGCGCGCCATCGCCGCGGATGACGCGCTGGATGGTGTCCTGCGTGACGGAAGTGACCTGCACCGGCGCCGGCGCTTCGGCTTCGGCCTCCTCCTTCTTCTTGGAGCAGGAGGAAAGGAGCAGGCCCGAGGTCAGGAGGACTACCGCAAGCTGCGCTTTGACGCAGAGACGCCCGCAACGGGTGAACTCCGACGCAGAGGAAAACGGAAGAAGAGTTTGCATGACTAAAAGGCCCCCGTGAGGGTCTGGAGGTTGGCAATCGCGACGCGGTAGCGGACCCGGCCGTCATCGTACGCATTGCGGGCGGCGACGAGCTGCGCCTGGGCATCGACGACTTCCTGGGCGGTCGCCTCGCCGGCGGTATAGCGCAGGCGCGTGAGGCGCAGATTTTCGACCGAAAGGTCGGCGCTGCTCTTGAGGGAGGCGAGCTGCGCCGAGGCCACCTGCGCCTCGAGGTAATCGGCATCGAGCTCGGACATCAGCGTGCGCTGGGCCAGGCTGAGATCCGCCTTGGCCTGCTGCACGCCGATCTCCGCCTGCTTCACCTTGCTGCGCGTCGCGCCCCAGTTCCAGATGGGCACGGTCATGGTCGCCTGCACGACCGAGCCGAGCTGGTTCTGTCCTTCGCGATTGTGGATGGCGAACGTATTGGCGTCGAGGCCGTAGAAATAATCGATGCCGAGCGAGGGAAGATAGCCGGATTTGGCGGACCGGAGCGCATAATTCTGCTGGTTGACGGTCGCCTCGGCCACGCGCAGATCGGGGCTGTTGGTGGTGGCGCGGGTCTGGAGATCGGGGAATGGCGGGAGCTCGGTCACGGTGTCGAGATCGTCGGCGAGCGTGTAGGCCTGGCCGTAGCTCGGGAAGATCAGAACGGAGAGGCCGATGCGCGCCTTTTCGTAAGCCGCGGCGGCGTCCTGCAGCTCACGCTCGCGCTGCTGCACCTGGAGCTGGGCTTTGACGACGTCGGCGTGCGCGGCTTCGCCGCCGGCTTCCTGCTTGCGGGTGATATCGAGGAACTGCTGCGCTTCGGTGAGGCTCGCCTGGGCGTTGGCGATCTTGCGCTGGTTGACGACCGTGCTGTAGTAGTTCTGCGTCACCGTGGCGAACAGGCCGCGCGTGGCGAGATCGTACTTGGCGCGCGCGACCGCTTCGACGGCGAGCAGGCGGTGGTAATCGGCGAGCTTGCCGGGATTGTAAATATCGGCGTGGACCTGGGCCTGCTGGTTGTAGACGTGCGGGCCGTCGTTGGCGACGAAAACACCGCTCGGTGTGCCGTTCGGCTGCGTGTAGATGTACTGCGTGAAATCGCTGGCGGTGGGGAGCAGCGCGGCCTTCGCCTGCACGGCGTCTTCGTGGGCGAGCTGCGCGGCGAACTGCGCGCTGTAGACCTGCTGGCTGTATTGGCGGGCGCGCTGCAAGGCGTCCTGAAGCGTGAGGTTGACCGACGGGCCTGTGGGGGCGATGGGGGGAGCGACAACCTGGAGCGTGGGCTCCGCGGCCTGCTGGCCGGCGGCGGGCGCCGCTTTCAGCGGACCGGCGGGATTCTGCGCGGGCGGCCCCTGCGCCACCGCGGCGGCGAAGGGAACCAGCAATATAAAAACGGGCTTCATGGAAATTTTCATTATATTTTTGGCCAGATGAACGCAGGATGAATTGGTAATTGCGCGCGCGGCGCGGCGCAGTTCCACATTAAGCATGTAAAGGGCCGTCCGGCAGGCCAGGCGCGTATACTAATAGCACGCATTCTGGAGCGTGGCCGCCGGGGAAGGCATTCTGCGGATCGATGATTCCTTAAGAGCGCGGTCAGTCAGGAAGATGTGGAATGGTTCCTGAGCAGCAGGTGACCCGTCTCTTACGGGAATGGGGTGGGGGTAGCAAGGAGGCCCTGGATCAGCTCATGCCGCTGGTCTACCATCAGCTCCGCAAGCTGGCCGCCCGCTGTCTTGCCGCCGAAGGGCCGCATCATACGCTCCGCGCCACGGCCCTGGTGAATGAAGCGTACCTGCGCCTGGTGGCCTCCGATGTCAGCTTCAACGATCGCGCCCATTTTTTCGCGCTGGCCGCGCGGCTGCTGCGCCGGATTCTCGTGGATCATGCGCGCGCCCAAGGCCGCCAAAAGCGCGGCGCGGGCGCCGAGCGCGTTACGCTCGAGGAGGCGGTGCTGGCGGGTCCGCTTCGGCCCGATCTGCTGAATCTGGATGAAGCCCTCGAGCGGCTCTCCGCGCTCGACAAACGCAAGAGCGAAGTGGTGGAATTGCTCTTCTTCGGCGGTCTCACCTATGAGGAGACCGCCGCCGCTCTCCAGATTTCTCCGGCCACCGTACATCGCGAGCTGACGATGGCCAAAGCCTGGCTCTATCGCGAGCTGGCGCCGTCCGAGGCCTGAGAGCGCCCATGCCGGATTGGGAACGCCCGGAGAATTGGAAGCGGCTGGAGGACCTTTTCTACCGCGCGCTGGAGTTGCCGCCGGACCAGCAGAGGCGATTCCTGGATGAATCCTGTAGCGGCGATGGCGCCCTGCGCCGCGAGGTCGAATCGCTGCTGGAGGCCGCCGCGCAGCCGCCGGATTTCATGGCTCAAGCCGTCGGAGCCGCTGCCCGCGATCTTCACGGCCGGAAGTATCCTCCCATCCTGCCGCCGGGCCGGAGCTTGAATCACTACCGGATCGTTTCGCTCGCCGGCGCCGGAGGCATGGGACAGGTCTACCTGGCGGAAGATCTCAGGCTGGGCCGAAAGGTGGCGCTCAAAATCCTCGTGCCGGAGCTGGTGGGCGACGGCCGGAGCGTTCGCCGGTTCGAACAGGAGGCGCTCGCCGCCTCCGCCCTCAACCACCCCAATATCGTAACGATCTACGATGTGGGCGAGTTCGAGGGCACGCACTTCATCGCCGCTGAATTTATCGAAGGGGGCACGCTGCGCCAGAGGCTCGCCGCGGGCCAAATCGAGATCCGCGCCGCCGTGGACATCGCCATTCAGATCGCGTCTGCCCTGGCAGCGGCGCACGAGGCCGGTATTGTCCACCGCGACGTAAAGCCCGAGAACATTCTGATCCGGCCGGACGGTATTGCCAAGCTGGTCGACTTCGGTATTGCCAAGCTGAGCCAGGACCACCGGCTCAGGCAAGGGCCGGCGGGCAACTCCGGAGCGGCGCCGATCACCCGAACGGGAATCCGGTTGGGCACCACCCGGTACATGTCGCCGGAGCAGGCGCGCGGGTTGGACGCGGACGGGCGCGCCGATCTCTTCAGCCTCGGCGCCGTTCTCTACGAAATGATCGCGGGCCGGGCGCCGTTCGACGGCGCAACCGAGGGCGACGTCCTTGCCGAGATTCTGAAGACCGACCCTCCTCCGCTGAATCAGCTTGTGGCCGGGGTAGATGCCGAGCTGGCGCGCATCGTAGCCAAAGCGATGTGCAAGGACCGCGAATCCCGTTACCGGAATGCCCGTGAGTTGCTGGCGGACCTGGAGGCCTTCCGCGGAGAGCAGGAGTTTCGGGCGAAACTGGAGACCACACCCGTCCCGGGCCCGTCGCAGGCTTTGCCATCCGCCGGCGCCCGCCCCTGGAAGCGGCGGTGGGTGTTGCCCGCGCTGGCAGCCGCATTGGTTGGGGTTGCCGGCTATGGCGGATGGAGGCTCTCCACCGCTTCCGTGACGGCGCGGCCGCGCAGTCTGGCCATCCTGCCTTTCCTCAACGTCCGGCCCGATCCCGCCACGGATTTCCTTGGCTTTTCTTTGGCGGATGCCGTGATTACCAAGCTGGGATATGTGAGCGCGCTCGCGGTCCGCCCCTCCTCCGCGATCGAGAAGTATCGCAACCAGGCCGTCGACCCGCGCCAGGCGGGCGCCGCTCTCGATGTCGATACGCTCCTCACCGGCAGCTACGTCAGGGAAGGCGACAGTCTCCGCATTACCGTGCAGTTGATCGACGTCAAGCCGCTGAACATCCTGTGGCGCGACACCATCGACATCCCCTACGGCAACCTGCTGACCGTGGACGACCGCGTGGCGGAACAGATCATCTCCGGTCTGAAACTGAGTCTCTCCCCTGCGGAGAGCGCCCACCTGCGGCTCAATAAACCAAGCGGCGACGCCGCCTACGAAGCGTACCTGCGAGGCGTCGACCTGTTCTCCATCGGCAATTACGAAGAGGCCATCGCGATGCTGGAAAAGTCCGCCGCCATGGATCCCGCCTATGCGCTGACGTGGGCCTTGCTCGGCCAAGCGTACGAGACGAACGCCTCACTGCAATTCGGCGGGCGCGGACAGTACCGCAAGGCGCTGGACGCCTATCAGCGCGCCCTTCGCCTGAACCCGGCGCTGATTGAAGCCCGGGTCAATATGGCAAACCTGTACACCGATACCGGGCGCGTCGAGGAAGCCGTCCCGCTGCTGCGCTCCGCGCTCGATAGCAACCGCAACAGCGCGTCGGCGCACTGGGAGCTCGGCTACGCCTACCGTTTTGCCGGTCTGTTGGCGGAATCGGTGCGGGAATGCGAACGCGCGCGCGAAATCGATCCCTCGGTGAAGATCTCGAGCTCCGCGATCAACGCCTACTTCTATCTCGGCCAATACGGCAAATGGCTGGCCAGCCTGCCGAACAGCTCCGCCCCGTACATTCTTTTCTACCGCGGCTTCGGAGAGTACTACCAGCGCGACTACGCGCGCGCCAAGGCCCATTTTGACGCCGCATACGAAGGCGCACCGGATCTGCTCCAGGCCGAAGTGGGCAAGGCGCTTTCGGATGGTATCGCGAACGATCGAGCCGCGGGCCTGCGATTGCTCGGCCAGACCGAGGCCGAGATCGAACAGCGTGGCGTCACCGATGCCGAAGGCATCTACAAGGTGGCGCAGGCTTACGCCGTTCTGGGCGACCGGCGCGCCGCGCTGCGGATGTTCCGGCGGACGGTGGATGGCGGGTTCTTCTGTTATCCCTACTTCCAGACCGATCCTCTGCTGGACTCTCTTCGGTCCGAACCGGGGTTCGACGAAGTGATGCAGCGGGCGCGGCAGCGCTATGTGCAGTTTCAGGCGCGCTGGGCGCCCTCCCGTTAGCACGGTTCCGCACGGCCCTCAAAAAATTCTCCGCGCCGGTGAGAGAATCGGCGCCGGAAAGGCGCTTCATGCGATAGGAGCGGGAAAGCGGCCGAACGGCAGCCCGCTCCACCAGGGTTCACCGCCGGTGAACCATCCGGCAATCCGAAAGACCCGCAGCGGCGCCGCTCGACTGTTCCGCGCCTGCCGGTCGAGAGTTCATTTCGCTTGAAGGAGAAAACGCATGAAAACGCAACTGAGCGCTCTGGCGGCAGCCGCGATGCTGTCCGCTCTTCCGTCCGCCGCGCAGGCGGTCAAACCGTTATTTCCGCTGGCCCCTCCCGTGGTGTCCACCATTCCTGCCAACGGGGACGTGAACCCGTACGGCGTGGCGTTTGTGCCGCGCGGTGTGCTCCCGGGCGGCCTGCTCGAACCGAACGACATTCTCGTCTCGAACTTCAATAACGCCCAGAACCTGCAGGGCACCGGAACGACGATCATCCGGGTGTCTGCGCATAACGGCCCATCCACGTTCTTCCAGGGCCAGCCAGGGCTCGGACTGACCGCGGCTCTCGCGGTGCTCCGCAACGGCGTGGTCCTGGTGGGCAACCTGCCGACGACGGACGGCACGTCCAACACCGCGAGGCCCGGATCGCTCCTGGTCATCGACCGCAACGGCAAACTGCTCGGCGCGCTGGCGGATCCCAACCTGATCGACGGACCGTGGGGGATGGCCGTGCTCGACGAGGGCAATGCCGCGGCCGTATTTATCAGCAACGTCCTGAGCGGAACGATCACGCGGCTGGAGCTCGTGATCTCCGATAACGGCGAATCGGTGACGGTCCGCCGCGCGACGCAGATCGGCTCGGGATTCGCGCACCGCACCGATCCCGCAGCGCTCGTGCTCGGGCCCTCGGGGCTGGCTTTCGACGCCGCGAATGACGTCCTCTACGTGGCAGACTCGGACGACAACACCATCTACGCCATCCCGAATGCCGCGACCCTGACCGGCAGCGCCGGAACCGGCACGCCGGTCTATCATGACGCCGTTCACCTGCACGGGCCGCTCGACCTGGCGCTGGCCCCGAACGGCCACCTGCTGGTGGCGAATAGCGACGGCTCGAACGCGGATCCCAACCAACCCAGTGAGCTCGCCGAATTCACGGTGCAGGGGCAGTTCGTCGCGCAGTTTCCGATCGATCCCAACAACGGCGGCGCGTTCGGACTGGCGGTCTCCCCGCTCGGCGCTGGCGGCCTCCGCGTTGCGGCGGTGGACGATAACGCCAACACGCTGACGGTGTGGGGCGTGCCGCTGAACTGAACCTGCGGAATGGCGAAACCGGGCGGCGGGAAGTCACTTCCCGCCGCCTGTCATTTTCTTGGGTGAAACCGGGGTACGATACAGGCCAGGAGGAACGCAGCGTGCTCCGGATCTCTCTTGGTCTGGTCCTTGCCGCGGCGGCGTGGGCGCAGCCCGCGGCCGAACGTTCGACCTTCGAGGTAGCCTCGGTCAAGCGGTCGGCGAAGCAGGGAATGACCACCAGAATGTCGGGCGGCCCGGGGACGAGTGACCCGGGGCGGTTCAGGGCCACTAACGCCGAATTGAGCATGCTCGTGATGCGCGCTTATGGCATCCAATACGACCAGCTTATAGGACCGGCGTGGATGGACAAGACTCAATTCGACATCGCCGCCAACGTCCCGCCCGGAACAACTTCAGAGGAACTCCGGAAAATGTTGCAGAACCTGCTGGCGGAGCGTTTTCGGATGCAGGTGCATCGGGAGACGCGCGTGCTGCCGGTCTACGAATTGACGGTGGCGAAGAACGGGCCGAAGCTGAAGCGGGCGGCCGAAGGCAGCGGCACTGACGATTTCGTTCCAGGCAGCGGGCCCCGCCCGATGGACCGCGACAACTTTCCCATCCTGCCGCCTGGCCGGTCGAATATCGCCTGCCGGTATGGCCCGGATGGCGGCCGATGCACCTTCCGCAAGGTGAGCGTGGAAGTATTGGCCCAGAGACTGAGCGGTCCCACGATGGCCGGCGTCGGCCGCCGCGTCGTCGACAAGACAGGCCTCACCGGTGCGTACGACTTTACGCTCTACTTCCGACCCAATGAGGGGCCTGAGAGCGACGCTCCCGGTATCGAACAGGCAGTCCAGGAGCAGCTTGGCCTGAAGTTAATTTCATCCAAGGCCTCCATCGACATGCTGGTAATCGACCACGCCGAGCCCCCCGTCCAAAACTGATGGACGGTGCCGCGGTGATCCACCGGGATGGGCGCGTGCGCTACTTCGGCAGGGTCACGGTAAACGTGCTCCCCGCTTCCGGCCGCGATTCGACCTCGACCGCGCCGCGGTGGGATTCGGCGATCCATTTGACAATGGCGAGCCCGAGGCCGAAACCGCCGGGCGACGCGGCGGCGGCGCGGGAGCGGGCTCTATCGGCGCGGAAGAAGCGCTCGAAGACGTGCGGCATGGCGTCGCCGGGGATGCCGATGCCGGTGTCGGCGATGCGCAGGCGGACGCCGGCCGGCTGCGCCTCGACCTCGGCGGTGACGCGGCCGCCCGATGGCGTGTAGCGGATGGCGTTGTCGAGCAGGTTGACGACCAGGCGGCGGAGCAGGTCTTCGTCGCCCGCGAAGGGGACGTCGGCGGGCGCGCGGCATTCGACCGCGATGCCTTTGGCTGCGGCCAGCGCCTGCACCGACCGGCAGCAATCGGCGACCAGGTCGTTGAAATAGAAATCGCGGACCTGGAGCGTGACGCGGCCGGCATCGGCGCGGGCAAGGTTCAGCAGGTCTTCGACGAGCCGCGAGAGGCGGCGGGATTCGTCCAGGATGACGGCGAGCGCCTCGCGGTACTCGGCGGGCGGGCGCTCCCTGGCGAGCGCGACATCGGCTTCGCCGCGAATGACGGCGAGCGGCGTGCGAAGCTCGTGCGAGGCATCGGCGACGAAGCGGCGCATGCTCTCGAAGGACTGGTCGAGGCGGGCGAGCAGCTCGTTGAACGAATCGGCGAGGCCGGCGAGCTCGCGCGCGGCGGCGCCGATCTCGAGCCGCCGGTCGAGGCTGCTGCCGGTGATGCGGTGGGCCTGCGCGGCCATCGATTCGAGCGGGCGCAGGTTGCGCTTCACCATGAAGTAACCGCCCAGGCCGGCGAGTCCGAGAAACAGCGGCAGGCCGATGAAGATCACGCCGCGGACGATGGCGAGCGGATCGGCAATGGAATCGAGCGGGGCGGCGGCGACGATCTGGAACGCGGCGCCGCGCGACGTGACGGTGCGGGTCACGCGACGGCTGCGCGAAGCCTCGGGCAGGGGGCCGCTCGCCGAAAGCAGCGCGCCTTCGCGATAGATCGCGAGAACGCCCGTCTGGAAGCGGACCTCGGAGGTGACTTCGCGGGCCGCCTGCAGGATATCGCCGTGCGACTCGCCGATTTCGTCGGGCAGAAGCGTGGCGGCGGTGGCGGCTTCGCTGGCGAGCATATCGTCGAGCCGCGCTTCGAGCGAGCGCGAAAGCACGGTGTAGACGAACAGTCCGAAGCCGGCGAACAGGATGGCGAACAGGGCGAGATACCACGCGGTGAGACGGAACCGCAGCGTGCCGCTACTCATGGGGCGCTCCGTGCTGCGCGGTAAGGATGTAGCCTTCGCCGCGGCGGGTGTGGATCAGGCGCGGATTGGCGCCGGCGTCGATTTTGGCGCGGAGGCGCTTGACGTAGACGTCGATGATATTGGAGAGCGGGTCGAAGGCATCGTCCCAGACGTGCTGCGCGATCTGCTCGCGGCCGACCACGCGGTCCTGGTTGAGGACGAGGAATTCGAGCAGGGCGTATTCCTTGGCGGTGAGACTGATGCGGCGGCCGCCGCGAATCACGGCGTGGCTGGCGGTATCGAGCGTGAGGTCGGCGATCTGGGCCACGGGCGGGCGGAGGGCGGCGCCGCGGCGCAGCAGGGCGCGCAGGCGAGCGAGGAGCTCCTTGAAGTCGAAGGGCTTGACGAGGTAGTCGTCGGCCCCGGCGTCGAGGCCGCGCACGCGGTCGTCGACCGCGTCGCGGGCCGTCAGCATGAGGATCGGCACGCGGGAGCCCGTGGCGCGCAGCTCGCGGCACACGGCGTAGCCATCCTTGCGGGGGAGCATGATATCGAGGATGACGAGATCGTAGTCGTTGACGGAGGCGAGGTACACGGCCTGCTCGCCGTCGGAGGCGGTGTCGACGGCGTAGGCCTCGTCGCGCAGGCCGCGGGCGAGGAAGCCGGCGACGCGCGGATCGTCTTCGATGAGCAGCAGGCGCACGCTAGTCCCATTGTATCGGCCCTGTGATATGCTTCCGTTCCTGGAGGTGGGGAATGCGCTGGATAACCATCGGCGCGCTGGCCCTGTTCGCGGCGGCCGCATACGCGCAGACCAAAGCGTCCGCGGTCGATTTCGAGATGATGACGTGGCCCGAGGTCAAGAAGGCGATGGCCGAGGGGAAGACCACGGCGCTGGTGTATAACGGCGGGACGGAGCAGCGCGGTCCGCAAAACGTCAACGGCGGCCACACCCTGATGGGCCACGCGACCGTGATCGCGATCGCGGAGAAGCTGGGCAATGCCATAGCCGCGCCGGTGCTGCCGTACTCGGTGAACAACGCGAATCCCAACCTGCCGGGGACCATCGGGCTGACCGCGCCGCTCTTCGAGGCGATCAACGAGCAGGTGGCGGAGCAGTTGATCAAAAACGGATTTAAGAATGTGGTGCTGATGGGCGATCACGGGGGCGGGCAGAAGGAGCTGGCCGAGGTCGCGAAAAAGCTGAGCGCGAAATACGAGCCGCAGCACATCCGCGTGGTCTATTGCGGCGACGTTTACGAAAAGGCGAACGCCGATTTCGATCAGTGGCTGGCGGCGAACGGGTACCCCTTGAGCTCGCACGCCGGCATTCCGGACACCTCCGAAATGCTCTATTTGGGCGGCGACAAGGGCTGGGTGCGCAAGGCGGAGATCTCGAACGCGCTCGGCGACCCGATGCGCAAGCCCGGCGAGCCGCGCGATCCGAACGCGAAGCGCGTCAACAACGGCATTCAGGGCGACGCGCGGCGCTCGACGGCCGAGCTGGGGAAGAGGATCTTCGAGATGAAGGTGGATTACGCGGTCAAGCAGATTCACGAACTGCTGGGTGAATAGGAGGAGCCATGGAAAGCATCGTTGCCAGACTGTTGAACGACTTCGAGCGCGGCAGAATGAACCGCCGTCAGCTCATCCAGAGCATTGCCGCCGCAGCCGCCGTGGCCGGGGCGTCGCAGGCTGCGCCGGCCGAGGGGACCGGCTTCAAGGCCGTTACCGTGAACCATATCTCCTACCAGGTTGCGGATTATGCCAAGACACGCGACTTTTATGTGGACTTGTTGGGGATGAAAGTATCGCAGGACAACGGCCGCCAGTGTTATCTCTCCTTCGGCGATACGTTCCTGCTACCGCGCAACGCGCGCTCCGGCGTGCAGACGCCGCGGGTGGATCACATCGCGTATACCATCGAGTCCTGGGACCAGAAGGCGGTCAAAGCGGAGCTCGACCGGCGCGGTTTGACGGCGCGGGAAGACACCGTCAACAGCTATCACGTGAAGGACCCGGACGGGTTCGACCTGCAGATCAGCGGCAAGGAAATGAAGGCGTGAAGGGCGCCGGCCGCGCATGATGCGCGGCTCGGGAAATTACATCCCTGAAGAATCAATTACTTGCGGGGATTGGCGGCGCATTCTGCGCGGAAGGCCGGGCGTGCCCGGCCCCTACTGGGCCTTTGGCTCGGGCGCGGTTTTCGGCTCCGCTTCGCCGCGATGGCAGGTGTAGCAGGAAACGTGCATTTTGCCATCGGGAAACTGCTTGTTGATTTCCGCCGCCATCTGGATCATGTGGCGCGCGGTTTCCTTTTTGGGATTCTCGTCGCTCGCGAAATTGCCGGCCTCGTGGCAGTAACTGCACTGCACGCCCAGCCCGACGGTGAAGGTGCGCATGATCTGGCGCACCTCGGCGCCGCTTTTGACCTTCAGCACCTTGAGGTTGGTGGGGTCGGGCGGCGGCTGCTTCTTCTCCTGCTTGGGCTGGCTCTCCTGAGCCCAGGCGGCAAGGCCTAACAGCAACAGCATCGCGAAACGCATTGGGACATCATACTACCGGGCGCTGGCCGGCGGGAGCGGGACGCCCGGTTTGGTGTCGCGCAAAATTTCCGCCACGGCCTCGCGGTCTTCGGCACGCATCAACGCGAAGGCGCGCTTCCAGATGCGTTCGCGGAGGGCGGCGGGCAGCGCGTCGAATGCCGGGCTGTAGACCATGTAGCTCAAGGGATAGCGGAAGAGGCGCTTTTGGAGATCGAAATCGCGCAGCGACCGGCCGCGGCGGTCGCGCGGGCCGCGTGCGGGAAAGGTCCTGGTGAAGGTCGAGACGCCTTCGATGGGCTCGGGCAGCGGGACCTCGTCGGCGAAGGTCATGTAGCGGGCGAGGGCGTCGAGCTCGGCATCCGGCACGGCGCCCGCGCGCGCGGCCCAGTGGATTCGCGTGATGAGGTTGATCATCTGGGTCTGGTGCTCGAAGGTCATGAGCGCGACGATGTCGCTGACCGGGGAGAGATAGCCGGCGGCGTCGAATTTGGTCACCAGCGAGGCGAGGTTGCGTTCGCCGGTGAGGACGCGCGGCTCGGCGGGATCGAGCGCCACGGCGTTGGCGCGGTCCTTCTGCTCTCCGTGGAGGGCGTTGACGTACCAGCCTCCCCAGCGGTCGGCGAAGGGCGTGCGGTGGTCCGTGATGATGGCGGCGTCGCGCGAAGGAAAGCCGCGGGCATTGGGAAAGACCGAGCCGACGTACAGTCCCGCTACGCCGGACGTGGCCGGGCCGTAGTGGCAGTGCAGGCATTCCTCGCCGTGCAGCTTGAAGTGGCCGCCCTCGTGGAGGGTGTAGAAGACGACGCCCTGCCGCGGATCGAGCGCGGCGACTTCGGTTTCATTGCCTCCGCGCACCCAGCCGACCGCCACCTCGTCATTGAAATAGATGGCGCGAGGATTGCGCGGGCCGATCACGGGAGCCTGGAAGCTGGTCTTCGAGAACACCAGCATCTGGGAATCGATGGGAATGTGCAGGGCTTCGAGCAGCCCGGCCAGATCGTGGATTTTGCCGCCGGCGAGGCGGCTGACGGCGGTGTCGAACGGTGCGTGCTGCGGGTTCGCGAGGTTCGCGGGATAGATCTGCTGCGCGCAACCGGCCGCCGTCAGCAAAAACAAGAGGGCGGACGCGGCACGCAGGGGCATCAGTTTTCCGTCGGGACCTTCTCCGCGGAGTCTACCACAATGAAGTCTACCGGGCCTTTGCGGGGTTCGAGCTTGAGGCCGAGCTGCTCCTGAAGGGCGGTGAACAGGCTGAGGCCCGCGTCCGCGTCCGGAGCGCCGGGCGGCGGCGGGGGCATGTTCCTCATGATCGCGAGGCCGCCCGGGGTGAAGGCGAGCTTGTAATCGTACTCGCCGTTCAGGCCGGTCATATCGACAACCTGCCGGCCGACGTAGACGCTCAGCGTGCTGCTCAACCCGGCCATGGTCATATGGCCGCCGGCGAGGCGGAGGCGGCCGTCGGGGTGGAACAGAAGGGCGTTGCCGCGGCCGCCGCGGAGGATCGGGAAGCCGTCCTGATCGCGCGGCGGCTGAGCGGCGCGGCGCCGTTCGTTCGGCGCGGGCACCGCTTCCGGCGGCGCCGATTTCGGCGATTCCGCGAGCTTAGGGCCGTTCTTGGCGGTCAACAGAGCGTAAATCGGTGCTTCTTTGGTTTCCTTGTGGACGGCCATCTTGAAGCGTTCGATCAGCAGGTTCTGGAGCATCGGGCCCGCGTCGTCCCTGGTGGCGGCGGGCGGGACTTTGGCCACGATATCGGAGCGCTCGGTATCGAGCCACGCAGGGCCACGTACCTGGTATCCGTGGACGCTGTAGGCGATCGCCAGCAACTGGTGCAGAGTGAGCCGGTTGTACGTGGCCCGCGAGGGGTCGGGAGTGCCGGGACCGCCGCCCGTTCCGATCATGGTCGAGCCGGCGCCTGGCGGCGCGGAGGGCTTGACGGAGGCGACTTCAAAAGCCGGGCCCTTCGGCTGCTGTGCGAGGGCGGCGAAACAGAGGATGGAGACGGCGAACGAGGCTCGGAGCATGGCAGTATTTTCAGTCTCCGGTAAGACGCCGTCTGGCGCGGAATTGTTGCCGCGGGCGCTAATTCTCGACCGGCGTTTTCTCGGCCGAGTCCACCACGATCAGATCCACAGGCGCTTTGCGGGATTCGAGCTTGAGGCCGAGGTCCTGAATGGCGGTGAACAGGCTGGGGGCGCCTTCGAATTCCGGCCCGCCGCCTTTGGGTCCGTCGGGACCGGCGCCCGGCGGGGGCACTGGCATGCCGCGCATTCCGGGCAGGCCCTCGGGCGAAAAGTCCATGGAGATGTCGTATTCGCCCGTCAGGCCGGTCTTATCGACCACGGGGCGCCCCAACTGCTCGCTGAGAACGTCGGAAAGCCGCTCCATGGTCACGTTCGAGCCCTGCATGCGGAGGCCCTTGGGGCCGATCATGA
>DATGMB010000080.1:0-3252 GCA_035293845.1 Bryobacteraceae bacterium
CGTTAGCATTGACAAAAATCTGCGACGGGGTATTCTGGATTTTGCTCCCCCGACACAAGCGACCGTGAACTCCTCAAAATCCGTTCTTCTCGAAACTGAAATCACCGGCGTCGAACGCCACGGAAGGGGCAAGGTCCGCGATATTTATCGCGCCGACGGCCGGCTCCTGATCGTCGCGACGGACCGGATCAGCGCCTTCGACTATATTCTCCCTACCGGCATCCCCGACAAGGGCAGAGTCCTGACACAGCTTTCGATCTTCTGGTTCGACTTCCTGCGCGATCTGACGCCGACGCATTTCCTGACTGCCGACGTCGCGCAGTACCCGGAGCCCCTGCGGCGCTACCGCGATCAGCTCGAGGGCCGCTCGATGCTGGTCCAGCGCGCCCGGATGGTCGAGATCGAATGCGTGGCGCGCGGCTACATCTCGGGCTCGGGCTGGAAGGAATACCAGCAGCACGGCACGGTCTGCGGCATCCGCCTGCCCGCCGGGCTGCGCGAGAGCGACCGCCTGCCCGAGCCGATCTTCACGCCCGCTACCAAGGCGCAGACCGGCCACGACGAGAACATCTCGTTCGAGCAGACGGCCGATCTCATCGGCGCCGATCTCGCCGCCCGTTTACGGGACCTGACGCTCGCGATCTACAACAAAGCCGCGCGCTACGCGGAAACCCGCGGCATCATCATCGCGGATACGAAGTTCGAATTCGGTTTCGTGGGCGATGAGCTGGTGCTGGGGGACGAGGTCCTCACGCCCGATTCTTCCCGCTTCTGGCCGGCCGACACCTGGAAGCCGGGCGGGCCGCAATTTTCTTACGACAAGCAATTCGTTCGCGATTATCTGGAATCGATCCGCTGGAACAAACAGCCGCCCGCTCCCGAACTACCCGATGAGGTTGCGCAGAAGACGAGCGAGAAGTATCGCCAGGCATATCGCGTGCTGACCGGCCGCGAGCTATGAACTGGCTGGATTTTTTACTGCTCCTGATCCTGGCGGCTTCGGTTTTCACCAGCCTCCGCAAGGGGCTCTCGCGCGAAATCATCGGCCTGGTGGCAGTGGTGGCCGGGCTGCTGCTGGCGGTCTGGCTTTACGGCAGCGCCGGCGGCTTTCTCGAACCATACGTCAGCTCGCCGGCCGTCGCGCACTTTGCCGGCTTCTGCCTGGTGTTTTTCGGCGTGCTGCTGGCGGGCAGCCTCGTCAGCTACCTGGTGGGCCGGTTTCTCAAGGTCACGGGTCTTTCGTTTTTCGACCACCTGCTCGGTGCCGCATTCGGCCTGCTGCGCGGCGTGCTGATCGGCGTGGCCGTGGTCATGGGTCTGATGGCATTCTCGCCGCCGAACGGCCCCCCCGGCTCGGTGGTGCATTCCCGCGTCGCGCCCTATGTGGTCGACGCCGCCCGCGTGGTCGCCGCCATGGCGCCGCATGAAGTTCGGGAGGGCTTCCGCAAGAGCTACGGAGAAGTGAAGTCCGCCTGGGGGAAAACGTTCGAGCACGGAATCCGGAAACAGCCCGGCCCGGAGAAGAGTGAGCATGAAAGAAAGATTTGACGGCCTGATCGAGCACCTGTTGGCGGGAAACATTTTCCTTTCCGAGGCCATCGAGTTTCTGGAACGCAGCATGATCGCGCGCGCGCTCGAGCAGCACGCCGGCAATCAGTGCGCGGCCAGCAAGCAGCTGGGAATTCACCGCAACACGTTGCAGCGCAAGATCTCCGAGTACGGGATCGGCGCGGCCCGCCCACGCCGCAAGCCGGTCGCCGCCGCCGGGCGGGCGAAGAAGCGGAAGAGCCCCGCGGCTTAGCGCAGGCCCTCAAAGATCGCCCATCATGAATCTCCGAATACGCGGACTGCTCGCCTGCGCCGGTCTCGGGTGTGCGCTCCTCCTCGCTCCGGCGCGCGGGCGGGCCGAGGACCAGACGTTTTCCAAATGCGCTCTGGCAGCCGTCGAGAAACTCGACGAAATTCCGGTCGAGGTGACGATCTCGGATTCCGCCATCAGCATCCGCAACCGGACGAAGCATCCGGGGCGCATCCAAGTTGTCGCCAGGAAACCGGATCCTCCGGTCGATATTCAAATTCCCTACGCCGCAATCGGCCGATTGAGCTATGCGCCTCTCGACCGCCGGCGCGTAGCCTCCGGCGCGCCCGGGCTGCTGCTCACGGGCGTTGCCGGCCTCGCCGCCGGGATGACGATGACGCAGACGCACTGGCTGGTCATCGAACGCACCCCAGGAGATCCCTCCGGCGTGACACTCCTCCGGCTGGACAAGACGGAATACCGTACCGTCATCGCCGTCCTCGATGCGAAGAGCGGAAAGCACGTGGAAGTCCTCGGGCCGGGCGCCACCTTTGTCGATCCGACGATCGGGAGCCACGATGAGGACCGCACCTTTCCATTCCCAGTTGACCAGGTCCGAAAGGCTCTGAAGGAGGGCATGGAAGCGGTGGCCTGCCGCATCGAGAAGGACAAGCCGGCCGAAATCGAATGCCACCGGCCTCTCGTGCGTGGCCGCACCGGATGGGGCGGCGAGTATGTGGCCGCGATGATCCAGGAGAACGGGCCGGAGACGCGTGTTCGCATCCACACCGAGCGCGGCCTGGGACGCGACTGGTCGAGCGCCGTGTACCGCGAGATGCTCAAACGGATGCAGCCGCCGGCCGCAGCATCGAAAGACTGACGGCGGCCTCCGTCTGCTATCTTGATACAGGATGATCAGCCGCCAAGAAGCCCTCGACCTCTTCCGCTCCGACGACCTCATCGGCATCGGCATGGAGGCAGACGCCATCCGCCGCAAGTGGCATCCGGAAGGCATCGTCTCCTACATCATCGACCGCAACATCAACTACACCAATTTCTGCACCGAATATTGCAGCTTCTGCGCCTTCTACCGGCCCATGGGCCATGCCGAAGGCTACGTGCTGCCGAAAGAAGTCATCTTCCAGAAAATTCAGGAAACCCTCGACCTCGGCGGCACCGGCGTGCTCATGCAGGGCGGGCTGCACCCCGATCTCAAGATCGAGTGGTACGAGGACCTGTTTCGCTCGATCAAAGAGCGCTTCCCGATTCACCTGCATTGTCTCTCCGCGCCCGAGGTCACCAACATCGCCGATGTCAGCGGCCTCAGCCTGCGCGACACCATCGCCCGCCTGCGCGATTCCGGCCTCGATTCGATCCCCGGCGGCGGCGCCGAAATCCTCGATGACGCCGTGCGCCACCGCATCAGCCGCCTGAAGTGCTCCGTGCAGGAGTGG
>DATGMB010000081.1:0-22224 GCA_035293845.1 Bryobacteraceae bacterium
TGTCATTTTAGTGATGGAGGAAGGCAGCGTGGTGGAGCGCGGCACACATGACGAGCTGATGGCGGCGCGCGGCGCCTATCATGCGATGGTCGAGAGGCAGATGCAATCGCACGCCCAGGGCGGGGAAGAAGTACTGCGGTAAGCGTTGGTCAGTGAGTGGCGGAGGGCCACAGCCCGCCGATCGCCACGAACAACACGCCCGCCGTCAAAATCCACCGTTCCCGCGGCAGCGCATCCGCCTGCACCGTGAATCCGGTCCGCCGCTTGCCGAGAAATAGCCGCGCGAACAGCCGGAAGAGGCTGACGGGGTTCATCGCGGGATTTCCCGCTCGTGCGTCAAATCGTTGATAGGATCGGATCGATGCAACCCCGCGAGCCTATCCACGACCGGCTCGTTTCCGCGTGGCGGCGGGCCAACGGCGCGCCATCGGTGAGCGTTGCGGTCTTTCGCTTCGGCGCCCTGCTCCACGCCGCGGGGTACGGCGCGGCATCCGTCGAAACCGTGTACCAGACCGCCTCGCTCGGCAAGCACTTCACGGCTGCGCTGGCGCTGCTGCTATCGGCCTCCGGCGAACTGCCGGCGCTCGATGCGCCGGTCTTGCGATGCTTCCCCGAGTTGCCCGAAACGTGGCGGGAAATTACGCTCCGGCAGTTACTCAGCCACACGGCCGGCATCCCGGCCGCGGGCTACGACGGCCTCGATCTCTCGTCCGATTACAGCGACGCCGCCATCGCAACCGCCATCGCTTCCGGCGGCGAGCTGCATTTTCCGCCCGGCACGGCATGGGAATACTCCAACGCCGGTTACGTGCTGGCCGGCATCGCGATCGGCCGCCTCACCGGCAGATTCTACGGCGACCTGCTTCGCGAGCGCATCTGGGAGCCGCTCGGGATGACTCGCGCCGCGGTGACGGCAGCGGACACGGCCCCCGGCTACTGCCGCCGTGAGGATGGAAGCCTCGCCCGCGCCCCGTTTGTCTCCCCCACGCTGAACCGGCTCGCCGATGGCGGACTCACGCTCTCCGTCCTCGATTTCGCCCGATGGGAAGCCGCATTGTGCGGCGATTGGGGCCGCGCGATCGCTGAAATGTTTGTCGAAACCCGGCTGGCGAGCGGCGCGGGCTGCGGCTACGGTCTCGGCTGGTTTCTAAGCTCCGCGGCTCGCGGTCGCGTTGCCGAGCACGATGGCGGTTGGCAAGGCTACAGCACCGCCATGGTGCGCTACCTGGATCGCGGCATCTCCGCCGTGGTGCTCTCCAATCTCGAGGACACCCGCGCTTCCGGCCTTGCCCATGCCCTCGCGACAGACATCTGACGGCTTGGCACCAAAACTGCACAACTACAGAGGACAAGCTTCTCAAGAGAGGGGACTGTTATGACGTGTGCAGATGTGATGACGAAAGACCCCGCCTGCTGTGTTCCTGGGGACAATGTCGCCAGAGTGGCGAAAATCATGAAAACGGAAAATGTCGGTTCCGTACCCGTTTGCGGGAGCCGCAAGAGCCGCAATCTCATCGGCATCGTGACGGACCGCGATCTCGCGCTCAACATTATTGCCGAGGAACGCGATCCTTCGAGCGTCCTCGTGCAGGATGTCATGACCAAAAATCCATTCACGTGCCGTCCCGATGACGATCTGCTACAGGCACTCAACACCATGCAGACCCATCAGGTACGCCGGATTCCGGTCGTCGATAAAGACGGGCAGCTCGTCGGAATCATCGCGCAGGCCGATATTGCGACTCGCGTTGCCGAGCCGGAGAAGACGGCCCAGACGGTAGGCAAAATCTCCAGACCGGCGGTGGCCCGGGCATAAAGGTGGCGCAGGCCCATGGCCTGCGCTTCTTCTTTGCTCATTCGCGGGGGCGCGCGGACCCGGCCCGCAGAGTCTTCACGGTTCTTCGATGTGGCGCCGCCCGCCCCTTTCCGGCCCCAACGGCCTTCGCAAGCTGCTCGACCTTCGCGATCAGATCCTCCGCGTCAAAGGGCTTCTGCAAGAACGGCGCATTGTTCGGCAGCAGTCCCTCGGCGAGCAGGTTTCGCGCCGGTTCGTCGGAGGTGTACAACACCTGCATCTTCGGATAGAGACGGTGCAGCCGGTGCGCCACCTCCGCGCCGTTCGTGGTCGTCAGCACGGCCTCGGTGATCAGCACATCGATCGTTTCCCCGCGGTGGCGCTCGATCAGGTGTTCCGCATCCGCCAGCGTCCCGGCCTCCAGGACCGTGTGGCCGGCGGTTCGCAGCGTTTCCGCGAACACGCTGCGGAGAGCGTGGTGGTCATCGGCATATAGGATCGTACTCACCGCAACCTCCCTGGATGGTGGCGCAATCAGCTCGCCAATGTATACGACTCCTCGCCGCGCCCCGTGCCGCCCGGAACGCCGCGGGCCGGGATGCCGCGCCAGTCCGTGCCCGGCGGAATCGCTTCGCCCTTCATCGCCAGCGAAAGCGCGTCGAGCGCCGCCCCCGCGCCGATCGTCGCATCGTAGAGCACGATGGCTCGCGTGCCGATCTGAGCGCCGGCGCCGATCGTGACCTTCGACATTTTCATCACACGATCCTCGAACAGATGCGTCTGTAGCGATGCCGCCCGGCCGATCGCGGCATCGTCGCCCACGCGCACCAGGTCGAACTCCGTGAGGAATGTCGTCTCGCAGTAGACCCGTTTGCCCATTTGCGCGCCGAATGGGCGCAGGACCGCCGCGAGCCACGGCGTGCCCGTCGCTAGCGCAGCCAGAGCGGGCACCGTGAAGCTCTCGTACAACCCCGTGATCAGCTCGGAATGCCGGACGAACGGCGCCCAGAGCGGCTCGACCCGCGGACGATAGCGGCCCACGACCGCCCACTTGAATGCTGCGACCAGCAGCGTCGCCGCCGCGGCGGCGCTCAGATACACCGCGGGCATCGCGAGCACCACCGCCGCTGCGCCGTGTGCTGCGATGCGGAAGCCCGCCGCGGTGGCCGCGACCCCCACCGCGTAGAACAGCGCCGGCGGCAGCACCACGCGGAACAGTTCGACGAAAAGCCGGTACGCGACCAGCCGCACGGGCGGTGTGTAAGTCAGGTCTTCCGCAAAAGCCTGCGATGCCTCCCGCCGCGGCAGGAACAGCGCCGGCGAGCCGAGCCAGGACGAATCGGGCCGCAGTCCCTCATGCGGCACGACCGACTGCACGCCGATCAGGCAGCGATCCGGCAGCCGCCGGCCGCTGTGGATCACCGCCGCATTGCCGAGGAACGTCCGGCTGCCCACTTCCGTGCGCGCCAGCGCCACCCAGCCGCGGTGAAACACGGCCGCTCCGATCGAGGCGATATCGGCCGCGAAGCACTCGGTTCCCAGCGTCAGCAGGTCCGGGTCGATGTGCGAGACGGTCGAGACTTCCGAGCGCGGGCCGATGGCCGCGCCCAGCGCCCGCAGCCACGGCAGCGTGTAGAGCGTCGCATAGAGCGTCTTCGTCACCGCCAGGCTCGCGCACACCAGTTGATCCGAAGCCCATTTCCGCAGGCCGAACCACGAGTGCTGCGGATAGATGCCGGGCTGCACACGCGGCAGGAGGATGCGCTTGCCTGCGAACACCGCCGCACACATCGCGATCACAAAACTCAGGCCCGCAAGCGGCGTGAGCGCCAGCGCGGCCGCGAGGCCGCGCGCCCGGTCCGCCCATGCGAGCAGCACCAGGCCGGGCAGCGCCGCCCCGAGCGGCAGAAGCTCGAGCAGGATGGCAACGGCCACGAAGGCGGCCCAGAGCGGGATGCCGGTGCTCGCCGGCGACTGGCCCCGCGCTTCGATCTCCGCGAGCAATCCATCGGTGCGACCGGTGCGCTGTGCCGGCGAACCCGCCCAGCTTTCGAATTCCGGGATGGTTTGACCGCCGGCCACCAGCGTCTGCTCGCCGATGCGAGCGCCCGCGCCGACCGCAGCCCCCGCCATCACCACGGCCTTGGTCCCGATGAACGCGTCCGCCCCAATGCGGACCGGAGCCATCCGCAGCCGGCCGCCCTCGATCGCGAACGGCTGGATTTCCGCGTCATAGCCGATGCTGGCGCGGTCGCCGATCTCGATCAGGTCCGGCAGGTGCAGTTGAGAGGTGGCAATCTGGCAGCCGCGCCCCACCTTTGCCCCGAGCAGCCGTGCGTAGATCGGCATCAGCGGCGAGCCCGCCAGAAATGGCATGGGTGAGAACTCGAGCGCCTTGCGCACCAGCCACCAGCGGCAGAAATACCATCCCCAAAGCGGATATTCGCCGGGCCGAAAGCGGCCGATCAGCGCCCATTTGAGCGCCAGTGGAATCAGGAACGAAACCATCACCACGAGCAGCGGCAGGAAGAGATCGAGCTCCGTCAGGCCTGGCGCGCGAGAATGCCGGTGCGCGGCGAGCAACAGCGAGACCGGCGCGCCCAGAACAGCCAGCAAGCCATAGAGCAGCGCGAATTGCGCCAGACCCGCGGCCCAGACCCGCCGGTTCGAATACCGCGCCGCCGCTTGCTCCGTCTGCGCGGGCGCCGCCGGATCCTGGGATGCCACCAGCGCCGCGAGCGAGCGGATCGTCGGATTCGTGTAGACGTCCGCCACGCTGAGCCGCGCCATCTCCGGCTCCTTGCGCAAGCCCGCGAGCAGCCGCGCCGCCAGCAGCGAATGGCCGCCCAGGTCGAGGAAGAAATCGGACTCCACCGAAATCCGCTCCAGCCCGAAAAGCGCCTGCCAGATTGCCGCGATCTTCTGCTCCAGATCCGTGGCCGGCGGTTCGTAGCCCGCCTGTAATGTCACACGCGGCAGCACCGGCGCCGGCAGCCCGCGCCGGTCGGCCTTGCCGCTGGCCAGCACCGGGATGGCATCCAGCACCTCGATGTATGCGGGCATCATGTACGCGGGGAGCCGCCGCCGCAATTCGCTCGCCAGCCGTTGGCGGAGGGGCTCGACGGGCGATGGCCCGTGCAGCGTCACGTACGCGGCGAGGTCCTCGGCCGGCGCGCCGTCCGGAAATACCGCGACCATAGCCTCTTGGACATCCGGATCCGTGCGCAGGACGGCCTCAATCTCCGCCAATTCGATGCGATGGCCCCGGATCTTCACCTGGCTGTCCGTGCGGCCCAGATACTCGATCTCGCCATCCGGCATCAGCCGGCCCAGGTCGCCAGAGCGATACATGCGCTCGCCCGGCGCGAAAGGGTCCGGCACGAATTTCGCATCCGTGAGGTCCGGACGATTCACATATCCCTGCGCGACCCCCGCGCCGCCGATGCAGATCTCGCCGGTCTCGCCGTGCGGAACGGGGCGGAGCGATGGATCGAGCACGTACACGCGATAGCCCGGCATCGGCCGCCCGATCGTCACCGGCCGGCCCGGCCTAAGCTCGCACCAGGTAGCGGTCACGGTCGTTTCAGTCGGGCCGTAGGTATTGAGAATGCGGCGGCCCGGCCGGCTCCACCGCTCCACGAGCTCGCGCGGGCAGGGTTCGCCGCCCACGATCAGCGTGCGGATCGAGGGCACGTCGCGATCGAGCGTCGCGAGCAGCGTCGGCACGCAGCACAGCACCGTGATCTTCTGCTCGTTCAGGAATCCGGCCAGTGCCGGACCGAACTTTCGTTCGTCCGTGGGGCCTGCGATCAGCGTTCCGCCGCCGGCGAACGTGGGCCAGATTTCTTCGATCGAGAAATCGAAGGCGATGGTCATTCCCTGGTAGACGCGATCGCCCCGCCCGACGCCGTAAATCGGCGCGCACGCCGAGAGGAAGTGGCAGATGTTGGCGTGCGTGACCGCAACGCCCTTCGGCCGCCCCGTGGTTCCGGAGGTGTAAATGATGTACGCGAGCGCGTCGCTTCGCCCCTCCACAGCCGGCCGCGCCGGGGCCATCGCGCTCAGGGCGGCGGCCTCGCGGTCGAGACACAGCGCCGGGCAGCCCAGCCGCGGATGCGCGGCAGCGAGGTCCGAAGTGGTCAGCAGGAGCGTGGCGCCGGAGTCCGCGGTCATGAATGCGAGCCGCTCCGCCGGATAGGAAGGGTCCAGGGGAACGAACGCCGCTCCGGCCTTCAACGCCGCGAGCAGCGCGACATAGGTGTGGGCCGAGCGATTCAGCAGGATTGCCACCGTGCAGCCGGCCCCCGCGCCGCGCGCCAGCAGGAGATGCGCCAGGCGGTTGGCGCGATCTTCGAGCCCGGCATACGTCAGCCGCTCTGCGCCCGCGATCAGCGCCAGCGCATGCTCCGGCGCGCGGTCTGCGCGCTCCTCAAAGAAGTGTTGGAGTCGCCGCGGTGGTGCAGTCCGAAGTTCGTGATGGAGATCGGCGCCGGCCTTGAGCTCGAGTGTCGCCATAGGGAGCGCGAAGCGACCGCAGCTTCGTCGACTTACCCAAAGCAACTTGGTGCCCGGCCTGCCCGGACCGACACTCGACCGTTCAGAGAGGAAGCATCTGCTGGCGACCCAATTGCACTACATCCCGCCGCGCGCTTCCGCTTCCGCCAGCCACCCGCGCCGCAGCCGCTCCTGCGGCACGCTCGAAAGATAAGGCTTAATATCCAGAATCGGAGTCCCGTCCAGCATATCGACGCCGCGCACGCGCAGTGCCGCCCCTTCGCGGCCCAGCAGTTCCACCACCGTCAAGCCGATCGGATTCGGCCGCCGCGGCGACCGCGTGGCAAACACCCCGTGCGGCCGGTTGTTATCGCTCGGCGGCGTGGCTACCAGGCTCGCACCGTCGGCGCGGTCGAAGACCCAAATCACGTACAAGTGAGAAAAGCCTTCGATATCCGCGAGCCCCGGCTCGAACTCCGGCCGGATTTCGAGCACGCCCTCCGCCTCGTGCGTGACTCCCAATCCCTTCGGAATCTCGCGCGTGGCCTGGTACGGGCTCCGCACGTACCCGATCGGCTCCATCGAATACATTGCTAGACCAGGCAATTCCGGCAATAATCCACGCACTTCGCGATCTCGTGCAGCACGTCCGAGCCTTCCGGCACTTTGTATTCGAACTCGATGGTCGCCTGGAACGGATACTTCTCGCGCTTCATCAATTGAAGGACATCTTTGATCGGCGTGTCCCCCTGGCCGAACGGCATGTTCGGGCCGTCGTCCATCTTCCGGTCCTTGATGTGGATGTGGGTGACGCGGTCCGCATACTTCTTGAGGAACGGCACCGGCGAAGTGTTGTTTGCGGCGATGAAGTGCCCGATATCGAGGTTGATACCGTTGTACTTCGAGTAGCTCATCGCCTTTTCCCAGCTCTCCGGAGCGCCGAACGCCTCGGGATCGTGGATCTTCGTGTGGCCGTGATAGCCGACCATCATCTTGTGCCTGGCCGCGAACTCGCCGAGCCACGGCGTCTTGCTGAGCGGGATCTCGCAGGAGATCGCGCGAGCGCCGAGCGTCTTCGCAAGCTGGAAGGCGTAATCCACGACTTCGTCCTTCATCTTATCGACGCCATCGAACTTGACGATCTCGATCGCGATTCCGGCATCCTCGTACTTCTTGCGGAACGCCTTGACCTGGTCCATCGAGGCCGAAAGCCGCCACTTCTCGACCGCCTCCGCCTTCGCCTCCGCATCGGCGCGCTGCCTGGCGCGCTCCTCGGGTGTGGGGGGAGTCTTCGGACGCGGATTCGGCATGGTGTTGTAGTGGATCGGGCAGCCGAAGAATTCCTCGACCGGCTGCGAGCGCAACTCCACCGCGCTCAACCCCAGCTCGACCACAAACTTCTGCACATCGTCCGCGCTGCCCGGCAGCCCATGAAAGCTGTACGGCACATTGATGCCCACCTGTACGCCGCCGAATTTGGAATTCGGTTTCGCGGCCAGCAACGGCGCCGGCAGCGCAGCCAGCGCGAGCTTCCCCAAATCTCTACGAGTGATTGCCATGGTTCTCCCATTCTATATCGCTACAGCTCGCCCAAGCCGGCGCAGCGCGCCGCCAGCCCCTGACCCCTGATATCATGTCATCCCAACAGTTCAGGAGGCCGCATGTCTCTTCTCAAGACCGCGCTGCTCGCGTCCGCCGCCGTAGCCGCCTTCGCCCAGGCGCCGCAGATCGCGCCCGGGCAGCTCAATCCGCTTCGCTACCGCTATATCGGACCGGTGGGTAACCGCGTCATCGCCGCCGCCGGCATTCCCGGCGATCCCAACATCTATTACGTCGGCGCAGCCTCCGGCGGGATCTTCAAAACCACCGATGGCGGCACGGAGTGGCAGCCGGTCTTCGATTCCCAGGACGTCTCGTCCGTGGGATCTCTGGCCGTCGCGCCCTCCGACCCGAACACCGTCTGGGCCGGCACCGGCGAGACGTTCATCCGCAGCCACATCTCCGTCGGCAACGGAATCTATAAATCCACCGACGCCGGCAAGACCTGGACTCATGCCGGACTGGAGAAGACCGGCCGCATCGGCCGCATCGTCATCGACCCCCGCAACCCCGATGTCGTCCTCGCCTGCGCGCTCGGCCACGCCTATGGGCCGCAGCCGGAACGCGGCGTCTTCCGCACCGCCGATGGCGGAAAGACCTGGCAGCAAGTGCTCTTCGTCGACCAGAACACCGGCTGCTCCGATCTCGCCATGGACCCGAACAATCCGCGAATTCTCTACGCGGGCATGTGGCAGCTCGAACTGCACACCTGGCAGCGCGTGAGCGGCGGACCCGGCAGCGGGCTGTACAAGTCGACCGACGGCGGCCTCACCTGGACGCATCTCACCGGCCACGGCCTGCCCAACCCGCCGGTCGGCAAGATTGGCATCGCGATCGCCAAAAAGACCAGCCGCGTCTACGCGCTGATCGAAACCGGCGATGGCGTCCCGCTCGATGGCAAGCCCACCCAGCGCGGCCAGCTCTGGCGGTCCGATAACGCCGGCGATTCCTGGGAGGTCGTCAACTATGACCGCCAGCTTGCCGGACGCGCGGCCTATTACACCCGCTGCGCCGTCGAGCCCGACAATGAAAATGAGATCTTCTTCCTCACCTCCGCGGTCTCGCGTTCGCTCGATGGCGGACGCACCGTCATGGCCGTCGCATCGCCCGGCGGCGACAACCACGATATGTGGATCGATCCCACCAATGCCGACCGCATGGTGATTGCCAACGATCACGGCATCGGCATCAGCGTCAATCGCGGCCGCACCTGGCAGCGTGTCCAGTTCCCGGTCGGTCAGATGTATCACGTTACGGTGGATAACCAGATCCCGTACTTCGTCTACGGCAACGAGCAGGACAGCAGCTCGTTCCGCGGCCCGAGCAACAGCCTCTCCGGAGGGCGCGGCGGTGGCGGCGGCTTCGCTCCGCCCGAGCCGGGCGCGCAAACACCGGGAGCGGCGCCCTTGGCCGAAGCTGCTGCCGCTCTGGAGGGAGGACGCGGCGGACGGGGCGGACGCGGCGGCGCCGGCGCGGCCCCTTCCGGCGGTCCGATCCCGCGCAGCGCCTGGCATTCGGTCACCGGCGGCGAGAGCGGCTTCGCCACGCCCGATCCCGTGGACCCCAACATCATCTGGTCGAGCTCCTCCGGCAACGGCAGCGAGGGCGGCATCGTCACCGTGTTCGATGAGCGCAACCATCAGGCGCGGCACGTCGAGATCTGGCCCGAACACACCGGCGGCGCTCCCGCCGCGGACCTCAAATACCGCTTCAACTGGGAATTCCCGATCCTGATTTCGCCGCACGACCACAACAAGGTCTACGCCGGCAGCCAGTACGTCCACATGACCACCGATCAGGGCCACTCCTGGAAGGTCATCAGCCCCGACCTCACGCGCAATGACAAGAGCCGCATGCAATTCTCCGGCGGACTCACCGGCGATAATATCGGCGTCGAATACGCCGGTGTGGTGTTCGCGATCGCGGAGTCTCCCAAACAGGCGGGCGTGATCTGGGCCGGCACCAACGATGGCCTCGTGCAGCTCACGCGCGATGGCGGCCAGCACTGGACCAACGTCACCGCCAACATCCCCGGCCTGCCGGAATGGGGCACGGTCTCCAACATCGAGGCATCCCGCTTCGACGCCGGCACGGCGTACATCACTGTCGATCTGCACCAGGTCAACAATCGCGATCCCTTCGTCTACAAAACCGCCGATTACGGCAAGACGTGGACCAAAATTGTCGACGGCATTCCGCCGGGCATGCTCAGCTACGCGCACTGCATCCGCGAAGATCCGGTGCGCCGCGGCCTGCTCTTTCTCGGCACCGAGAACGCGATTTACGTCTCCTTCAACGACGGTGAAAACTGGCAGCCGCTGCAATCCAACCTCCCGCACGCGCCGGTCTATTGGATCGCCATCCAGCCGCATTTCCACGATCTCGTGCTCGCGACCTACGGCCGCGGCTTCTGGATCCTGGACGACATCACTCCACTCGAGCAGATGACGATGCAGGCCCTCTCGTCCGATGCGTACCTCTTCCCGCCGCGCGACGCCTACCGTTTCCGCAACGCCACCCAGCCGGAAAGCATGCCGAACGATCCCACGGCCGGCCAGAATCCGCCCTACGGCGCATCGCTCGACTATTACCTCCAGTCGCGGCCGCAAGCGCCCGTCCGCCTGTCGATCGTGGATGCCAGCGGCCGCACCGTCCGCACTCTTGCCGCCGGCGCGCAGCCCGGCATCAACCGCATCTGGTGGGACCTGCGCTTCGAGCCCACCCGTGAAATCCGGCTGCGCAGCGCCCCGCTCTACGCGCCCGAAATCACGCTCAACGCGGAAGGCTGGCGCCCGGCCCCCGGCGAACGCCGCATCTCGCTGCTGGCGCCTCCGGGCACTTATACCGTCAAGCTGACGATCGGCGGCAAGGAGTACACCCAGCCGCTCAAGGTCCTCAAGGACCCGCACTCCAACGGCACCGAGGGCGATATCCAGATCCAGACGAAGCTGATGACGTCGCTCGCCGGAACGATGAACAGCATGGTCGATGCCGTGAACCAGATCGAATCGCTGCGCGCTCAATTGCTGCAGCTCAAATCGGCGCTCGGCGCGGAGGAAGCGAGCGCTCCGGTCCGCAGCGCGGCCGATCAGCTCTCGGAGAAGCTGATCGCGATCGAGGGCGAGCTGATCCAGTTGCGGGTCACGGGGCGCGGGCAGGATGACGTGCGCTTCCCGCCGAAGCTGATATCGAAGATCGGCTATCTCGCCTCGGGCGTGGAGAGCTCGGACTACCAGCCGACCACCCAGCAGGTGGCCGTCCACGACGAATTGAAGGAACAGGCCGCCACTCAGCAGCAGCATTTGAAGCTGCTGCTCGAAAAGGATCTCGCGGATTTCAACGCGCTGCTGCGGCAGCGCAATGTGCCGAACGTGATCTCGAACAACCTTCCCTGACCGGTGGCGCAGGCCCATGGCCTGCGCGCGCCGCGTTCCGGCTACGGAGACCCGGCTTTCACACCTCGACGTGCGTTTGGCCAACGAAAAGCCGCCCCCCAACAGGCGGATTTTGCGGCTAAGTGATTGGCAGTATTGAGGCGCGACCGCCTGTAGCAGGCGGTTTTTGGTGCGCGCGGAGCCATGCGGCAGAGCAGCCCACGGCCGGCTTGCGACCGCGAATCTCTCAATGCACCGGGGCCGGAATCCCCGGCCCCGCGTGCAGCGTCCGGTCCCACGTCCGGAGCCGGAGCCCCAGCGCGACCAGCAGCGCGCCGACGAGCAGCGTAAATCCGCCGAACCACATCGCGATCACGAGCGCCCCGACCGCCGGCGCGGCAATCACCAGGAACCCGAATATCACCGACACGATGCCGCCGAGCGCCAGCAGCCACTCGTCAGGAACGTGCCGCCGCAGCCACATTGCGGCCACGATCTCGCAGATTCCCGTGAGGATCGCGAATACGCCGAGCAGCAACACCAGCGTCAGCAGCGTGATTTTCGGCCACCCCACCGCAACCACCCCCGCGGCGATTCCGATGATCCCCTCGAACATCAGCGCGCCCCACCGCTCCCGGGCCTCGATCGCGTGGACCGCGCCCGCAATGCCGAGGATTCCCTGCAACACCGCGTAGCCTGCGAAGAGAAACACCAGCGCGGCCAATGTGATCCTGGGCCAGATGAATGTCCCGAGCCCGACGGCGATGGCAATGATTCCCCGAAGCACCAGCGACCACCAGTTCCTCTCGAGCGAAAATCTCATAACCTGTGAGTCTGCACTCTTCGTGCCAGCCGCTCACCGCGTTCCCTTGGCTCGTTCCCGTACGATTTCCTTCGCGTCTTTATCCGCGCGCTCGCCAAGAAAGCGCGGGTGCCGCAGTTTTCCATCCTTCGTCCACTCGGTGAACCGCACCTGCGCGACCAGCTTCGGCTGCGCCCAGTGCACCCCCCGCTCCGCCGGCGTCTCTCCGGCGAATGGACACTCCGGCGTCTCGATCGCCGCCAGCCGGCCACCCAGGTCCTCCAGAATTCCCGTGTTGAATCCGGTCCCGACCTTGCCCGCGTACCGCAGCCTGCCGTCTTCGTAATAGCCGAGCAGCAGCGCGCCAAAGCCCGTGCGCTTGCCTTGCGGTTCGGTATAGCCGCCGATCACAAACTCCTGCGCGTTCCAGCACTTCACCTTCAGCCAATCGCGCGAGCGCCGCGAGAGATACGTGCTATCGAGCCTCTTGGCGATCATTCCTTCCAGCCGATCGCGGCAGCACTCCCGGTAATACGCTTCGCCGTCCCGCTCGCGGTGCTCCGTGAAGCGCAGCGGGCCGCGGAAATCGAACGCCCGCCGCAGCAGCGCTTTCCGGTATTCGAGCGGCAATTCGCGGAGGTCGCGGCCGTCCAGGTAGAGGAGATCGAAGAGGTAGTAGAAGACTTCCACGCCACGGCTGCGGGCCGCCGCCGGATCGCGAATCTGCATGCGCTGCTGGATCTGCGCAAAGCTGGTGACGCCATCCTGAAACGCGACGATCTCGCCATCCGCGATGTAGTCTCCGGCCGGCTGCCGGCCGAGCGGCTCCACCAGTTCCGGGTAGGTGCCGTTCAGAGGCTTCCCGTTGCGGGAAAGCAGCCGCGCACGGCCGCCCTGCACGAATGTGAGGCAGCGCTCGCCATCCAGCTTGGGCTCGAAGATCCAACCGGCGCCGGAAAACGGCTCGGCCGTGAGCGTCGCCAGCATCGGGCCGATCCAGCGCGGCTGCGGGCCGGCGCGCGCGCGCTTGCGGAGCTCCGCGGGAAGGCTGGCCATCCAGTCTGCCGCTTGCGTGCTCATGCCTCCAGCGCGAACGCCCCGGCCGCCGTCAATTCGAGGATCGTTTTCGTGCCATCGTCCGACTCGACTTCGAACACCAGCCGCGCCGTTTCGGTCGCGGGCAGAATGTGAACCGCCGTCGCGTGATGCACGCCATGCGTGAGGTGGGCGCCCATCCTGGAGCTGAAACTGATCCAGACGGTCCGGTCGTGGTTTTTGACGTCCGAGGAAACGCCCTCGAGCGGCCGGTTCTCCGTCTCGACCTGGTATAACGGTTCGTCTCCGCACCCGATCACCTCCAGGCGAGCGTGCGCGCCGCGGTTTTCCCGCGTGAATTCGGCCAGAAAGGGGATCCACTGCTCGATCGGAATCTCCTGCATGGTCCTCCCATTGGCGGGGATGCTGGTATTCGCCATACTGTGCGGAGTGCAGCTACCATGCCACTCGGCGCGCCGATGTCGTAAAGTGGCCTCTGGAGGCAACCATGACCCGGATCGCCGAACTCCAGCATCACGTCCCGGGCAGGCTTCGGCTGCGCCTTCCCTTTGTCAAGGGGGACCCGGCCGGATTGGAATCCATCCGCACCGCGCTCGCGGAGCTTGCCGGCGTCCGGCGCGTCGATGCCCGGCCGTTGACCGCCACGGTGGTGATTGCGTACGATCCCGCTCAGTTTCCCGGTTTTCCCGGAACGCTGGAACAATATGCGGAAAGGCACGGACTCTTTGCCCTGGGCTATGAAAAGGAAGCCAACGGGCCCGATGTTTCCGAGACGGATAAGTCCATCCAGCGCGCCTTCGACGGCTTGAACCGGTCGATGCAGCAGGCCTTCGGCAACGCGATCAATCTCAAGGAACTGCTGCCCATCGCCGTCGGCCTCTACGGTTTCTGGTTCGTCGATAAGACCGCCGCCGCCGCGCAGTGGCTGAACTGGATCCAGTTCGCCTTCGACACCTATATCGACCTGCACGAAAACGAACCGGTGGCCGACCTCAGCCAGAAACTCGAGGCGCTTGGGATTCAGATGCTGGAGCAGCAGGCCGAAACAGCCGAAGCGCTCCGCGCCGAGCTCGCCGCGCTGCGCGAGGAAATCCGGCTCCTGGCCGCGAGGCCGCCCGCTCCGGCGTAAACACCCAACGCTCCGCTGCCAGGAAATTCGCCGGCGCACAGACCGCAATTGCCGCCGCCTGCGCCGCCAGGGGCGGAGCTCCTGCCCACGCGACGAACGCATGCACCAGGGCGGCATTTGCCGCCACGGACACCAGCCCGTTGGCCGCGTGGAACCGCCACAACCGGATCGCCCGTTCCCGCAGCCCCGCCGCCGGCCGGCTTCGCCACGTAAACCGCTCGTGCCAGCAGAAGTTGTGAAGCACTGCCATTTCGACCGCTGCCGCCGCGGCCGCGGATGCATTGAGACGTCCCCATCGAACCGAAATCTCGAAAAACACCAACTGCAGTGCTGCGCCCAGCAGCCCCACGGCGCTGAACCATCCGAATCGCGCCCTCACCGCAGCGTCTCCTCGCGGTACAGAGCGGCCGTGTGCCGCGCGCCGGTTGCGACCGCCATCGCGGCCATTCCCGCCACGGCGACGATGCCGCCCACGTCGAACAACAGGAACTGCCGTCCGAAAAGGCTCGCATAGGGCCGCCAGAACAGCACCGCGTTCCCCAGCATCAGCAGGAACCGGAGCTCTGTCGGTCCGAATATCCCTTGCGACAGATGAAACCGCCCGAGCGTGTAAGTCGCCAGGTAGCTCTCGATCGCAAGCACGTAATATCCGGCCAGCATTCCCGCCGCCACGGGCGCGTGGACAAACCCCGAGCACGCGAGGCCGCCCATCAGTGCCAGCGCTCCGAATGCGTCCGCCAGGTGGTCTACGTAGAACCCATATCGGGGCCGCTGCTGCTCCCGCACTCGCGCCAGCGTCCCATCCAGGCTATCCCCCAGCCAGTTCAGGAACAGGAACACGTTGACCAGCGCGAGGGCGCGGGCGTCCCGCCCCGCCAGCGCGTAAGCCGCGCCCGCGAGGAGCTGCGCCGCGAAGCCGAGCGCCGTCAGGTGGTCCGGACCGACCGCCCGCGGCGTCCGCCGCGCCAGCCAGATCAGCAGGCGTTTCTCCGCCGCCGCCGTAAGCGCCGTGTGTACCCGCGGCGCGCCCACAAATTGCTTCTGCGTCATCGATTTGCCTCCAGTGCCTTTTGAGTGGCCGTCATCGTGAACTCCAGCGACTGGCGCGGCAGGGTTGCGATCACCGGCGTTACCAGCCAGCCCAAGCCCAGCGGAACATCGCGCGTGAGCGAAACCGCGTCGCATTGCATCCGCAGTCCTTCCGGGGTTTCCTCGAACATCCAGTAGGAGTTCAGCCGCCATAGGAAGCCATCGTCATTGCCCTCCGTCCGCCGCCGCTCCTGCTTCGAACCCGCCCCATCGACCTGCCAGATATGCGTGCTCCGCGAAATGCTGTACCCGCGCCCCGGTCCCGAGAGCCCTGGTCGCGTCTCGAACTCCGCATCCAGGACAACCGTCACCACCTTCTGCTTGCGAAATCGCATCGCGATCGTGGCCGCTTCATCTCCGCCCGCCAGCCGCCGCGATGCCATTACGTCCGGCGTGTAGTACCGCGCAAGGTGATCGTAGTCCCGCAGCAGCGCCAGCAGGTCCACGGCCTTCGCTCCGGGGGCCAGCGCCATCGCCCGCCAGTGGTGCAGCAGGCCGCCGTCCACCGCCCAGGTTCCTCCGTGGATGGCCTCGACCCGGAAACCCGTGGGCCCCGGATCGCCCGGCCGGGCCCCCCGTTCGAATCCGGCCTCCACGTCCGCGATGTATCGATCGAAAGCCCGGGTCGCCTCCAGACTCCTCTGCGCGGCCGCGCCCACCGCCGCCACGCTCGCCACCGCCATCGCCATCCACCCGATCGAACGCATCCGTCACCTCGCGACCGAATTCTGCCCTACCCGTCCCGGCTGCCGCAATTCTCCAGGCCTCAAACTCCCTATCGTTTCGATCTCACCGTGTATCTCGCTGAATGCAAGCGGTTTCCGGCAGCGCCTCAGCGAGCTAAACTGGAAGCTTGTGCCCGACGTCACCGCGCGACATCTGTTCTCATTCGGAGCGTTTGAAGCGGACCCCGCGGCCGGGGAACTGCGCAAGCACGGCATGCGGGTCAAGCTTCACGCCCAACCCTTCCAGATCCTGGTAATGCTCCTGGAACGTCCGAATGAGTTGGTCACCCGCGAGGAGATGCGGCAGCGCCTTTGGGCCGACGGCACGTTTGTCGATTTCGACCACGGCCTCAACAGCGCGATCAATAAGATACGCGAGGCGCTCAACGATTCCGCCGCCCGCCCGCGCTATATCGAGACGGTAGCCGGCAAGGGCTATCGGTTCATTGCGCAAGTGGCCCGCGTGGAGCCTGCGGCGCCGCTTTCGGAGCCCGAAGCCCCCGTTTCGGACTCTCCCGTCGTTAGCTCGGTGCTTTCGACGGTCGATGAGCTGCCCGCGCCACCGCGCAGGACCGTGCGGATGCTCCTTATCGGCGTCCAGGCGCTCTACCTCGGTATTTACCTCACGGCTCTGGCGAACCTCCGCGAAGTGGACGACCTCTGCCGCGAGGCCGGTCTGCCGGTGGCGTCCCTCGCCGTGATCGTGGCCACCGCCGCCATGCTGATCCCGGTACGGCTTTATATCGGCGCCGCCGCGGCCTTCGATCTGCGCCAGCTTCCCGGCAAGTTCGCCCGGCTCTTTCCCGTGCTTCTTCTCCTGGATACTCTCTGGGCCCTCTCGCCTTTCCTGCTCACCCATTACATCAGCGCGGGATTCGCCCTGGGCATGACCGCCATTCTGGTTTACCTACCCTTCGCGCAGCGCTCCCTGGTGCTGATGTACGGCCGGGAACGCAGCGCCTGAGGTCCGCGGTGAGCTCTTACTTCTTTGCCGCCGCTCCCCGGCCGGATCGCGCGGGGTTGAGGCCGTCCCAGGAGGGATCGCCGATGGCGGTGTAATCGGGCGGGAGCGTCGTCCACTCCGGCCGGGAGATGCCGTTCAGGTCATAGACCACCTTGCCGTCCCGGACGGTCATCTCGCAGGTCAGCTTGCGGGTGCCGTCCAGCCGGGCGCCATACATATCGGTGAAGCCGAAATGCCCGGTTTCGAGCCGCAGCACGGCCACATCCGCCGGAGATCCCACCGAGAGATTGCCGAGTTCTTCGTGATGGATCTCCCGCGCCGGATTCCAGGTGGAGCGGAGAATGACATCGTCCACCGGGAGGCCCAGTGCCAGGAACTTGCTCATCAGGTTCAGCATGTCCTTCATTCCCGAATTCATGCTGCCGATGTGCAGGTCGGTCGAGATGGAATCGGGGAGAAAGCCCTGCCGGATGGCCGGTACGGCGACGCGCCACGCGAAACTTCCGCCGCCGTGGCCGACGTCGAAGATCACGCCGCGCTTGCGGCCTTCGATCATCCCGGGATTCACCTTTCCGTCCACCAGCTCATGCCGCAGGCCGGAATAGCAGTGCGTGTAAATGTCGCCCGGCCGCAGCTTTTTCGTCAGCAGATCGTACAGCGGCCGCTCGGGATGATCGTTTCCGAAATCGACCATCACGGGGATGCCGGCCTTGGTTCCGGCCTCGACGGCGTGCTCGACGGGGGTCCATTCCGGACCGGCGTAATGCGCGGTCTTGATTCCCACGATCAGCCCTTTGTAGCGGAGCGCCATATCCGCCGCGGGGCCGGGCTCCATGTCGGCCAGATCGTTTTCGAAGCGCCCGCCGCGCATGCCGTTGCCGACGATGTTGAGAAACGCCAGCACGCGCGTCTTCGAGCGGTCGATGATTCGCTGTTTGAAATCCTCGAAATTCCGCCACCCGGCGCAGCCCGCGTCGGCCACCGACGTGACGCCCACCCGCAGGGTGAAGCCATCGGGATAGAGGCTGTTATCGCCGGCATAGGAGCCGCGCTCGCCGGTTCCGGCGTAAACGTGTACGTGGATATCGACCAGCCCCGGCGTGACGTAGAGCCCGCCGGCGTTCACCGTTTTGCGCGCCTGCGCCGGATCGATATGCGCCGCTACGGCGGCGATCTTGCCGCCCGCGATGGCCACATCGCGCACAGCGCTGATGCCGTTTTTCGGATCGATCACGTGACCGCCGGCGATCAGCAGATCGTAGCGCGGCTGTGCGCCGGCAACGCCGAAACACAACAGGGCAACCGGAATCAGAGCGTGTTTCGAACGCATGAGTCTACCTCGCCAGATCGATGACCGCATAAGTCTTCAATTCCCGGATGGTGAATTCGGTGGCGTCCGTATCCACCGTGTAATCGAGCAACTCGTCTGCCGGGCTGCCGGCTGCGGTCACATGGCTCTTCGGATAGCGTCCCAGCACCCGCACCCGCAGACCATCGATCTTCCGCTCCGCGCCCGCGTAGTTCAGCAGGTGTACGCGCACGCCGTCCGGCGCTGCGGTCAGGCGCGCCACGACCACGGCGCTGCCGAAAATCCGCAGCGAGCGCCGCTCGTCCGTGAGATGCCCGCGGATATCGTGCGCCATCATCGGCGGATTGCCGGCCTCTTCTTTGGGAAACTCCTTCGACCCGAAGGACACGTTCAGCTTCATGGCCGGGTCCGGCTTAGCCACCAGCTTCACGAGCAGGTTATCGCGCACCAGCAGGTTGATCACTTCGCCGGCCGCCGGCGATCCGTCATCGATAAAGCCGATATCGGCTACGGGCGGGCCATTGGGGCCGATCGCGCGCAGCATCGAGACGATCTCCGCGAAGGGCTTCAGCCCCGCGGCATCGGTATGGACTGCTGCATCCGCGCCGAAGCAGGACGCCTCGGCCGCCGCCAGCGCGGCCTTCGCGCCCTGCGCATCGTAAACGAAGCGGCCGCGCGGGTTCCGCAGAATGCGCCAGGCGTTGCTCACGAGCCAGGGTGTCGTGGTCGCCGAGGCGACGTTGGCGCGGTACTGCACTCCGGGCGCGGTAAGCTGGACCGCGCCGTCCGGATGCGCCGCTTCCACGGCCAGACCGCCCACGCTTTTCCAGGATTCGTATTGCGCGGCGGGCACCTGAAGGCGCTCGATTCCCGCCTGGCGCAAGGCGGCGGCCGTGTCCGGCGGACCGTCCCAGAGCAGGCTCGGCAGCGCCGCGGCCAAGAGCAGCAGCATCAGAGTTCGACCTCCCGAACCTGGATCTTCGCCGCGTCGAAGACCCCTAACCCGAGCCTCGAGGCGTACTCGATATGCCCCGGCTCGCGAATAAACGCGTTCCGGTTGGGATCGCGATTGTTGCCGAGGTGCTCGGGCGAGCGGTCGAACAAGGACACCGCGCCCTCTGCTTTGCGCTTGGCCTCGATCAGGTCGAGCAACTGGCGGTCCATCGCCACCGGGTCCGTGCCGAACCACATTTGCTTGGGGTAGAAGCGGAACTGCGGAAACCGGCTGAACGGTCCGGCATGCCACACACCGGCCAGTGCGTCCATGATCTGCAGCACCGTGCGCGAGCGGATGGGTTCGACCGCTGCGAGCGTGCCGATAAACGAATACGTGAAGGTTTTCGACGACTTGTGCGACCGCGCCACGTTCGAGAAATTGCCGTAGGCGATGTTCTTCAGGCAGCCCGTCACGCCCGCTGCCTGATGCTCCTTGGAGTTCGGGACGTTGATGATCTTGGTGAACCGCTCGGAGGCGATGCGGACGAGGTTCGAGCGCGTATCGTCCTCGCCGAAGAAGCTGGTTTCGACATACGTGCGCGGGTCGTAGCCGAGCACGGTGCCGCGGGAGTACTCGCCCTCGGCGGCTTCCACGTGAACGCCCTCCGGCAGATAGCGCGGGTAATTGACCGAGGTCAACTGGTTGGCGAACCGTTCATAGACCCAGATCTGGCCGGCGGGGACGCCGATGGCGGTCAGGTTCTCGACGATCCCGGCGACTACCTCCGGATGGGTGCAGATCTGCGGCGCGCCGGAACAATTCACCTTGATGCCGACCACGTCGCGCGGCGAAATGAAGCGCGCCCAGGCATCTTCCTTGCGCTTCTCGCCGGTGAGCGCGAGCATCCCCGCAGTGAGCATCTGTCGCACCGCGTCCGGATTCGCGGCGCGCGATTCCTCGTCGATCGAGCGCGCCGAATGCACCTTGACCACGCGGCCGGGAAACGGGCCGGGCATGCCGGGATGCTCGGCCGGCGCGAAGTGCGTGACGACGCGGTATGCTGGCTGGTCCCCCTGGTCCGCTGCAAGCGGCACAGCCGCCGCTAAGTGCAGGAAAGCTCTCCGTTCCACCGCGTGTTAGTGTATAACCCGCTACAGAGCACAGTCAATGTGTTTGCTTTGGAGAGCGGGCTCATGGCGCGCGCCGGGCATGAGCACTTCCGCACGATGTGGGCTCTTTGAGAGCACGCAAGGTGATACGCTAAAGGGCCAGATCAGCGCTTAGGAGGTGCCTGTGAACCATTCGGTGAAGAACACCCTGGGGAGATATCTTTCCGGATGGAGCCGCCGCGACTTATTCCGCCGCGGCTCGATTCTGGCGGCTGCGCCCGCGGTCCTGGATTCGCAGGCGGCGCACGCCGCGCCCACGGCGCCGGCCACCGCCGGCAAGATGAAACTCAGCCCGGAATCGATTTACCAATCCATCGGCGTCCGCCCGCTGATCAACAGCCGCGGCACCTTCACGATCATTAGCGGCTCGCTCGAGCTGCCGGAGGTGCGCGCCGCCGCGGAAGCCGCGGCGCAGTATCACGTACACCTCGATGAGCTGATGGAAGCCGTGGCGCGGCGCATCTCAGAAATCACGCAGGCCGAATGGGCGCTCGTCTCGGCGGGCTGCGCCGCGGGCATCGCGCATACCACGGCCGCGTGCGTGACGGGCGGCAATCCCGACCTGCTGGTGCGCGTTCCGGATCTCAGCGGATTCCCGAAGGACGAGGTGGTCATCCCCAAGTTCTGCCGCAATCAGTACGACCAGGCGGTGCGTTCGGTGGGGGTGCGGATCATCGAAGTGGGGGACGCCGCCGAATACGAAGCCGCGCTCGGCCCCAAAGCCGCGATGGTCTACATCATGGCCGGCCCGCGTCTGGAGAGCGGCCCGCTGACCTACGATGCGGTTTACAGCATCGCGAAGAAGAAGGGCGTGCCGGTGTTGAACGACGCCGCGGCGGAAATGCTGACGATCCCGAACGAGCACCTGCGGCGCGGCGCGACGTTCGTCGCCTACAGCGGCGGCAAATGCCTCCGCGGGCCGCAGTGCGCGGGGCTGGTGCTCGGCCGCAAGGATCTGCTGCAGGCGGCTTGGGTGTGCAGCGCGCCGCACCACGGCCACGGCCGCGCGATGAAGATCGGGAAGGAAGAGATCGTCGCCATGCTTGCCGCCGTGGAAATGTGGGCTCTGCGCGACCATCGGAAGGAAGACGAGATCTGGACCGGCTGGATGCAGACGATCGCGGACCGGGTCGGCAAGGTCGATGGCGTTACTGCGGCGATCCGCCAGCCGCCCACGATCGACAATCACAGCCCGAGTCTCGCGATCACATGGGACACGGCCAGACTCGGCTTGACGGGCCAGGACCTCGCGAATATTCTGTGGACGACCGAGCCTCGCATCGCCGTGACGGTGAGCGGCGGGCGCGCGAGCGGCGGCCAGACGGGAATCTCGATCACGGCGTACCAGATGAAGGCGGACGATGTGAAGATCGTGGCCGACCGCCTGCACGAAGTGCTCTCCGCGCGCCGGCCCGCGTGGAAACCGGAGACGCTCAGCGAACCGGCGGGCGATCTCAACGGCCGCTGGGACGTCAAAATTCAGTACGCCGCCGGGACCGGCGAACATACGCTGCACATCCGGCAACAGGGCAACCGGCTGACCGGCACGCACCAGGGCGACTTCACCGGCCGCGATTTGACGGGCACCATTTCGGGAAACGAGGTGCGGATTTCGAGCTCGGTGGGCGAATCGCACGGCGCGTCGATTTCCTACCATTTCACGGGCAAGCTGGAGGGCGACAGCATGTCCGGCAACCTCGATATGGGTGAGTACCTGAGTGGCCGATGGAGCGCCAAACGGCACGTGTTCGGGCGCGGATAAAAACGAAAGGGAGAGTGGAC
>DATGMB010000082.1:0-4745 GCA_035293845.1 Bryobacteraceae bacterium
TGAACCGCCGACAGCTCCACGCCGCGATGACGCGCGTAAGCCCGCAGGCTCATGATCGCCACGCATTCGCCTCCCGATCAATCGTTGCCGTGCCGGTCACAATTCCCTTGCCTTTCCGGCGCACCCGAGTGATGAATCAGATGCTCCCGAACGGAGCGAGAAAGGAAGCAGAACAACCATGACGAACGCAGAAACCACCGGCAAAGCCGCCGCCGTTGCGGAACAGGGCGCGGGCACTGCCAAGAAAGGGGCCAGGAAAAGCGCCAAGGCCGCCGCGCCCGCCAAGGACAAGGCCGGCAAAAAGGCCGCCAAGCTCGAACGCGCTGCCAAGTCCGCCGCACCGCGCGCCGAAAGCAAGGGCGCGAAGATCCTGGAAATGATCGGACGCGCCAAGGGCGCGACCCTCGCCGAGATTATGAAGGCCACGGACTGGCAGGCGCACAGCGTGCGCGGGTTCATCAGCACCGCCGGCAAGAAGCACAACGTCAAGATCGAGTCCGCGAAGAACGAGGCCGGCGACCGCGTTTACAGCATTGCCAGGTAGCAATCAACCACCTTCCTCACCGCAGGCCGCCGCCCGGGTCACGCTCCGGCGGCGGTTCTGCTTTGTGCATCCCCGCCGCCAGCATATTGATCCTCTCTTGAATGAGCTCGGTGCGTAGCTTGCACTCTTCCGTACGCACATACGTTCCGTTGATCTTCGTGATCAGGCGGTTCTCAAGTTCGGCCAGCTCCTGGCGAACCTCGGCGAGCAGCGCCTGATTCTTGAGCGTCACGTAGGTGGCGATGAGTCCTGAAACTAATCCGATGGCGGGCACGAATACTTGCAGGAGGGGATCGTTCATTTCCGTTCGCGCTCCAGGATTCTCAGTTCGGCCGACCAGTCGGACAAGGCTCGATCTCACGCTGCCACCGCATTTCGCGCTCCTGCGACCTCGCGGTAACTTCTGCCGTCTGATTCAAGCTTCGCCTCCCGCCCGGAGTAGGCCTGCCAACGGCGGACGATCACGTCGCAGTACTTCGGCTCCAGTTCGATCAGCCGCGCCTGCCGTCCGGACTTCTCACATGCGATGACCGTCGTGCCCGATCCGCCGAATGGATCAAGGATGGTGTCGCGCGTCTTGCTGCTATTGCGGATTGCGCGCTCGACCAACTCCACCGGCTTCATCGTCGGATGCTCCTGGCTACTCGCCGGCCGCTTGATGAACCAGATATCGCCCTGGTCCCGCGCGCCGCACCAGAAGTGATCCACACCCTTGCGCCAGCCGTACAGGATCGGCTCATACTGGCGCTGGTAGTCCGAACGGCCCAGCGTGAAATGGTGCTTCGCCCAGATCACGAACGTGGACCAGTAGCCGCCCGCGTCGGTGAACGCCTGGTGCAGTGTGTGCAGCTCCGACGATGACATGCAGATGTAGACAGCGCCCTTCGTTACGGCCAGCAGGTTTGCGCAGGCTTCACGCAGGAACTCGTAGAATTTGCCGCCGAGGGTATCGTTGCCGATCTTAAGCTTCCGTGCGGTCTTGCCCTCGTAGTCGACATTGTAGGGCGGATCGGTGAAGACCATATCAGCCAAGCCGCCGGCCAGAACGGTCTGCATCGCTTCCATACTGGTCGCATCACCGCACAACAGGCGGTGGTCACCCATCAGCCACACGTCTCCTGCCATGGTGACGGCACGCTTCGGTTCTTCCGGGATCGCGTCATCGTCCGTGAGACCTTCGAACGTCTCTTCCGGGTCGCGGAGTAGTTCTTCAATCTCTTCGCCGGTGAAGCCGGCCAGGTCGAGGTCGAAGCCCTCCTCCTCAAGCGACTCCAATTCGACGTGCAGCATCTCTTCGTCCCATCCGGCGTTGAGCGCGAGCCGGTTGTCCGCAAGCACCAGAGCACGGCGCTGGGTGGGAGTCAGATGGTCGAGTACGATAACCGGCGCCTCTGTCATCCCCAGCTTCCTCGCCGCTGCCAGTCGCGCGTGACCGGCGATGATCACGCCGTCCCCGCCCACCAGGATCGGATTCGTCCAGCCGAACTCGATGATGCTGGCCGCGACCTGGGCGACCTGCGCGTCGGAATGGGTCCGTGCGTTGCGGGCGTAAGGGATCAGTTTGTCGATCGGCCATCGCTGGACCGTGAGATCGCGCAGGACGAGTTCAGATTTCGAGGAACCTGCTGCGCCCGCTGTGTCCCGCGCGATCTTCATGAGCTTGCCTACTGCCTGGCCAGGTGCGCGCCCAAAGCCGAGGCCACGGCCTGCTGGTGCGATGCGGGCGTCTGACCGGCCGAGAAGGCGGCTTCGATAGCCTGCACGAGCGCGACGACCTCCTGGGTTAACTGAATGCCCGAAGGCGCCACGCTGAGAATCGTCTGGAGGATCTGCAAAAAGTTCATCGTCTTTTTCCTTTCTGAAACGCCACCGGGAAAGCCCCACGGGGCGGCATTGGAATCGGAGGTTTCCTCTGCCGCACCACGCCGGGGCCTCCCGTATGGGAGCTTCACGCGGCGACCGGCTTCGCCTCCGTTTGGGAAGGGGTCCCTCCTCCAGACGATGTCCCGCCCGACGCCGTAACCACCACCGGCACGAGCGCCGCGATGGTCTGCGAGATGGCCGTCGCCAGCGAACTGGCGATCACCGGCGTCAGCGACGTGAACAGGTTCACCACGTTGGCCGTGATGCCCTCGGCGCTGATGGCCTCGCCCGCGCCAGCCGCCGCGACGGCGCCCTTGGTGGTTTCGCTGGCCGCGATTCCGGCCGGCGACACCGTCTGCTGGCTCTCGGTCGTGCCGACCTGGCCGGCCAGCACGAGGCCGGCGTTGACAGCGTGATCGAACGTCGCCGCGTTCTGCGCGCGCCGCGCGGCGGTCTGCGCCATATCGAGCGAGATCGCTTCCCAGGCGCGCTGCCGCGCGAGCGATTCACGCCGGTGGTCCAGCTCTTCATCGAAGAGCAGCTTCATGTTTTCCGCGCCGCCCAGCAAGCTCGGCTGATGGGTGACGCAGGGAGACAGATTGGGATTAGTTTCTGCCATACGGGAGTTCCTTTCGGTTGATTTGAGGTTTCAGTCATGCAGCCCGGAACGCCGGGCCGCGATTGCGCTAAAGCTTTCGCCGGTTTCAGCGAGCACGGCTTCGGTTTCCGCCAGGTGCTCGATGCGGCGGACGATTACGTCGCAGTAAGCCGGGCTGATCTCCACGCCGCAGCCGATGCGGCCGAGCACTTCCGCGGCAGCGATCGCAGTTCCGCTGCCGCTGAACGGATCGAAGACCACGTCTCCAGCGTCCGTAAATGCCTTGATGAAGAACTCGACCAGCTTGCGCGGGAAGGGAGCCGAGTGCGATCCCTGGCTGCTCTCGGTCTTGACTTCGATCACGTTCGACGGCCGCGCGATCCCACCGTGGCGGCCTTCGAGGTCGTTGGCATTGCGGCGCGTCGTCTGCCACGCATCGTGATTCCTGCCGCGATCCACGGCTGCACCGCGCGGTCCCGTCCCGAGCAGTCCGCTGCCGGACGTCGACTTCGGGTTGTTGGGCGAGTAGTCAAAGCAGTCCTCCGACCAGTGGCCGACGGCCTTCGGCCGGAACTTGATCTTCTCGGCGCGGCAGAAGTGAAACACCGGCTCCCAGGCGTTCTTGAAGCGGTTGCCCCAACCTCCCGGCACGCCGTCATCGGTTTTACGCCAGCAGAACTCATCCACAAAGCGCCAGCCCCACTGCCGGACGTGCGCGAGCGTGAGATCCTTCACGTACAGACTGCGCTGGCCTTGGTCGGCGTGCTCTTTGATGTTCAAAAAGTACGACCCGTCGCCGGCCAGCAGCGCGGCGATGTTCGCCGCCACGTCCCGGAACCATGCGATGTAGTCCTCCGGCGGGACCGGCCGGAATCCACTCGACGGATCGTAGGCGCGCTGCGAGGCGTAGGGTGGCGAGGTGATCACCACGTTCGCTTTCTGCCCGTCGAACATCCGCGCAATTGCGCGGATGTCGCGGCAATCGCCACAGATCAGGCGGTGCTTTCCGATCGACCACAGATCGCCGGGCCGCGTAACGGGCTGCGCGGGTGGTTCGGCGAGCGGCTGTTCTTGTTCAGCTTCCGAGTCTTTGCCGTCCTCTGCCAGCAGCGCCGCCAATTCCTCGTCGGAGAAGCCGACGAGCTTCAGATCGAGGCCGTCGTGCTGCAAATCCGCGAGTTCCGCGGCCAGGATCTCTTCATCCCATCCCGCGTTTTCGGAAAGCTTGTTGTCGGCGATGATGTAGGCGCGCCTCTGCGTGTCGGTCAGGTGGTCCAGCACAACCACCGGTACTTCCGGCAGGCCCAGCTTGCGCGCCGCCAGCAGGCGCCCGTGGCCAGCGACGATCCCGGCGTGGCCGTCCACGAGGATCGGTGCGTTGAAGCCGAATTCCACAATTGACGCTGCGATTTGCGCCACCTGTTCCGCCGAATGAGTGCGCGCGTTCCGGGCATAGGGGACCAGACGGTCCACGGGCCAGATCTCGATGCGCCGCGCCAGCGCTGGCGTAATGGAAACGGGTTCGAGAATCACTGGAGTCGAACTACGACGCGCGCCGCCGTTGGCCGCCCGTTCGCGCACAGTTGGCCCACGTTGCGCCCGGGCGCCACAGAACGGCCTGTCCTGCCAGGCTGCCGGGCGGCCGCCACGGCGCGCGCTTCTGGTGACCACCGACCACCTGTTTTTTCATCTACCGCTAGCGACATTGCGCGACACGGCAACGCGCCGCCGCCGCGCGCC
>DATGMB010000083.1:0-3595 GCA_035293845.1 Bryobacteraceae bacterium
TCTGTTCGACTTCCAGTGCGAACTTGTCAGTCTTCAACTCTTTACGGGTAATTCTCGACACGAAAACCTCAGAGATCAGATGGAAATACTATGTTAACATGCCCGGCACGGCGCGTAGGAAAGGATCGTAGCCGCCGCTCACTGCGGCGCGAGAATGCTGCCCCACATCACCTGATAGGCTTCGACCTGATCGTACAGATCCCGGCCCGCCCGCACAAATACGCGCGTATTCGGCTTCAGAGCGCCGGCCGGCACCACCTCGCCGTCCTGCACGTAGCGTGTGTCCTTGCCGATTGCGAGCGCTTGTTCCCCATCGCGGGTGTGGATCAGAATCCGCTCCGGGGTGATGCGGAAGACGACGCCCGAATACGTCAGGTTGCCCAGCGGAATCGTGCGGTCCTCCACGTTCCGGTAGGCGCGGTAACGGCCCTGCCCTGCCTCGGTCAGGCGCGGCGGCGGCCCGGGAATTTCAAGGACGTGAACGGTCCGGGCGTAGCGTAGGGCGAATCCGGGGATGGCGTCGGAAACCACCTCCACCTTGTCGCCGGGATGGAGACGGGCCACATCGATCAGGTCGTGCTCGCGTTCCACGTAGGTATTGCGGTCGAACCGGTAGCGGAAGACGCGGTTGTCGGCCCGCCGTACGCTGAATTCGCCTTCCGTAACCGGAGCGTCGCGCTCGAGCAGGATGCCCCGAACCAGCGCCGGAGGCCTCTCCGGGGCGGCCGGCGTCTGTGCGGCGCACATCGCGGCGGCGGCCAGACCGATTCCCAGGCAACGCATCGGGCGTCCTCCGCCTCTTACGGTAGCACGCGGGCCTGAAAAGCCGCTGCGCGCCGCCGCACGTCTACAGCGAACTAAGCCTGGACCGTCAACCCGTTCCGTACCGCCTCGATCTCGGCGTACTCTTCGTCGCTGAGGCGGAACTCGAGCGCTGCCAGCACACCTCGGGCCTGAGTGGCCGAGCGCATCCCCACGATGGCGGCGGTCGTGGCGGGGTTCCGCAGCGTCCAGGCGATCGCGACCACGCCCGCCTCCACGCCGTGGCGCGCGCCGATCCGCGACATCATATCCGCCAACTCCAGATTGCGCGAAAGCTGCGGCTCCTGGAACGCCGCGGCGCGCCGGCGAAAGTCGTCGTTCGGCAGCGCGGCGACCCGCTCGCGCGTCATCTTGCCGCTCAGCAGCCCGGATTTCATGGGCGAATACACAATCACGCCGATTTGGTGCTTTTGGCAATAGGGCAGAACGTCGGCCGCGGCCTCCGGCGAAACGGCCGAATAGGGCGGCTGCAGAGAAGTGATCGGCGCAATCGCTCGGCACCGCTCCATCTGCGCCACATTGAAATTCGAGACGCCGATCCAGCGCACCTTGCCTTCCTCCCGAAGGCGCGCCAGCGTGGCCCAACCCTCCTCGATATCCTCGTCCGGCTGCGGCCAGTGGATCTGGTACAGATCGATGGTGTCCACCCGGAGGCGCCGCAGGCTGTTCTCGCACTCGCGGCGGATGGAGGCGGCCTTCAGGCTGGGATAGATCATCCGCTTCTCGTCCCAGTTGCGCTCACACTTCGTGAACACATACGGACGCTGGGAAACGCCCTCCAGAGCCCTCGCCACCACTTCCTCGGAGTGGCCCAGTCCATAAACCGCGGCGGTATCGATCCAGTTGACGCCGCCGTCCAGCGCAGCGTGGATCGCCTCGATGGAGGCGCGATCGTCCTGCGGGCCCCAGGCAAACTGCCACCCGCCGCCGCCCATCGCCCAGGCGCCAATTCCGATGGGAGTGAGGTCCAGATCACTATTCCCTAAGCGCTTCTTCTGCATCTTCTATACAATACCCAAGTTGGCCGAACGGTACCAGCAGCGCGCAACGGTCATCGGTTCCGGTCCGAACGGACTGGCGGCGGCGATCCTTTTGGCGCGCACCGGCTGCGCCGTGACGGTCCACGAAGCCGCACCGGGCATCGGCGGCGGCGTGCGCTCGGAGGAGTTGACGCTGCCCGGCTTCGTTCACGACGCCGGTTCCGGCGTCCACCCGATGGCGGTTTGCTCCCCCTGCTTCGACCTCTTTCCGCTGGCCGAGTACGGGCTCGAATGGGTTTATCCGGCGGCGCCGGCCGCTCATCCGCTGAATGATGGAACGGCGGTGCTGCTCGATCGCTCGCTGGAGACGACGGCCGCCGGTTTGGGACCGGACGGCGATGCCTGGCGCCGCCTCTTTGCCCCGTATGTCCAGGCTTGGCCGCGCCTGCGCTACGACATCCTGGCGCCGCTGCGGCTGCCCCACGATCCGGTCCTCATGGCCCGCTTCGGGCTCGACGCCATCCGCTCCGCCGTGGGGCTGGCGGAATCCGAATTCCGGAGTCCCCGGGCGCAGGCGCTGTTCGGCGGACTGGCGGCGCACTCCATTATGCCGCTCGATGCGCCCCTCAGCGCGGCCATCGGGCTGGTGATGGCAATCACGGCGCACGCCTGCGGCTGGCCATTCCCGCGCGGCGGCGCGCAGCGCCTCAGCGACGCCCTCGCCGGGTATCTGCGCTCACTCGGCGGCGAGATCCGCACGGAATCCCGTGTGACCGCACTGCCCGAGACGGATATCGTGATGTGCGACGTAACGCCGCGGCAGCTCCTTGCCATCGCCGGCGGGCGATTCCCTGCCGAGTTCCGGCGCCGGCTGGAACGGTACCGCTATGGACCGGGGGTCTTCAAAGTGGATTACGCGCTCGATGCCCCGGTTCCCTGGCGCGCGTCCGAATGCGCCCGCGCCGGCACGCTGCATCTGGGCGGCACGCTGGAGGAGATCGCGCAATGGGAGGGCAGCTTCACGGGGCGGCCGTTCGTGCTGGCGGCGCAGCACACATTGTTCGACCCCAGCCGCGCCCCGGCGGGCAAACACACGCTCTGGGCCTATTGCCACGTGCCCAACGGCTCGTCCGCGGACATGACGGAGGCCATCGAGGACCAGATCGAGCGCTTCGCCCCCGGCTTCCGCAGCCGCATCCTGGAGCGCCACACGATGGGTCCGGCGGAGTTGGAGCGCCGGAACGCCAACCTGGTAGGCGGCGACATCTCAGGCGGCGCGATCGACGCGCGGCAGATGTTCCTGCGGCCGACGGGCATGACGTACCGCACGCCGCTCGACGGCGTGTACATCTGTTCCTCCTCGACCCCGCCCGGCGGCGGTGTGCACGGCATGTGCGGGTACCACGCAGTGCGGAACGCGCTGGTGGACCTCAAGCCGCGCTGGACTTCAGTTCCTCACGAATGATCCGCCGCAACGTGTCCTCCAGCTTGGGAGCTTTGCCTTCGAGGTATTCTCGCAGCGCCGCGTTGATCAGCGTCTGGTAGCCCGTCGCGCCACCTGACCGCTCCGCCATCTCGAAGAAGCGGTCCACGATGTCCTGATCCAGTCGAATGGTAATCCGAGTCTTGCCCTCGGGCTCAGGCCCTGGCGCCAGCACTCGGCCCCGTTTGCCTTTGCTGAAATCGTAGCGATCCTTCATAGCCCAGCCTCGTACTCTGCGGATTCGTGGGGTTCGGCAGGACGCGCCGAGATGATCCGGATGTCCTCGCCGCGCCATGTATAGACGACTACG
>DATGMB010000084.1:0-3953 GCA_035293845.1 Bryobacteraceae bacterium
GATGCCGTTGAAGGTGACGCTCTGCGGTCCCACCAGAGCCTGGACCGGGAGCGGCACGGGGCCGGCGCCGGTGTCGGCGGAGAGGACAGCGTCGGTTGTCAGGTTATTGTTGGCGATCCGGTTGGTGACGCTCACCGGAAGCATGACCGAGAGATTGCCCGCCAGCACCGCCCCGGGGTTGGATCCCGAACAGGAGATGAAGATATCGCCCATTCGTTCCGCGAGCCCTTCCGCCCGCACCGGGTTGGGCACGGAAGAAAGGACGCACTGGCCGGAGACCGGCAGGGTCTGGCCGTAAGTGGCGCTTACAGCTAGGGTTACTAGAGGCAACAGGCGGCGGAGCCGGTTACCACGTATTGTAAGGGGTCCCATCGAGGCCTATTTTATCCGAAGTACTCTTTACGTCAAAAATGCCCGGTTCGGACTGATTGACCGCCTGGGAGGCCTCTTCCATGACGGTCTGCCATTCATTGGTTCCGGTCATCGGATCGATGGGAATTTGCCGGAGGTAGCCCTCGCTGACCAGATCCTGCAGGCTTTGCGGGGCCTTTTGCTTATCGTAGGTGTAGTTGTCGATGGTTGTGCGGAGCGTGTTGAGGTTGTTGTGCAGCACGCTCTCCTTGGCGCGGACGATGGAGCGCTGGTAGATCGGGATCGCCATGCTGATGATGATCACCATGATGGTGATCACCACCATTAATTCGACAAAAGTAAAACCAAGGACGCCTTTGCGCGCCCGCGCGACTGGCGTTGGTTTAGCTAATTCCGATGGTTGTAGAGATTGCAGGTTACCACTCGGCATACGGTGTTCCATCGGGTGCCTTCTCCTGCGTCTTGCTGTACACGGCGAAGACGTTCTGGCCGCCCCAACTGGTCGATGTCGGGTCGTCCTGATCGCTGCGCAGGCCCCATTCCCGTTTGCCGGTGAAGGGATCGGGCGGGATGCTGCGGAGGAAGCGGACTTTCTTGCCGTCGGCGTTGTTGGCCAGTTTTACGCCTTCCACCAGTTGTTCGAGCGACTCGGGGTAGCAATCGGTTCCGACCTTCATGGCGCCGAGGTAGCCGGCGTCGCAGAAGTCCTTATATTTGTCGATCGCGGCATGGATGGTGCGGAGGTCGTAACGCAGCTCCCGCTCGCGCTCCACGCGAACGCGGGAACGGGCGAGTGGCACGGCCATCGAGCTCAGGATCAGCATGATGGTGAATGCGACGATGAGCTCCACCAGCGTCAGGCCTTTTTGGTTTCCGCGCCGCCGCACGGAATTGCCGCATCGCCGCGGAGAATCGAGCGGGTTTTTGCGGAGCTGGGCGAACATACCTCCTCTATTATTGGACGGTGACCGTCATCTGCGGGGTGCCGGAAGCGACCGGCTGACCCTTGGAATTCCGTACGGTCAGGTTGGGAACGGACACCGCGGTGGCGCCCTTTCCGACAGCCTGAAAATTCAGCGTCACGAGCACGCCCGAGCCGTTTACGCCGGGGGAGCCGGGCTGGCGGCCGAGCTGGATGGTGGCCGAGCCGTTATCGTTCATGACGTTCTTGGTAAAGATGGGCTGCTGGCCATCGCTCGAAAAGAGGTCGCCACGGACCACGTCATTGAGCCGCAGCACCTTCGGGTCGAAGCTGATCTGCATGGGAGCGGAGGCCACATCGGCGCCGCCCTGCAAGACCAGGCTGACGGAAAGCGAGCTGCCGACGCGGGTCTGCGCCTGCGGCGGGGAAAACTGCACGGTGGCGGAGCCGGCCGGCTGCGGCGGAGCGCCGGGGACGCCCAGCGGCGGCGCGGTGGCGGGCGGCGCGGTAGCCGGCGGCGCCGTTGCCGGCGGTGCGGCGGCCGGCGTCGTTGCGGGTGTCGTGGTGGCCGGCGGCATGGCCGTTGCGGGGGCGGGCGGGTTGCCCTGCTGCTGCTGGAGCAGCGCGGCGGCCTGGGCGCCGGAGATGACATCGGACGCTTTGGGCGCGTAGTTGAGCTTGATGGTGGTCTGATTGCCGACGGCGATGCCGCGCAGATTGCTCGGCTCGATATCGGGCTGCCGTACGATGTGGGGGATGAGCGCGATCATGATCTCGTCGCGCTCACGGTCCACGCTCTGGCCGCTGAACAGCTTGCCGAGCAGCGGAATGCTGCTCAGGCCGGGAATGCCGGTGATCTGCTTGTTATCCGACTGGTTCACGAGGCCGCCGAGCAGATTCACCTCGCCTTCGTGCATGCGGATATCGTGCGTCACTTTGCGCTGGCCGATGATCGGCTGCTGGATGCCGCCGATATTGGCGTAGCCCGAAACGGTGGAAATATCGAGCACGATGTGGAGCGAGACATCGCCGTTATCGTGCACGTGCGCCTGCAGCTCCACGTTCACGCCCACGTCGATGTAATTGAACTGCGTGTTGACCAGCGGGTTGATGCCGACGCCGCCGATGCCCGGCTGGAAGCTGCCGGTGGCGGTCGGCTGGCGCTCGCCGATCTTGAGCTCGGCTTTGGCCATATCGACCGTGCGCAGCTCGGGCGCCTGCAGCACCTTGGTCTTGGTGTCACTCAGAGCGGCTTGCAGGAGAGCGCTGGGCAGCGTGATGGAAAAATCCTGGCTGCTCAGGTGGCCGAGATTCGCGAGCGGAATCTGCAGGCCGTTCGTAGAGGATGCGGAAGCGTTGGCGTTGGTATTGGTAGAGGTGTTCGTCGTGCCGTTGTTTGTGTTGCTCGTGCTCGAGCTGGTGCTGGAGGTCTGCACCTGCAGCGTCGAGCGCGGCGTGAAGTTCACCGGAACGTTCAGGCCGGTCGAAGCCACGGCCGTGGTGAGCTGCCGGGTAAACACCGAGCTCGCTTCCATCACCATGATGTCGACCACCACTTCCGGACGCGGCTTGTCGAGATCGTGGATCATCTTGCCCGCCAGGGCCACCTGGTCCGCCTCGCCCCGCACGATGATGGCGTTCTGGGAGGTAAACGCCACGACGCGCTGCAACTCGGCGATCGAACGCACGGCGTTCACGATTTCCTGAATCTCCTGCGGCGAGCTGACGTTCGTCAGATAGAACGTCTGCGCGACCAACTCGGCGTATTCGCGGCGCTTATTGGTGTTGTCGTTGGTGATGAAGATGGCGTTGGCGGAGATCGGCTTCCAGAAGGTATGGGTTTCGACCGCGATGTAATCCAGGGCCTGTTCGAGTGTGGAGTTTTCGAAATCGATGTTGAAGGAGTTCTTGCTCGGCGTCGTGAACTCCGAATCCCAGATGATGTTGATGCCGGCCACTTTGCCGATGGTTTCATACAGGACCTTCACCGGCTGGCCGTTGATCTTAAGGTTCCGGATCGGCTCGGGATTGAGCGGGCGCAGCTCGGGAACCGGCATCATGCGGTCGATGCGCTCCTGCGTCTCCTTGCGCTCCTGCTCGGCCGGGGTCAGGCCGCGATCGGCGGGCGCCAGCTCCTTGCCGGTCTGCTGCACGTGGAGGCGCTCGCGCTCGATCATTTCCTGGGTGAGGGTTAACTCCTGCGCCGCCACCGAAGAGGAAGGATTGATGGAGTAGGCTTTACGGAATTCGAGCAACGCCTCGCCGAGCTGCCCCTGAGCGCGAATCTTGATGCCCTTTTCGATGTGCATCTGGGCATCTTCGAAGCGGGCCTTGTCCACTGCCATGCGGTAGACCATCTCGGCGGGGTCCTCGGCCAGGGCTTTTTGGTAGTCCGCCAGCGCCTCGTCCCACTCCTGCTTCTCCTGATGGATGCGCCCTTGCGCCAGATAGTGGTCGCCCTTCCTGGTTTTACCTTGCAGCGGAGCGAGGGGCGCGGCGAGAGCGGCGGCCAGGACAACGGCAGTTAAGCGGTTGAATAAATGCATGTTATCGAACGTTTTCAGCCTGTCCGAAGCCCTATGCTAAGATGAATTGCGCTCGGCCCGGGGCCTTTTCGGCATCTAAACTCATTGACGTGCTTGGGGTTCCGCGCGTTGAG
>DATGMB010000085.1:0-9415 GCA_035293845.1 Bryobacteraceae bacterium
GATAATTACAACTTCTATCAGCGCCTCGCCGCGCTCGCGATCAACTCCACCTTCGGCGCATCGGCGTTCAACGAGGTGCGCTTCGGGTTCAGCCGGCCGGAGAGCAGCTTCCTGCCTCCGCCCTTCGAGCGCACGTTCAACGTCTACTTCCCCGGCGTCGGCAACCAGGCGGCGAATCCCACCAATGGAATCTCCAACCCCGAGTACGCCTTCGACCCGCAGGGCCGGCTTTCGCCCTTCTATTCGCTGGCCGATAACTTCACCAAAGTCAAGGGGCCCCACACCATCAAGGCCGGCATGCTGATCAGCTCCGCCTCCACGCACCGGTTCAACGATTTCGCCGGCGGCTCCGGCGTCAACGGCGGCGTGATCCCGGTGGTGGCTCTCGGGAGCAACGCCACCAACAGCGACGGTCTGTCGAGTTGCGCGGGATTCCCCAGCCTGCCCGCGGGAACGACCGGCAGCAACATCTGCACGCGCGCGCAAACGATCTACGCATCGCTCGTGGGCCTGGTGAACAACATTTCGCAGACGTACAACGCGGTTCCCGGTCAGGGCTACGTCTCGGGTCTGACCGACGCCTTCTTCATCCGCGAGCGCTCGTACAATTTCTACGGCCAGGATAGCTGGCGGGTCCGCCCGTCCCTCACCGTAACCGCCGGCGTGCGCTGGGAGGTCGTGCCCGCGCCGGATATGGTCAACAAGCGCATGCTGGTGCCCGCCAACGAACTCGGCGACACGACGCCCTACGGTCCGCTGTTTCAGCCGAGCTCCACCGTCACCTACGCCAGCCTGCTCGCGAACCTCAAATCGACCACCCAGCTTGTGCCGGGTGGCGCCAGTAACGGCAATCCATTTTGGGCAACCCGCTACAACAACTTCGCGCCTTCGATTGGCGTCGCCTGGCAGATCGACCCCAAGACCGTGCTGCGCGCCGGATACTCGATCAGCTTCGTGCGCGACACCCTGACGATCATCAGCAACGTCACGACCAGCAACCTCGGCCTGCACACCGGCGTGGCCGTCAGTCCGGCCGCCGGGGACCCGCTCGCGGTGCTGAACCCGAACGTGAATCAGGTCCAGCCCCCGCCGCCCTTCCAGGTGCCGCAATCGCAATACAACAACTTCCTCGCCAGTTTCTCCTCTACCGGCGGATCGGGCATTTACGCCATCGATCCGAACCTGAGAACGCCCTATGTGCAGCAGTGGTCGTTCGGTGTCCAGCGGGAGATCAGCGGCTCCACGGTTCTGGAGGCGCGATACGTCGGCAATCACGCCACCGGCCTGTACCGCGGCAACGATCTCGACCAGCCCGACGTAACGCCCGCGCTCCTCGCTGAGTTCCAGCAGGCGGCCACCAACCTCTCGATCTGCACCGCCAACCGCGCGGCGTGCACGGGCTCGGCCTCGGGGACGCCCCGCTTCGACAATCGCGGGCTGCCGGGACAGGGTCCGCTGCCGGTGCTGGAGAAGATGGGATTCCCCACGTCGTTTTACTCGAACAGCACCTTCACCAATACCTTCAACGCCGGTCAGCAGGCGCCCGGCCAGTTCTGGTTTCTGGTGAGCAACAACTGCACGCAGCAGCTCCTGCGCGGCACGGGATGCGCGGGCCTCGGCAGCTTTCCGGCGAACTTCTTCCTGCCGAATCCCTTCACCGCATTCGACCGCGTCTTCACCAACGGCATGATGTCCACGTACGATGCGCTGCAGGTCGAGCTGCGGCGAAGCCTGGCGCGCGGCCTGCAGGTGCAGGCCAACTATACGTGGTCCAAGGTGCTGTCCAACTCGGGCATCACGGGCTCGCAGAGCGAGCTCGATTCCACGCTCGACTTCAACCAGCCGAGGTACGACCGAACCCGCGCGAGTTTCGACGTTCATCACACCCTGCACCTGAACGCCGTCTACGAATTTCCGGTCGGCCGCGGCCGCCGTTGGCTTTCGGGCGGTGTCCTCGGCCGCGTGCTTGAAGGCTGGCAGACCGGCGGCCTCTGGACGTCGCGCTCCGGCATTCCGATGACGTTCGTCTCCGGCCTTGGCACAATCAACCGCACGGGCAACTCCGGGAACAATCCCGCGGTCGCGGTGGGGATGAGCGACGCGGCCGCGTGCAGCGCCGTCGGGGTATACGAGGACCCGCTGCGCGGCGCGCTCTACGTGCCGCCGAGCTTCATCAGCTTCAACAATTCGGCGGGCGCGGCTCGTGGCGCCACGCTGGGCGCCAATCCCGCGGTCCTGGTCAATCCCGGACCGGGATCGCTGGGAGATCACGGCCTCTACAGAGGCTGCTCCGGACCGCAGCTCCACCAGATCGACATGAACTTCGTCAAGAAGACCCGTATCAAAGAGCGGGTCACCTTCGAGATCCGCGCCGAGATGTTCAACATCTTCAACCACCCGAACTTCAGCGCGCCGGCGTCCCCCAACATCAACAACGCCGGTTTCGGCGCCCTCACGTCGACATTTACCGCGCGGGAGATTCAGTTCAACGGGCGGCTGAGTTTCTAGGCCTGCGGTCCGTCTGAACGGCGGAAACGCCGGCCCGTTGGGGCGGGCCCGCGAAGAGTCCGGGTCGAGCGTCACCAGAATTCGACCTTCCGACGGGCTGCCCGCGGCGGTGGTATCGCGTTTGGCAGGTCCTGCGGAGGTATTGACACAATGGTCCGCCAGCAAGCTTGGGAGCGGTTATCACGCCACCGCCGCACCTATTTCTCCCCTGCTTTCAATCACTTCCAGCCCCTACCCCCCAAATCCCCGACCCTCGTGTGCTATCCCTGAACCGCACGGCCACTGCCGGCTGCAGAGGAAAAACATCGTTATGGCATCCGAGAAACAGATCGCGGCCAACCGCCGCAACGCGCAAAAGTCCACCGGTCCCCGCACCCAGGCCGGCAAGGAATACTCCCGCATGAACGCCTTCCGTTCCGGGCTCTACTCCGAGAATCTCATCATCCGCGGCGAATACCCCGACGAGCTCGAAATGCTCACCGAAGACTACCACCAGGAGTTCCAACCCGCCACGCCCCGCGAGCGCGATCTCGTCGACGCCATCGTCCGCAACGAGTGGGTCAGCCGCCGCATGGCCTTCGTCGAAGTCCAGCTCTGGGGCCACTACCACAAGGTCACCGCCGCCACCCCGCTCCGCAATCCGAAGGACGAACTTGACCGCAAGTTTCCCCTCGGTCAGGCGTTCCTCGCCCTCTCCAAGCCGCTTGAGCGCCTCCAGCGCCGCATCAACTCCCTCGAACGCTCCACCCGCGAAGCCCTCCGCGAACTCGCCGAACTCCGCGCCCAGCGGGAGGCCGTCGCCGGCGACCAGCCCGAACCGCCCGCCGACGAACCAGCCGAGCCGGAAGACCTCGCCTGCGCCGATCCCGCGCCAGAGCCGGTCTTGGAACCCGCTCCGCAAACCAATGATTCAGAACCCACTTCGGCCGAAATTGGCTTCGTTCCGTCAAACGCCGCGGAAGCCGTCATTCCGAACACCGCGCGCCCGTCCGCGTCCGAGCCGCCCTCCCCGTTGCCCCTGATCCCTGACCTCGCCCCCTCCGCCTGAGCGCACACCGAAATCCAAAATGCCCTTGACACCCGCGTCCGGCGATGCTAGGTTTTTAGCATGTTGCTAAAAATTCAGCAGGAGCGGCGGCGATGAGCGGCCCGGCCGGGCTCAGCCGGCGCGAACGGCAGATCATGGACATCCTCTACCAGCGCGGCAAAGCGTCGGCCGCGGAGGTCCGCGAAGCCATGGCGGATGCGCCCAGCTACTCGGCTGTCCGCGCCATGCTCCGCGTGCTGGAAGAGAAGGGCCACGTGCGCCACCAGGAGGAAGGCCTGAAGTACGTCTACGCTCCGGTGGTCGCGCGCGAGAAGGCCAAGCGGTCGGCCGTCAAGCATCTGCTGGAGACGTTCTTCGGCGGCTCGCCCGAGCAGGCCGTGGCCGCGCTGCTGGACGTATCCGGCACCAAACTGACGCAGGAGGAGCTCGACCGCATGGCGGAGATGATCGAGAAAGCCAAGAAGGAGGGCAGATAAATGAAAAAGTATGCTGCGATGGGCGCGGCCGCACTGGCCGCATTTCTGTTCATGTTGCGCGCGCAGGAGCCGCAGGTCGCGTTCCGCGCGCAGGCGCAAGCCGCGCCGCCTGCTCCAGCCCCGGCGGATGCTGCGGGCCTTGTGCGCGCCGGCGAGGCCGCGGTTCAGCACGGGCAGTTCAACCGCGCGGACGTCTATTACGCACAGGCCGCCGCGCTGCCGGATAGCGCGGTCGCCGGGCCGGCGCTGGTCTATCTCGGCGTGAAGGCCTACAAGGAGGGCGATACAGCCGGCGCGCAGGCGTTCTTCCAGCGCGTCCTGGCCATCGACACCACGAGCCCGCAGGCCGGCCGCGCGCTCATGTGGATGGGCGTTATCGCTGCGCGCAACGATGGCGCGGCCGAGGCCGAATCGTACTACCAGCGCGCGCTCGCGGTCGAGCCTCCAGCTTCGATCGATGCCGCGGACACGCTCCGCAATTACGCCGCGCTGCTGCGCAAAACCAACCGCACGGTGGAAGCCCAATCGATCGAACAGCGCGCGGCGGACGTGCTCCGCCAGTTGCACCAGGCCCCGCAGGCGCAAACCCGCACGCTGCCCGCGGATGTGTATCGCACCGGCCCCGGCGTCACGCCGCCCAAGCTGCTCTACAAGGTCGAGCCGCAATACACGCAGGAGGCCAGGAACGGCGGCCTTCAGGGCACCGTCGTGCTGTATGTCGAAATCGGCACAGACGGCATCGCGCGCAATATCGAGGTCGAGCGCAGCCTGGAGCCGGGGCTGGATGAAAAGGCCATCGAGGCGGTCAGCCAGTGGCGCTTTTCGCCGGGGATGAAAGACGGCGTACCCGCCACGATAGCGGCGAACATCGAAGTGAATTTCCGATTGCAGTAAGGAGGCGGACGTGATCCCCTACGCGGTGAAATCGACGGTGGTGCTGGCGGTGGCGGCCGCCATAGCTCTGATGTTGCGGCGGCGCTCGGCGGCGGCGCGGCACCTGGTATGGACGGCGGCCGTGGCCGCCCTGTTGGCGCTCCCGCCCGCGGCGTGGCTCATGCCCGCGCTGCGGCTGCCGTCGGCGCCCGCGGGGCCCATGGCGATGTTCCGCGTGCTCGCGACGGGGCAGGGAAGCAGCGCAGCGCCGGCGCCCTCCCGCCCCGGAGTTCCGCGGGCGCCGGAAACTGCGCCCCTTGGGCCATCCACCCTGGGGCTCGGCGCGGTAACGCTCATTTACGCCGCCGGAGCCGCCCTCGGCCTGCTGCAAATCCTGGCGGCGCTGGCGAACCTGCGGCGGCTGCGGCGCAAGTCGCGGCCGTTTCCGGATGCCGCCGTCGCCCGAGAACTCGCCGCCGCGCTCGGCATCGATCATCCGGTCGAAATCCTGGAAGCCCCGCGCGGCAGCATGCCGATGACCTGCGGCATCCTGCGTCCCGCGGTGCTGATGCCGGCCGGAGCGGCGGAATGGGGCCCGGAGCGCGTGCGCGTAGTGCTGCTGCATGAGCTCGCGCACGTGCGCCGCGGCGATGTGGCGACCCACCTGCTCGGCCGCATCGCCCTCAGCCTGAACTGGTGGAATCCGCTGGCCTGGTTCGCATGGCGGGAATTCGTCAAGGAGCGGGAGCGCGCCACCGATGACCTGGTGCTCGCGGCGGGCGAGCGCCCGTCCGACTACGCGCAGCACCTGCTGGAGATTGCGCGCGGATTCAAGCCCGCGCCGGCGACGGCCTGGGCCGCACTCGCGATGGCCCGCTGCAGCCAGCTCGAAGGGCGGTTGGTGGCGATCCTCGATGCCCGCGTGAACCGCCGGCCCGCGGGCCGGCGCGCGGCACTCGCAGCAGCGGCAGCGGCCGTGGCGCTCGCTGCGCCCTTCGCCGCGATCCAGGCGCAGGACCCGTCGCTGCCACCGGATGTGGACGCGACCATGCGCGCCGCCGCATCGCAGCGGAACTACGAAATGTTGGACCGCGCCGCGGCGGCCTATGAACAACGCGGACAATTCGATCTCGCCCGCAGGCTGCTCGAAAGCGCGGTGGCGATCCGCGAGCAAGTGGCAGGCGCGGGTAGCGCGGCGGATGTGGCCGGCTTGGTGAATCTCGGCGATATCGCGGCGAAGCAGCGCAAGCCCGAAGACGCCGCGTCGTTCTACCGTCAGGCGCTCTCCTATGGCGACCGCCGCGAGGCCGCGCCGGCGTTCTTCTTCTTCGGCGAAAGGGCCTATGCGGCGGGCGACGACGCGATCGCCGAAAACCTCTTTGACCGGTTGCGGCGTCTGGACCCGAACGGTCCGAAGACAGGGCCCGCGACAATGTGGCTTGCCATGATTCGCGAGCGGCAGGGACGCAACACGGAGGCGGCCGCATTGTTCCAGGAGGCGATCGGGCTCGAATCGGCGCAGCCGTATGAATTGTCCAACACGTTGAACAATTACGCCGGCTTCCTGCGGCGCCAGGGGCGGCAGGATGAGGCGGCGCATCTGGACCAGACCGCCGCGCAGGTCCGGCGCAACGCTCTGGCGCGACTCGGGACCCACGTCACCTCGACTCCTGGCGTCTACCGTGTCGGCAACGGCGTCACGGGGCCGCGACTCTTGTACAAGGTCGAACCCGATTACAGCCAGGAAGCGCGCGACGCGAAGTACCAGGGCACCGTCCTGGTGTACGTCGAGATTACCCCGGACGGCCGGGCGACCAACATGCAGGTGGTGCGTGGACTCGGTATGGGCCTGGACGAAAAGGCCATCGAAGCCATCTCCAAGTGGAAATTCGCCCCCGGCACGAAGGACGGGGTCCCGGTCCCCGTCGCGGCTACCATCGAAGTGAACTTCCGGCTGCTGTAGCCCGTGCGTTACAGTGGTTTTTATGTTCCTGAAGATCCTCGCGCACCCGGTATTTCCGAACCTGAACTTTCACATGCCCATGATCGTCGACCTCCGTAATCCGCTGATCATGCTGACCGGCGAGAACGGATCGGGGAAATCGACGCTACTGCACTCCATCCACATCGCGCTGCGCGGCGAGCAGAGCGAGGGCTACATCTACCGGCTGGAAAAGGGCAGCGTCGAGCCGGGCCGCAGCTATCTTTTCGATGCCGAGCAGCACAACCCGCGCACCCAACTGGAGCTGTTCAAAGAGCAGCCGGAAATGCTCGAATTCCTCCGGATGGCGAGCCACGGGCAGGTGATGCTGTCGCTCTTCCGCGAAACCTTCCCCAAGCTGCCGGAAGGCACGGTGCTGCTGCTCGACGAGCCGGAGATGGCGCTCTCCGTCTCCAACCAGCGGCGCATCCTGAAAATGCTCAAGGAACTGGTCGACCAGAAGCGCTTCCGCATCGTCTGCGCCACGCATTCGCCGGTGCTGATCGAGGATGCCGAGACCTACGTGATCGATCTCGACCGCCACATCAACCGCAACGTGCCGTCGGCGGATCTGGGGGTGCAGGGAGCGAGCACGATCCAATGAGCTGCTGCCCGGAAATGGAGCGGCTGATGGATCGGGATCTCGCCCGGCAGGCGCAGCCGCACCAGCTTACCAACGGGACGATCATCACCGAGATCGATACCGAGTATTTCCTCGTATTCGGCGAGGAGCGCCACCGGTTCGTCGGGATGCACTACTGCCCGTTCTGCGGGCGCGCGCTTTCCCGCGAGATGTGGAACCGCGAAAAGAAGAAATGAAGCGCTATTTCGCCTTCTCGATCTCCACCGCGAACGCGTAGGTCGGCCCGAGCATGTTCGAGCGAAACACGACCCACTTCTCATCCGGCGAGAAGCTGACGTTCGGCTCCAGATGGTAGTTGTGCTTCGCCATATTCACCAGCCGCTCGGAGCGGAAGACGCCGGGGCGGATGAACGAGGGCTCGATCAGCCCGTCGCGGTTCGGGATCGGCTCGGCGCGGAACAGGTAGATCCACTGCCCGTCCTTGGCGTGCGCCACCTGGCCGGGGTCGCCGCCATCGCCGCAGAAGAGCTTGCCGTCGCGCGTGACGTTGAAGTGGATCGACCACTCGTCGCGCTGCAGATGGTACCAGGTGCGCTCGCCGGTCTCGACGTTGTAGCCTGCGAGCCAGAAGACTTCGCCGCGCGGTGTCTGCAGGTCGTACCAGATGGTCTTGCCGTCGTGGCTCCAGAATTCGTGCCCCGCGATCTCCATCGCCATCGTGCGGGTGTGGACCTTCGTCAGGTGCGTGCCGTCCGTGCGGATGGTCCAGATGCGGTCGACTTTGTGCCACGGCCCTTCGTGGCAGAACATGAGTAGCGTGGGGTCAGTCGGGGAGAACTCGAGGTGGTTGAGCCAGTCGGTGGCGCGGTGGATGACCTTGGTTTCGCCGGTGCGCGCATCAATGGTGAATAGGGCCATCGGGATGTGCGCGGCGAGCCGGCGCTCCATCATCGCGCCCTTGCTTTCCGGCTGGTTGAGCCGCTGCGGCTGATCCTGCGGGCCGGGGTTGTAGGCCTGCGCGGGAGTGGGCTGCGTTTCCTCGTAGGTCCCGGCGAGCAGCGTTTCGTCGGCGTTTACGGTGGCGATCGAGCCGTGCGGCGGCAGCTTCGCGATCTCGCGCGTCATCAGCTTGTCGACGTCGGTCGCGTACACCGAGCCTGCTCGCGTGTAGTACACGTTCTGTGTTTTGCGGCCCGTGACGATGATGCGGATGCCGCGCCCGGCCACCACCGGATGCGCGGCCAACGTCTTGAGGTTGAGCGCGGAGATGCCGCCGGGTGTGGTGTAGACCATCTCCTGCCCGTCGGCCGTGTAGCCGTTCTGGTTGAAGTAGAGGCTCGCCGAGCCGGGTTCGTCGGTAAGGCGGATCACGCGGTGCCCGGTATCGGGATCGATCCACGACTTCGGCGGGGCTTGCGCCGCGAGCGGAGTCAGAGCGGCGAGCAGGCAGAGGAACGGCTTCATAAGTGTGATTGTATCTGCGTTCATCGGCGTTCATCGGCGGCCGCAAATAACCCTTGACACCGGCCGCCGCGTGCGCTACATTTCGTAGCGCTACAATGTTTAGCGGAAACCGATCCCGAAAAGCTCTGAGCCAGCTGGAACAGCTCGTCATGGAAGTGATCTGGCGCCGCCGGGCGGCGACCTCGGAAGAGGTGCGCGGGGAACTGGCCGAGCGCCATCCCATGAAGGAATCGACCGCCCGCACCATCCTGAAGCGGCTCGAGGAGAAGGGCTACGTGCGCCATCGCGTCGAGGGCCGCACCAATGTGTACAGCGGCATCGATGCGCCGCAGAGTGTCGCGGCCAAGGCGGTGCGGCAGATCATCGAGCGCTTCTGCGGCGGCTCGGTGGAGCAGTTGCTGGTCGGGATGGTGAACGACGACGTTGTGGATGAGCGCGAATTGCAGCGTCTGGCGCAGCGCATCGCGAAGCGGAAGGACCGC
>DATGMB010000086.1:0-57405 GCA_035293845.1 Bryobacteraceae bacterium
ATATTCGACCGGTGCGCGGCGGCCGTCTTGAACGAGACTCCCAGTTCCTCCGCGATCTCCTTCGTGGTCTTGCCATTGGCGATCAGGATTAGCACCTGCGCCTGGCGAGCGGTCAAAGCGAATTTGGTACGCACTGCTACAGCGGACGATTCAAACATCGCGACACCTTTAACCTGGAATTTTTCGGTTAACGACCATTCGGGGGGACCGGAAGAGTTGGAGAAATCCCCGCGTTTCTGCAGTATTTCGATTCGCCGCAAACCAGCCGTTCAGGCGGCCGCGGCGACATCAGCCTCCTTGTAAACCTCGAGTGTGTACGCTGTTTCACCCGGTTTCCACCACACCGCCAGCGTTTCCCCGCGCCGCAGCGACACCCCAAACGGATGGATCTGTTCGGCATCCCGGGCTGAGTTGGTATAGAGAGCTTTGCCCGAGTTGCACCGCCAATTGACGCTTCGGTGCCCCGCCCGGTGCTTTGCCGTGCATCCGTTCGCCACTAATGCCGCAAACCAAATTGGCGTGTGTTCCCGGTTCTCGTTCGCTTCTCTGATCGTGGTTCTGTGCATTAGCAGCCGTTACCCTTCGTACATAAGGGGGTAATATCCCGATGATTGATATATCCGCGGGGAAAAATCCGCGACACCGGGTAATGCCCGTACTCCCTGGTACTTTTGGCGCGGCGGCTAACGATAGTTATGGCCGAAGATTCAATAAAGTGTGAACGCGTACAATGTATCCCCGGCTGCTACCAGCAGGTACTGGTGGCCATCGAGCATGTACGTCTCCGGCGCGTTCGATACGTTGCCGAGGTGCGTATGCCAAAGGATGCGCCCATCGGCCGGATCGTAGGCAATCAGATTCCCGGCGATGTCGCCCGCAAACAGCAGCTTTCCTGCGGTGGTGAGGATGCCGTTCGCCAGGTTCCCGCTGGTGCCGGGATAGCGGTGCCGCCACACCACCTTGCCGGTCTTATAATCGATTGCCGTCAGATAGCTGCCGAGTGAAACCAGCCCGTCTTCCTCTTTGCCGCCGAGACCCATCGCCCCGCGCGGGTCGGTCTCGGTGAGGTAATACATCGCGTAGGCATCGTTGCTCGGCACGTAGAAAAGTCCGGTGTCGGGGCTGAACGCCGGCGGGGGCCAGTTGGTGGCACCGCCGTTGTTGGGAGAAACCAGCGAGCCGCCGACCGTCGAATCCTTCTCCGGATCGCGCACCGGCTGCCCCTTCTCATTGATCCGCGCGGCCCAGTTCACCGCATCGGAAAATTTGCCGGTGACCAGGTGCTCGCCGGTCAACCGGTCCAAGGTGAAGTAGTAGCCGTTACGGCTGGCGTGCAGCACCATTTTGCGCGGTTTGCCCTGGAAGGTTCCATCGACCAGAATGGGCGTTTCGGTCGAGTCCCAGTCGTGCGTATCGTGGGGCGAGGTCTGGTAATACCACTGCATCTTGCCGGTGTCCACATTGACCGCCACGATCGAGCAGGTAAACAGGTTGTCGCCCTTGCGGCCCGGCGGATTGGTGTAGGCCGGCGAGGGATTGCCGGTGCCGAAGATGTAGAGGTGCGTTTCCGGATCGTAGGCGCCGGGAATCCACACGTTGCCGCCGCCATGCCGCGCCGTATCCATGTCGCCCCAGGTGTCCGCGCCCGGATCGCCCTTCTGCTGCGGAACCGAGTACCACTTCCACTGCAGCGCGCCGGTTTCCGGATCGCGCGCCTGCAGAAATCCCGGCTCGTCGAGATCGTCGCCGGTGCCGACCAGAATATGGTTCCCCACCACAATGGGCGCCATGGTCGAAAAATACTGCTGGTTGAAGTTGGCGATCTCGACGTGCCAGCGCTCTTTACCCGTGCGCGCATCCAGGCACACCAGGTAGTCGTCGGGCGTTTCCATGTAGAGCCAGTTGCCCCACATTCCCAGTCCGCGGTTGCCGATGTGAGTCCCGCCCTTGGTCTTCCAGAAGTAGTGCCACAGTTCGCGGCCGTCGCGCGCATCCACCGCCCACGCGTTATCGGGCGTCGAGAGATACAGGATGCCGCCCACTTCGAGGATCGAGGCGCGGATGTTGACGCCGCCGCCGCCGGCGGCCTCGCCGGTGCCTTCGCCGCCGACGATGGTCGGCACGCCGCCGAAACCGAATCCGCGGCCGCCGCGGCCGCCCGCATTTCCGGCTCCCGCCGTGAGCCGCGATGCCCAGGCCAGCGTCAGATTTTTGACGTTCGATTGATTGATCTGGGTCAGGTGGCTGTAGCGCTTCCCGGAGTAGTCTCCGGAGTACGTCGGCCAGTCGTCGCCGAGCGGCTTCAGCAACTGCTCCTGCGTCAACCCCTGCGCCGCCGCGACCGCCGGCGCCAGAAACATCGCGGTCGTCAACAATAAGCTCTTCGGATTGGTCATTTCACGGTCACCAGGTAAGCGGTCAGATTATGAATGTCGCGGTCGGTGTAGCGCGGCAGCATGTCCTTATGGGGCTGGAGCGGGTCGTGAATTTCGACGTTGGGCGAGGCGCCGTCGCGCCGGACGGTGCGCTCCGTGCCATCGGCTTCCGCCAGCGTGACGGTGAAATCGTCGATGCGGATCAGCCGCCCTTCGAGCTTCCGGCCCCCGGCGAGTGTTACCGTCACCGTGGCCGGCGGAACGTTCGAGGCCACGCCGCGGCCGCCGAAGCCGCCGCGGCCGCCGCCCGGCATCAGGAAGAAGTTCTGCAGCAGTTTGGGATCTTCGAATTTGCTGCCGATGCCCTTCAGGTCGCCGGTAACGGAGTGGCACGCGGCGCATTTCGCCTGAAAATACGCTTCGCCGGCCTTAGCATCGCCCACCAGGACGCTGACGGGCTTGTTCCGTACGGCGTCGTAGCCGCTGACGCGGAAGCTGTGCAGGAAGGCCGCGATATCGGCGATCTGGGCGCTGGTCAGCGGGAATTTCGGCATGCCCGCATCCACGCGGCCGTTTTGCACCACCGGCGCGATCGATTCGCCCTTCTGATCGTTCAGCACCAGCTCGCTACGGAGCAGGTTGGGGCCGCCTTCGCCGCCGCGCGCGTCCGAGCCGTGGCAGAAAGCGCACTGCACGCCCCAAATCGCTTTGCCGCGCTCGATTGCGGCCGGATCGGCCTGCTCGTGCTGCGGAAAGGCGTTGGCGAAGCCGCCGCCACCTCCTCCGCGCGCGCCGCGCCCCGCTTGCGGCGGTGGACCAGGCGGCTGCGGCGGAGCCTGAGCCATCAACATCATTGCGGAGAGCAAGGAGAGAGGGAAGGGTGATCCGTGCGGTCGTCGTCATCCTGGGTGCGTACCTCGGACTAGGTTAGTACAACATGGCGAAAAAAATGCGCAGAAGGTTTCACCGCTCAAGGACGCGAACGAATGGCCTGCCTGTTTGCGTAGCGGCATCGCGTGCGGGCGCAAATCCTACAAGACTCAAAACCGCCCAAGTGTCCGGTTCTTGAAGTGTAAGCTGTTGAAAACAATTGGGCGCCGAAACAAGCACCGGACAAGTTGTCCGGTTTCGGCCAGCTTTCCCGCGCTGAGTGCATCCGGTGGCCGGCTCGCTCCCGTTGAGGGCACCCGAGTTAGTGTACCATCCTCGATCTTCGCAAGCTACTCCCAGTGCGCCTTGAACCCGCCGATCTGCTCCAGCGTTTTGTCGAAATCGCCTTGGAAGCAGATGGCCCGGTCGTCGAGGTAGACGTGCGCGGCGGGCTTGCGGTCGGTCACCATCCAGACCAGTTCGGCGAGCCCGTTCTGCGCCAGCCACTCTTCCACGTGCGGCCCCCACCGCACCGTGAACACCACGACGCGGTATCCGAGCGCGTTCAGCCGTTCGAGGAACTCGCGCGCCCCTGGCCGCGGCGGGTGGAAGAAGCCGGCGCCCTTCCAACCGTCGAATTCGTTGAGCACGCCGTCGAGGTCTACGCAGACAACCGGCTTCTCGTCGTCGGACATTCGCCGTTCCCCCGTGCATCGAGCGCCCTGCAATACCGCGCCCGCTCGCGATCGAACCGCGCCGCTTCTTCCGTTCCCGCCAGCGCCCGCACGGCCAGATCCGCGTATCCCAGCCGGAACGCCAGGTAAGCGGCGCGGTAAAACGGCAGGCGAGCCGCGATTTCGTGGTCCCCCGATTGGCTCCTGTAATGCTCGACGAAGGCTTCGCCCGCGCTGGTTTCCGCGGCAAACGCCGCCACGTCCCAGGCGATATCGTGCGGCCCCGGGAAGAAATGGTCATCGTGGTGGTCGAGCGCGTCGGTCTTGTGGAATCCATCGGCCGTTTCGATCCATTCGTGCGGCAGCATGCGGCCGTCGAGCACTACTGCTTCTTCCTCCGGCAGCGGACCGGGCCACGGCTCGCCCGTGTTGCACGCGATCATCTCCGCGAGCGGCCCGGTATCGGCCGGCTCGCCCGTCCGGAATTCGCGGCGCAGGAATGCCAGGTACTCCGCGGCGCGTTGGATGAGCCCCGGGCAGAGGCGGGCCGGCCGCCCTGGAACCCAGCGCATCTCCAGGAATCCGTTTTCGAAGCCGAGCGCCGGCGTGGTGAATGCGCTCAGGCGGTGTGCCCGCTCCAGCTTTTCGCGCCCATAGCGGCCGTAGCCCGCGAATTTGAAAAGCCGGTCTCCGCAGAGGTATTTCCGGCGCTCGTGTTGCGGCTGGACTGCCGGCCAGGTTCCGCACATCTCGCGCCACCGTCCGGCGGACAGCTCGCGCGCGCCGGGGAACAGACCCAGCTCCTCAAAGTCCGCAGTATACCGCCGGTGTCTTTGCCAGCGCCGGCGCGCGGTTTCCGAAACGAAACCGCTGCCGTCCGTCTGCCAGCTTGGGAGGAAGACGATGCGCTCGTCCGGCACGCCGAGACCCGAAAGGCACTCCGCCACCGAGGCGAACGACGATCCGCTCAGTCCCGGCCCTTCGTCCACAATGGCGAACCAGCCGGGCCATTCCCTCCAGCGGCGCGCGAGCCGATCGGTAATGCGCAGTTCGCGGTTCCACGGATGGCCGCGCGGCCGCACGGTCCACGATTCCGCCGCGACTCCCCGTGCGCGCAGTTCGCTTTCGACTACGGCCGCCAGCGTCGTACCGATGCTGCGGATGCCGATCACCGCGACGCGGGCGGGGCGCGCGTCCTCGAGGAAACGGCGCGCCGCAATACGGTAGAGCTCGGGATCGAGGGCGTAGTAGGCGAAGCCTTCGGGGACCGAGATCTCGATCTCGGCGAACGCGTCGCAGTGGCGGGGCTGTATTGCCAGATCGTCGTCCCGCTCGGGACACAGCGCATCGGCGAGGGCGGCCTCGATTTCGCCCCATGCCATGAGGCGCTCGAACCCGGACGCCGCTTCGGCAACTGCAATGGCGTCGCGCGTGCGCACCAGCCGCTTCTGCTCGCGGTAGACGATCACGCGAAATTCTCCTGGTGTGTGGGGCGCTGCTCGATCCACGAGCGGCGGTTTGCCGGCTGGCGAGTGGGCCGGCGGTGATAAGAGTCGTCGCGGTTGTGTGGGGCGGGGCGGAGGCGCCGGGCCTGCGGTATCGCGCGGGCAGGGGCGGGTGGCTGGTGCGCGGCGTGCGGCGCGATCGAGAGGGGACGGTGACGGGACTGGCCGGGGTTGCGTGGGGCGAGGCGCAGGCGTTGGGCCTGCGGTGTCGCGCGGGCGGAGGCGAGTGGCTGCGGCGTGGGGCGCAGCGTGATGGAGAGGGGGTGGTGATGGGAGTCGTCGCGGTTGTGTGGGGCGGGGCGGAGGCGCCGGGCCTGCGGTATCGCGCGGGCAGGGGCGGGTGGCTGGTGCGCGGCGCGCGGCGCGATCGAGAGGGGACGGTGACGGGACTGGCCGGGGTTGCGTGGGGCGAGGCGCAGGCGTTGGGCCTGCGGTGTCGCGCCGGCGGAGGCGGGTGGCTGCGGCGTGGGGCGCGGCGTGATGGAGAGGGGGTGGTGATGGAAGCCGTCGGGGTTGTGTGGGGCGGCGCGCACGCGATGGGCCTGCGGTATCGCGGCGGCGGAGGCGGGTGGCTGGTGCGCGGCGCGCGGCGCGATCGAGAGGGGGCGGTGATGAGCCTGCGATACCGCGGAACCGGCGGTCACGCGACGCTCTCCGCGCGGGCGGCGTGCTGCTCGATCCACAGGCGCCGGTTCACGCGGTCGCGCGCGCCCCAACGATACTTGAAGTCCTCGCGCTTGCGCAGGAAGTCGATCTCGGCGGCGCCCTCGTCGATGGCCAGGCGGATCGTTTCCGCCAGAAGCACCGCGCCGGGGCTCAAGTGGGCGTGCGCCGGATCGAAGCCGGAAAGGTAGAAGAACCGCCGGCCGCGCCGGAAGTTGTACTGCACCGCGATGGTCTCGCCGTCGCGTTTGAGGCCGTAGAGCCGCAGCGCGCCCGAGCGCGCCATGCGTTCTGCCGCTTCCCGGTGAAAGCGCTCGAGCCGCGCCGAAGCCAGCATGCCGCGTTCGCCCCGTTCCCGCCAGCGCGATTCGTGCAGCCGGAACAACTCGCGCAACAGCGGCTCCCAATCCGCGCCGGCGCGGACCACCTCCACACGCGCCCCGAGTTGCAGACGCCTTCCGGCCGTCCGCAGGTTGTGGCGGAACTTCGGATCGAGCGACGCGAGCAGATCGTCCATCGTCCGCGGCAGATCGAGCACGGGGCAGACGCCACACGGGGCATCCTGCGCGGCCAGGCCGGGCGGTAATTCCGCACGGAGCAGCGGCGAGTCCGGCCGCACCTCCTGCAGATCGCAGACGCGCCACTCGCTCCGCGAGTCAGCCAGCCATTCGATCACCCGCTGCGCCGCTTCCCCGGCGGACTCGGGCGCGGCGAGCATTCCCAGGTGGTCGGAAATTCCGGAGCCGAGCCAGGAGGCGCACACCGTCTCGGGCTCGGTCCCATAGCCCCAGAGGAACAGGGGCGCGAGGCCGACCAGCTCGCGTCCGCGCCGCACGGCCAGCACGCGGAGGCAGCCGCCTCCCCACAAATGCCGCGTCCACGGCAGCAGCCAGTCGGGGCCCTCGAAGGGCGTGGCCGCTTCGTCGCGCTCCCACAGCTCGCGCCATTCGGGTTCTAGCGCTGCGAGCGCATCCAGACTCGCGACGGCTTCGATCTCAAGCGACACGGATGCCGCCCGCCTCGGCCGTCCGCGCCACGCCCTGAGCGCTGAGCCGGTGATACAGCTTGAGGTATTGCGCGATCATCCGCTCGGCGGAAAAGCGGGCGCGAGCGGTTTCACGGCACATCTCGGGGTCGATCCTGTCCGCCTGCCGGATCGCGGCCGCCATTTCGCGCGCATCGTTCACCAGGAAACCGGTGCGCCCGTGCTCGACGATCTCCGGCAGCGCTCCGGCCGGGTAGGCGATGACGGGCGTTCCGCACGCCATCGCCTCCATGGCCACCAGCGAGCTGGTTTCCGGCGCCAGGCTGGGCACGAGCAGGCAGCGGGCGGCGGCCAGCAGCCGGCGCTTGCGCGCCAGCCCGACCGGCCCGATGAAGCGGCGCAGACGTCCGTCCAGGCGCGGCGCGAGCTCGCGCGCAAAGTAATCTTCGTGCGCGCGGTACCCGAAGATCTGCCCCGCCAGGATCAGCGGACTGCGCGCCTCCGCGGCCGCCTCGAGCGCAATATGGAAGCCCTTCTCCGGGCAGATGCGCCCCAGCGCCAGGGCGAAGTTCCGCCGCCGCACGGTGGTCCGCAACTGCTCGAGAGGCACGCCGTTTTCGATGTAGGGCAGTACGCTGCCGCTCGGCGGGCAGCCGCGCTGCTGCGACGCGCTCACGCACTGCAGCCAGGTGTCCGGCCGCTGCTCGCGGAAGATCGCCTCCGGATACCAGGTGAGCGGCAGGTGCAGGGTCACCAGCACGGGCGGCCCCGGCGGCGGCAGGTAGGCATGGAAATCGAGCGAGTGCATGTGGATCAGGTCGAACGTCCAGCGCTCCATCGCGCCCCGGATGAGCTCGCGGTAGCGCTCCTGCGCCTGGGCGTGGACGTCCGGATTCAGCGGACCCGGGGGCAGGGGAGCGGCGAGCAGCCGGCCCGCCGTCCGCGACCCCTCCGGCGCGATGACCACGGAATGGTGCCCGTTGCGCACCAGCCTGCGGTCGAGCAGCGTGAGAATCTGTTCCGAGCCTCCGGCGGCGTCCGGTCCCACCGGAGCCAGCGGATAGCCGATACTGAGTACCCGAAGTGGTTTCATAGGGTGGTTGCGGCGCCGAGCGTCTTCAGCGCTTCCCCGGCGAGCAGGCGCCACCGCTCGCCGGTAATGCCCCAATTCCAACTCTCGTAGAGCAGCGTGCCGGCGTGGGGCGCGGCCGTGAAATCGTAGGCCGGAGCCGGGCGGAACCGTTCCTCATCGAGCGCGAAATGGCGCAGCATCCCGGCCTGGGTGGGAAAGCATTCGAGCATGCGTCGTTTGTTGTCGCGCTGCGCCTCATCGAGGACGTAGACCTCGCCGGCATCGCCGCCCGGCAGGAAGCGGCCGGTCTCCATCCGCACCGGTGCCTGCGAGCTGCCGGCTGCGGCGACCTGCGCCGCGGCGTGGTAGCTGGCGAATTCGTAGACATCGGGCGGCGCGGTCACGCGCGCGCAGGCCGCGTGCACGGCGAAGGCCGCGGCATCGTGGTCGGGATGTCCGCCCTCGTACGCATGGGTCAGCACCGCGCCGGGGCGCAGCTCGCGCAGCAGGTGCACCAGCTTCAACGTGACGTAGGCCATTTCGAGCGAGGCCTCTTTGTCCACCACGTTGAGGTGCAGCAGTTGGCCGTTGCCGATGCCCGCGAGGCGCATCGCTGCTTCCAGTTCGCGCCGGCGCGCGGCCGCGTAGTCCTCGCGATTCTCGAAGCCGGCGGCGCGCGCGTCCGCCATGTCGCGCGGAGCGCCGTCGGTGATATGCAGGATGGTGACATCGCGCAGGCGGGCGAGCATGCCGCCCGCGCCGATGGTTTCGTCGTCCGGATGCGCCGCGACCACCAGCACCGGCCGCCGGACGAGCGCCTGCCCGATGGTCATTCCGGCGGGCTCACTCCCGCGCCCCCTCCGCCCGCTTCGACGGGCAAACTCACCGCCGCCTCCAGGATGTTTTCCAACTCGAGGGCCCGCCGCGCCGCGGTGTGATTGGCCAGCGCGCGCTCGCGTCCGGCGTTCGCGATACGGCGCAGCGCTGCGTCATCCATCGCGAGCGCGTCCATGACATGGCCGGTGGTGCGGGCCACCAGGATTTCGCGCCCCGGCTCGAAGAAATAGTCCAGGCCTTCCCATTCGTCGCTCAGGATCGGCGCCCCGCAGGCCGCGGCTTCGAACAGCCGCCCGGAGGGACAGTACCCGAGCTCCGCCATCGGCCGGCGGGTGACGCTCAGGGTCAGGCGCGAGGAGCAGTAGAACGCGGCGTGATCGGCGGGCGCAATGTGCGGATGGAAGAAGATGTTGGCGGTCCAGGGGAAATCCGGAGGATACTGCGGCCCCGCGATGCGGAAGCGGAGGTCGGGGCGGCGGCGCGCGGGCTCCAGGAAGAGATCGTCGAGCGCGGCGCGGCGGTCCGCCGAGTATGTCCCGAGATGGGAAAGATCGGCGCGAAAGCGCTCCTCGGGCTCCACGGGATGGTGCACCTCGGGATCGACGCTGCCGTAGAGCGCCGCGACGTGGCGCGCGCCGAGCCTTGTCTTGAGCTCCGCCAGAGCCTGCCCGCCGGTGTAGCTGAGCACGAGGTCGAAATCGCCCAGACCGCGCGGCGGCAGGTATTCGACGGTCTCGCCCGCGCGGAGGCGTCCCAGCGTCACTCCGGTGTCCAGGTCGTAGAAGCAGCGGATGCGCGCTGGCGAGGACAGCACTTCTTCGCACGCCGGGATGGCGTCCGGGCAGTAGGAGGTGACGATGGCGGCGTCCGCGTCCGCGAGCTCCCGTTCGGCCCGCCGCCGGATCTCCTGCCAGGATCCGTAAAGGATGGCTTCGCCTCCGGAGAGTTCGCGCAAATCGCGGTGCTGCGCGTAGAACGGCATGTCGCGCTCGAAGAAGAGCACGCGATGGCCGAGCCTTCCGAGCGCGCCAATCAGCCCCCGCCAGAGCGTGGCATGCCCGTTACCCCACGAGGAGGTGACGGACAGCCCGAAGACCACCAGTTTCACACTCCAAGGATGTCAGATGGCCCGGCGATTGGCACACCCGGCCCGCGTCGCGGCGGTGGAGAATCCAACAGAAGCTGCCGCGAAGTGCCTGCAATGGAAGCAAAAAGCGGGCGGCGCGGAGGGGTGCGATTCGTTACGGTGGCGGCTGGGGACGGGGCATGGAGGAACGGGCAGCCTCGCGGGCCGCCGCCCCGAACGTATGAATCGACGTGGGATTGGCAAAATGACTATTTCTGGTCATAATAGGACCATGAAGCAGGTCCGCATCGCCGAATTAAAGGCGCAACTCAGTGAACACCTCCGCGCGGTCCGGCGCGGGGAGACCGTCACGGTCTTGGACCGCGATACTCCAGTTGCCCAAATCGTGCCGGTGCGCGAACAGACGGCCTTGCGCATCCGGAAACCGGCGCCCGGAACTCCTCCTCTCAATCGCGTCCCGCTGCCGAAGCCTGTGGGGATCAAGACGGATGTCGTGGAACTGCTGCTGGAAGAGCGGCAGGGAAGCCGGTGATTGCGTATATTGACGCATCCGTGCTGCTTCGCGTCGCGCTGGGCGAACCGGGAGTGCTTCCCGAGTGGCGCCGCATCGAGCGTGGCGTATCGAGCGCACTGGTCCTGACGGAGAGCCTGCGAACCTTGGACCGCGTTCGCCTCCGGGCGAAGCTTTCCGACTCGGAGGTGGCCACGCGCCGCGCGGCCATCCTCGCGTTGATTGAATCCTTGGAGATCGTTGAGATCGATGCGGCGGTCCTGGAGCGAGCGGCGCAGCCGATGCCAACGGAACTCGGCACACTCGACGCCATTCACCTCGCGACGGCCCTGTTGTGGCGCGAAGCCACCCGCACCAGGATCGTGTTTGCGACCCATGACCGCGCCTTGGCGCTGGGCGCGCTGGCGCACGGTCTTGCGGTTATCGGTACACCGCAGCAGTAGACTGCGCGCTCACCGTTCCGCGGCGCCTGCCTCCCGCTCCAGCCAGATCTCCAGGCCGAAGCCGTCCTCGTGGATCTTTCCCGCCGCGAACTCCGTCTGCGCGACCATCTCCTCGAATTCGCGCGTGGTGTAGGCGCGTTTCAGCAGCATGAAGCGGAAGGTGAGCCTGGTAATGAACCGGTTGAGCGCGCTCGTATTCATGGAATCCACGGCGCGGCTGATGCACTCCGGCGATGCGTCCCGCCGCAGGTCGATGATCACGGCGCGCCCGCCCGGCCGCAGCACGCGATGCATTTCTTCGAGCGCGCGGACCGGCTGCGTGAAGTTCTTGAACGCCGCCCGGCAGAGCAGGAAGTCGAACGACTCATCCGCGAACGGCATGGCGGCGGCGTCGCCCTGGCGGAATTCCACGCGCACGCCGGCTTGCTCCGCGTTCTTGCGCGCGATCTCGACAAACGTGTGGCTGATATCGAGTCCCGTCACAGGGTATCCGAGCTTTGCCAGTTCCACGGCGAAGTATCCCGGTCCGGGCGCCACTTCGAGCACCCGGCTCCCCGGCGGCAGTTCGTCCGCCATGCGCCGCGCCAGCGCCTGGAACTCCTGCCTGGACTTCCCGGTGAGGTTGGCGTACCAGCGGGCGACGAAGCCCTCCATGCCCATTCCCTTGTAGCCCTTTTCGGCCATTGCGTGCGTCATGATGCCTCCTGTTTAGGAGCCTAAGGGCTCAAGCGGCGCCGTCCCAGGCGGAATCGGCGAACGCGGCGCGGCAACCGGCGAGCGCCCGCTCCATCCGGCAAGCCGGTTGGCGCATACTGGTGAGGTGCCGAAGCGCCTCTGCCTCTTTCTTCTTCCGCTCGCCGCCGCCGCCGCCCAGGACCACGCCGGCTGGCGCGATTACGCGGGCGCCGCCGATTCCGCCCAGTATTCCTCGCTGAAGCAGATCGACCGCGGAAATGTCGCGCGCCTCAAAGTTGCCTGGACGTATGCCACCGGCGATGCGCGCCGGTACTCGTTCAACCCGCTGATGGCCGATGGCGTCCTTTATGTGCTGGCGAAGCAGAACTCGATCGTGGCGCTCGACGCCGCCACGGGCCGCGAGCTGTGGTCCTACACGCCGCAACCCGTGCCGGGCATCATTACCAGCCGCGGCATCAACTACTGGGAGAGCAAGGACCGCTCCGACCGGCGGCTGCTGTTCGCCGCCGACCACCAGTTGCAGGCGATCGACGCGCGCACGGGCAGGCCGATCCTCTCCTTCGGCACGAACGGCCGCGTGGATCTCAAGCAGGGCCTCGGCCGCGACCCGCGCGCGCTCACCCTCGTGCAATCGACGACGCCCGGACGCGTGTTCGAGGACCTGATCATTCTTGGGTCCGCGACCAATCAAGGCTACGGCTCCGCGCCGGGCGATATCCGCGCGTTCGATGTCCGTACCGGGCGGCTCGTGTGGACGTTCCACACGATTCCGCATCCGGGCGAATACGGGTACGAGACGTGGCCCGCCGATGCGTGGAAAACCGTGGGCGGCGCGAACGACTGGGCCGAGCTCACGCTGGATGAAGCGCGCGGCATTGTGTATGCCCCAACCGCGAGCGCCAAATACAATTTCTACGGTGCGGACCGGATCGGCGCCAACCTCTTTGCCGATTGCCTGCTGGCGCTCGACGCGCGCACCGGCCGGCGATTGTGGCATTTCCAGATGGTCCACCACGACATCTGGGATTACGACAACGCTACTGCACCCAAACTGCTGACGGTGCGGCACGGCGGAAAGGCCGTCGATGCGGTCGCGCAGGCGGGCAAGGAGGGCTTCCTATGGGTGTTCGAGCGGGTGACCGGCGAGCCGCTGTGGCCGATCGAGGAGCGGCCGGTGCCGAAATCGGACGTTCCCGGCGAAGCGGCGTGGCCGACGCAGCCGTTCCCGACCGCGCCGCCGCCTTTTGCGCGGCAGAAATTCACCGCGGACGACCTGAGCCCGTACCTTTCTCCCGAGGACCGCGCCCGCTTCCGCGACCAGATCCTCAGCGCGCGCAACGAAGGTCTGTACACGCCGCCGGCGTTCCGCGGAACCGTCGAGATGCCGGGCAATAACGGCGGCTCGAACTGGGGCGGGGCAGCCGTCGATCCCGCGGCCGGGTGGATGTACATCGTGTCGAAGGATCTCCCTGCGATTCTGAAGCTGGAGCCGGACAAGACCGCGCCGGCCGGCACGGTCCGGTATGTCAGCGGCTTCAATCTGGTCACGGGTGCGAACGGGCTTTCCCCGATCGCGCCGCCGTGGACGACGCTCACGGCCTATGATCTGAATCGCGGCGTCATCGCCTGGAAGATGCCGCTCGGCGACGTCCCGGAGCTGGCAGAACGCGGCATCCACGATACCGGCGTGCACTATCCCAAGGTGGGGCCTGTGGTCACTGCCGGGGGCCTGCTCTTCACCGGCACGCGCGACCGCAAAGTGCGGGCGTTCGATGCGCGGACGGGCAAGCTGCTGTGGGAGACGGAAGTGCCGGCGGCGATCGAGGGCATTCCGGCGGTATACGAGGTGCGCGGGCGCGAATACATTGTGTTCTGCGCGGCGGCGCAGGCGGGGCTGACGCCGGGGGAGCAGAAGCCGATTTCGGGGGCGTATATTGCGTTCGCACTGCCGTAGGGATCGGGGGCCCGGGGGATACTGTAGAATGATGCTTCCATGCCCTCCCACGGGATGTCCCTCATCCTTCTCATGGCGGCCTCCATTGCCTTCCTCCTCTTCCTGATTCTGGTTCTCAAGCTGCACGCTTTCGTGGGGCTGGTGATCTCCTCGATGGCCCTCGGGCTCGCCGCCGGGATGCCGCCTGAAAAGGTTTTGAAGTCGATCCAGAGCGGGTTCGGCGAAGCGCTCGGGTTTATCGCGGTCGTGGTCGGGCTGGGCGCGATGATCGGCCGTTTCCTCGAATATTCCGGCGGAGGGCGCGCGCTGGCGGACTGGCTGCTCGCCCGTTTCGGCAAGGATCGGGCCGCCTGGGCGCTGCTGGCGGCGGCGTTTCTGGTCGGCCTGCCGATCTTTTTCGAGGTCGGCGTGGTCATTCTGGCTCCGCTGGCCTGGAACCTGGCGCGCGAGACCAAGCGCTCTCTGCTGTTCTACGCGCTTCCGATGCTGTGCGCACTTACTGTGGTGCACTCGCTGGTGCCGCCGCATCCGGCGCCCTCGGCGGCGGCGCAACTGCTTGGCGGGGATCTCGGCCGCACCATTCTTTACGGCATCGCGGTCGCGATTCCCATGACCGTGGTGGCGGGGATCGGCTACAGCTCCTGGATCGGCCGGCGACTCTACATCCCGGAGCCGGAGATCTCGCTCGCGCCGCGCGAATCGGCGGAGGCGAAATTCGCGCCGCCGATCCCGGTGATCGTCGCGCTGCTGCTGCTGCCCGTGGTGCTGATCTTCGGCGCGACGCTCGCCACGCTGGGGCACGTGCCGTTCCGGGGCGCGGCGGTTTTTCTCGGGCACCCGTTCACCGCGCTCGCGATCACGGCGCTGGTCGCGATGTACGCGTTCGGCTACCGCCGCGGGCTCTCGCGCGCGGCGGCCGCGCGCATGGCGGCCGAGTCGCTCGCTCCGATGGGCGCGCTGCTGTGCATCATTGGCGGGGGCGGCGCGTTCAAGCAGGTGATCGTCGATTCGGGCGCCGGGCCGTACCTGGGGCAGGCGCTGATCCACTCCGCCATCTCGCCGCTGCTGGTGGTGTATCTGGTTGCGCTGCTGATGCGGATCGCGCAGGGCTCGGCGACCGTCGCCATCATCACCGCGGCCGGGATCGTGGCGCCGATCGTGAAAGGCATCCCCGGCTACAGTCCGGATATTCTGATCCTGGCCCTGTGCTGCGGCGGGACGGCGTTTTCGCACGTCAACGACTCCGGTTTCTGGATCGTCAACCAGTACTTCGGCCTGACAGTGCCGCAAACGCTGAAGTCCTGGACGGCGATGAAAGTGCTCTCGTCGTTGGTGGGGATTTCGACCGTGTTCGCGGTCCACTGGCTGGTACGATAGTTTTGGTGAGCACGCGACTGTACGACCTCGATCCCGGCGCGGACTGCCCGGAAATTGTCCGCATGATCGTCGAGATCCCGAAGAACTCGGCGAACAAGTACGAATACGATGGCCAGCTCGGCGTCTTCCGCCTGGACCGCGCCCTCTACTCCGCGGTGCATTATCCCGGCGATTACGGATTCGTCCCCGGCACGCTGGCCGAAGATGACGACCCGCTCGATGTCCTCACGCTGGTGGACGAGCCCAGCTTTCCCGGTGTGCTGATCTCCGTGCGTCCGGTCGGGGTGCTCTCGATGGTGGACGAGGATGAACCCGACCAGAAGATTCTGGCGGTGCCGAATCGCAATCCGCGTTTCGATCAGATCCACACGATCGACCAAGTTTTTCCGCACAATTTGCGGGAGATCGAGCACTTTTTCAGCATTTATAAAGAACTGGAAGGCAAACGCACGATCATCCAGGGCTGGCGCGGGCCGCGCGAAGCTCGCGAGCTGATCCGCGTCTGCCGCGACCGCTACCTCGCGGCCCGCAAGGGCGCTGCCGCTGCGGCGCCGGAGCACGACCTGGAGGAAGCGGAGCCGCGGGCCTGAGGCCGCCCCCGGGCAGGCATGAATCCGGGAACCAAACCCGAAGGCCGCCGGTTTCCGCGCTGGCTGCCGCCCGTTCTCGGGTACGTGATTTCCGGTATCTGTCTCGCCTGGGTGCTGCACGGTTATCCGCTCGGCGAGCTGATTCCCAACATTCGCGCCCTCGATTTCCGCTGGGTACTGGTGGCGGTGGCCGCCGATCTCGGCGTTTACGTGGTGCAGGGCTGGCGGTGGAACGTGCTGCTCGGGCCGATGGCCCGCGTCCGCTTCTGGCGGACCGTGCAGGCGATTTTCATTGGCCTGTTCGCGGATGCCGTCCTGCCGCTGCGTCCCGGCGAGGTGATCCGGGTGTACCTCGTCACGCACTGGAACGACCTGCGCCTCTCGCTCGGCTTTGCCTCGTGGGCGGTCGAGCGCGTGATCGACGGGCTGATGCTGCTGGCCACATTTATCGTCACGGCGGGCTTCGTGCGCGGGATTCCCGGAAATTTTCTGGTGGCGGTCGAGGTTGGCGGCTCGTTCCTGATTCTGGCGGCCCTGGGTCTGCTTTGGATCGCGCATCGCAAGCTGGAACCGCACGTCGTGCTGCGGGAGAGCCGCTGGATGTCGACGCTGCGGCACGTGGTCGAGGGGTTGCACCTGATGGGCAATCCACGGACGCTCGGCTACACGCTACTGGTCAGCGTCGGCTTCGTGGCGGCTCAAGTCCTGACGATGTGGGCGCTGATGAAGGCATACGGCCTGGATCTTTCGTTCCTCTCCGCGGCGGGCATCCTGACGCTGCTGCGCATCGGAACGGTGGTGCCGAACGCGCCGGGCGATGTGGGCGTGGTGCAGGTAGCGACGGTGATGGCGATGGGCCTGTTCGATGTGGACCGCAACGACGCCAAGACGTTTTCGTTTATCTATCTCCTGGCGACGAGGCTCCCCATGCTGGTAGCCGGCGCGATCGCTACGGCCATGACCGGGCTGAACCTCGGCGAGCTACACGCGCGGGCGCGGCGCAGTCATGGCGAGAGGCATCCGTAAGCCGCGGCACTGAAAACCTCACCGCAGAGACGCGGAGAGCGCAGAGGTTACGCAGAGAAAGCATTTCCAATTCTCTATGTGACCTCCGCGTCCTCTGTGTCTCTGCGGTTAGTACGGCCCCACGCTATAATTACGGCATGCTAACGCCCACCTCCAAGATCTGGCATAACGGCCGCTTCATTCGCTGGGAGGATGCCACGATTCACGTGCTCTCTCATGTTGTCAGCTATGGCAGCTCGGTTTTCGAAGGCATCCGCTGCTATGCGACGCCGGGCGGGCCCGCGGTATTCCGGGTTCGCGAGCACATCCGGCGGCTGATCGATTCGGCCAAGATCTACCGCATCGAAAACATCGGCTTTACGGCGGACGAGCTGGCGGAGGCGATGCTGGAGCTGGTGCGCGTCAACCGGATGGACTCCTGCTACATCAAGCCGCAGGTTTTCCGCGGCTACGGTGACGTGGGCGTGAACGGCATGAGCAATCCGATCGAGGTTTACATTGCCTGCTGGAACTGGGGCAAATATCTCGGCGAGGAGGCGCTGGCGCAGGGCGTCGACGTCTGCGTTTCGAGCTGGACCCGCATGGCCCCCAATACCTTGCCCGCCATGGCGAAGGCCGGCGCGAATTACATGAATTCGCAGCTGATTAAGATGGAGGCGATCGCCAACGGCTACGTGGAAGGCATCGCGCTCGATGCGGCGGGTTACGTCAGCGAAGGCTCGGGCGAGAACATTTTCGTGGTCCGGGACGGCCGCATCCACACTCCGCCGCTGGGCGCTTCGGTGCTGCCCGGCATCACGCGCGATACGATCCTGACGCTGGCGCGCGACCTCGGGATTCCCGTGGTCGAGGGACTGGTGCCGCGCGAGATGCTCTACATTGCCGACGAGGTGTTCTTCTCCGGTACTGCCGCCGAGATCACGCCGATCCGCTCGATCGACCGGATCACGATCGGCGCGGGCCGGCGCGGACCGGTTGCGGAAGCGCTGCAGCACGCATTTTTCGGTGTGATCGAGGGCAAGCGGGAGGACCGCTACGGCTGGCTTTCGCCGGTGTACGCCAACGCCGGCCAACCGGCATAAGCGGCGTACGAAGGTTGCGCGAGCCGATGACCACCTCCCCCGAGTTTGCCGCCGGACTCGCGCAACCGCCGAATGGACTTTTCCTTTTTAGCGCGGCCGAACCACGCCGCGCTACATCGCCGGAACGCTTTTCAACAACTTTGTTGCAGTGTGATTCCATAGATTTAGCGTCCGACGGGTGTGGGATTCCTGTGAATAAATCAACTTTATGTTGAAGTGTTCGGGAATGCACCCGGACGGCTCGGGTCCTGTCGAAGTTGCGTTCGGCAGAACCATAGAAGCAGTGGCGCCGGCGGCCGGTTTTCGGCCGCGCGCCGGCGGTCCATGGCTGGCGCCCGGCTTCGTCGATCTTCAGGTAAACGGTTTCGCCGGCGTAGATTACAATTCCCCGGATACGGCCGCCGAGGAGATTGCCTGCTCGGTGCGCGCGCTTTTCCCGACGGGTGTTACCCGTTTTCTGCCAACGGTGATTACCGCTTCGCCGGATGCGATGGCGGGTTCGCTCCGGAATCTGGCGCGGGCCCGCGCGTCGTTTCCCGAGGGCGAAGCCATGGCGGGTTTTCATGTCGAGGGACCGCACATTTCGCCCGAAGACGGGCCGCGCGGCGCGCACCCGCGCGAGTGGGTCCGGCGGCCGGATTTCGAGGAGTTTCTCCGGTGGCAGGATGCCGCGGAAGGCGGCATCCGCATGGTCACACTGGCGCCCGAGTGGCCCGAGGCGCCGGCGTATATCGAGCGGCTGGTTGCCGCGGGGGTTGCGGTGTCCATCGGCCATACGGCGGCGGGCGCGGCGGAAATCGATGCGGCGGTCCGCGCCGGCGCGACGCTCTCGACGCACCTCGGCAACGGCGCCCATGCGGTGCTGCGCCGCCATCCGAATTACATCTGGGACCAGCTTGCGGAAGACCGGCTGATGGCCGGCTTCATCGCGGATGGCATCCACCTGGACGGCGCATTTCTCAAATCGGCGATTCGCGCCAAGACGGTGGCGCGGTCGATTCTGGTGACGGACGCATCCACGCCGGCGGGCGCCGCTCCGGGACGCTACCGGCTGGGCGCGCAGGATGTCGAGCTTACCGATGACGGCCGCGTGGTGCTGGCCGGCACCGGGCGGCTCGCCGGCAGCGCGCTTCGGATGGATGCGGGCGTGGGAAACCTGGTGCGGCTGGCCGGATTGCCGCTGGCGGACGCGGTGCGGATGGCGACGGTCAACCCGGCACGCGCCGTCTCGCTGGCCGGCCGCAGCGGCGGTCTGGCGGCGGGCGATTGCGCCGATCTCGTGCAATTCACTTTCGATCCGGCGAGCGCGCGTGTTGAAGTTACCGCGACGTGGCTCTCCGGGCGGTGTGTCTGGCAGGCCGGCAGCTAACTCCGCATCGCGCGGCTTGCACTCCGCATCATAAGTGCATGAGCGACGCCGAACGCCCCATCCACATTGCCGTGATTCTGGGCAGCATCCGCCCGGGCAATTACACAGCCATGGCCGCGGCGCTGGCCATTGATGAGCTGCGCAAACATCCGAAGGTGACCGTCGATGTCGTCGATCCGGCCGCGTACCATCTGCCGTTCCCCGGCGAGGAGTCCGATTCGGCCGATCCGCAACGGCTGCAGGAGATCGTGCGGGCTGCGACGGGCGTGATCCTGGTGACGCCGGAATATCATGGCAGCTTCAGCAGCATCATGAAGCTGGTCGTCGAGAATCTCGGATTTCCGTCGGCGCTCGAGGGCAAGCCGGTGGCGCTGCTCGGCGTGGCGGCGGGCGCGATCGGCGCGATCAAGTCGCTCGAGCATCTGCGCGGGGTGGTTTCGCACGTGGGCGGGATCGTGCTGCCGCTGCCGATTTCGATCGCCAACGTGCAGCGCGTATTCGACCGCAGCGGCCGCGTCCTCGATCCGGCGGTGGAAGCTCGCGTCCGGCAGACGGCGACGAACCTGATGGCCTACATCGAAAGGCACCTCTGCCCTGCTGTCACGCTGGAGCGCATTTTGCGCGAAGGCGCCGGGCGGGATTCGAATGTTGTGACCGTCTGAGAGCACGACCCTCCAAAAAATGCTGGCCGGCCAATTTTCCGCTTGACGGCGGAGCCGTTCGAACTGACCCAGCCTGCGATTTCCCGGCACCTGAAGGTGCTGGAGCAGGCGGGGCTGATCGCAAAACGGGTGGACGGGGCAAAGCGGCCTTGCCGGCTGGCGAAGGACGGTCTGGAAGCGGTCGACCGGTGGCTTGCCATGCTGCGCAAAGGCTTGGAGCAGAGCTATGACCGCCTGGACCGGCTTCTGGCGGAGATGCAGGCGAGTGAAGAGGAGGGGAAGCAATGAGCAAGATGACGCTGAAGACGGAGGGCGATACCCACGTGGTCGTGACGAGGCGGTTTGCGGCGCCTCCGGAGGCGGTTTATCGCGCCCACACCGAACCGCAACTCATCCAGAAATGGATGCTCGGGCCGGATGGCTGGACCATGCCGGTCTGCATCGTGGATCCGCGGCCGGGCGGCAACGGGAAGGGTGGCGCATTCCACATGACTGGCGAGTGCCTGGAGATCGAGCCCTTCCGCCGCATTGTGCACGTGGAGCGGATGCATCTTCCCGACCCGACGCCCGATAACCACGTGGAAACCACCTTCGAACCCGACGGCACGGGCACGCTGATGACGATTCGGATGACGCTGCCGGACGCGAACACGCGGGCGCAGATGCTGGCCACGGGCATGGAGCACGGCATGGAGGCGAGCTACGCGCGGCTCGAAACGATGATTTAGCGGAAGAGGGCTTCGGCGCCGCGCTGGATGACCGCGGCGCCGGCCATGCCGGTAAGGGCGGAAACGAAAGCGGGTTTGGGGCCGCGCCGCTTCCACTCCTCATGGATGGCGTGATAGCCGAGATAGAGCAGCCATCCGGCGGTGAGGGCCAAGGGGTAGGTGATCCAGTGAGTGCCGAGGTGCGGGCCGAGGACAAGGCCGAACCCGCCCCCCGCAAGCGTCGCCCCCTCGGCCAACGCGCACCAGGCGAACCCGCGGCTGCGCGACGGGAGCGCGGCGCGGAGGATGCCGCCGAGCGCGATGCCTTCGGGCAGCTTGTGCAGCGTGATGGCGACGGGCACGGCGACGCGCAAGCCGAGCGGCACGGCCAATTGGACGGTGGCGATGCTCCAGCCATCGAGGAAGCTGTGCGCCGCCATCGCCAGGATCAGGGGGCCGGCGAAGCCGTGCAGCTCAGTGGCGCAGGCGCCGTGGTCGTGATCGTGGGAGCAGGTGGGGCACACGGGATACACATAGCGGTCGATCAGCAGCAGGGCGCCGTATCCGGCGGCGAATAGCGGCAGGCTGACCGCCCATCCCAACTCTCCGGCGAGCTCGGGCATCAGGCCGAAAACGGCCACACCCAGCAGCAGGCCGGCGCTGAGCGGCAGCACGAGCCGCACGCGCTTGCGCATTCCGGTGAGCCAAAGGCCAAGCGCGGCCCCGGCCAGCGCGGCGGCAGTGGCGAGCGCGGCTGCAAGGATTCCCGTGGTGGGACCGGAGGGCGGCAAACTTCTACTGTAGCAGTCCGCTCTATAGGAACCGGGCTGGATCTGCGAGAATAATGGACGTCGGGGCACAGCCGCTATGACCCTCGCCTGGACCAATGAGGGCTACTGGCTGACACGGACCGTGTTTCAGCGGGGGCTCGCGCTGGTTTACTTGATCGCGTTTCTGAACGCGGTCAACCAATTCAAGCCGCTCCTGGGCGAACACGGTTTGCTGCCCGTGCCGGTATGGGTACGGGAAGTGCCGTTTCGCGCATCGCCCAGCCTGTTTTACTTCGCACCGAATGACCGGGCGTTTTCGTTTGCGGCATGGGCCGGGGTGGCGCTTTCCGTGGCGGCGCTTTCGGGCGTGGCGGAGTGGTACGCCTGGCTTTCGCCGGTGCTTTGGGCGCTACTGTGGGTTTTGTATCTCTCGTTCGTGAATGTCGGCCAGACGTTCTACGCCTTCGGCTGGGAGTCGATCCTGCTCGAAGCCGGATTTTACGGGATCTTTCTCGGCAGCCGCAGCGTTGCGCCGCAATTCCCGATGATCCTGCTGCTGCGCTGGCTGTGCTTCCGCGTGATGTTCGGCGCGGGCCTGATCAAGCTGCGGGGCGACCCCTGCTGGCATGATTTGACCTGTCTCGATTACCACTATGAAACGCAGCCGATGCCCAATCCGCTGAGCTGGTTCCTGCATTGGGGGCCGGAGTGGATGCACCGCGGAGGCGTGTGGTTCAACCATTTCGCGGAGCTGGTGGCGCCGTTCGGGTATTTCCTGCCGCAGCCGGTGGCATCGGTGGCGGCGCTGGTGACCATCGTGTTCATGCTGAGCATCATGATCAGCGGGAATCTTTCGTGGCTGAACCTGCTGACCATCGTGCTCGCGATTCCGGCGCTGGACGATCGCGCGCTGCGCTGGCTGATTCCGGTCCGGACGCCGGCGCTCGCAGAGCCGGCGCTGGCGCATCGTGTAATCGTGGCGGCGCTGTGCGTCCTGGTGGTGTGGATGAGCGTGCGGCCGGTGCGGAACATGCTTTCGCGGCGGCAGATCATGAACACGGCGTACAACCCGCTGCACCTGGTGGGGACCTATGGCGCGTTCGGGAGCATCACGCGCGTGCGGTTCGAAATCATCGTGGAAGGCACGGATGCGCCGGACATTACGAGCGGAACCCGGTGGCGCGAATACGAATTCCGCGGCAAACCGGGCGCGACCGGCCGCATGCCGCCGCAGGTGGCGCCCTACCATCTGCGGCTGGACTGGCTGATGTGGTTCGCGGCGATGGGGGATTTTCAGGATTATCCGTGGTTCGTGCACTTCATGGGCAAGCTTCTCGAGGGCGACCGCGCCACGCTGAGCCTGCTCCAGACGAACCCGTTTCCGGATGCGCCGCCGCGTTACGTGCGCGCGCAGTTGTACGAGTATCACTTCACCTCGCCGGGCGAGCGGGCGCGGACCGGCCAATGGTGGAGAAGGGAATTCGTGCGGCCGTATTTTCCGGCGGTGTCGCTGGAAACCGCGGGCTTCCGGCGCGTGCTGGAGATGCAAGGGTGGATGCCGGCAGGGCGCTGAGCGCCGCCGCTTAAAACTGAAACCGCAGCGAGAGCGCCACGATGCGCGCCGGGCGCGTGCCGGTGTAATTGCCGAGGCCCGAGGTCAGGTTGGTAATGGCGCCGGTTCTGGAGTTAAAGCGAATGCTCGAAGAAAGCGCATTGTACTCCGTGTGGTTGAAGGCGTTGTACGCTTCGCCGCGGAGCTGAAGCTGGCGCCGCTCGCCCAGACCGATGGGAACCTTCTTGGCCAGCGCCATATCCCAGTTCAAGTATCCCGGCCCCGTGAGGTAACCCAGACCAGCGTTGCCGAATGTGCCAACGGCCGGCATCTGGAAGCACCCGGCGTTGAAGATCTGTGAAGTCCCGATCTTGCTGCCGCTGCGGGGATCGCAGATCAGATTCATGCGGGCGCTGTCGCCGGCGCTGCCGGTGCTGGAGCCGGTGATGTCGAGGGTGGGGCTCAGGCTGAAGCTCGGGGTCAGCGGCGCGCCGGTCGAGGCGCTGGTGATCCCGGAGATCGTCCAGCCGTTGACGAGGGCGCCCGCGGCTTTCGGCAAGTGGAGCAGCGGGAGGTCGTACGCGTAATTCACCGCGAGCACTTGAGCGCGATTGAAGCTGAGCGGCTGATAATTCCGCTGGCGCGGCGAAAAGTATGCCGAGACCGCGCCCGTTTCGCTGTTGGCTTCGCCCAGCGCTTTGGAGAATGTGTAGGACGCGCCGAACATCAGGCCGCGCGAAAAGCGCCGGTTCAGCGAGACCTGCAGCGAGTTGTAATTGGAGGTGGCGGCGAACTCCTCGTACATCAGGTTGGACCAGCCGCGGTAGGGGACCAGGAAGGTCTCGGGCAGCGGCTTGCCGCTGAGCGTCGGGTCCTGGTTGGCGGCGGCGAAATGCGCGCCGATCGGAACCGGATTGATGTTCCGCTCCCACAGCAGGTGGCGGGAGAAGCTGCCGACATAGGAAAGGTCGAGCACCGCGCCGAACCCGGCGGCCTGCTGTACTCCGAGGCTGTAGCTCACGGTCCGGGGCTGGGTCTGATTGCCGAGCAGGAACAGGATGGAGGACGGCCCCAGCAACTGGCCGGATTGCGTCAGGGTGCCGGCGTTGCCGTAATACGAGGTCGGGGTGTAGCTGATGTGCGGATTGCCGGACATGTTCATGCTGGGGTTGCCGTCGATGGTGTCCTGGAACAGGCCGATGCCGCCGCGCAGGGCGGTGCGGCCGTTGCCGAAGACGTCCCACGCGAAGCCCAGGCGCGGTCCGGGCGTGATCGCCGGCGGCGAATAGAGCCCGTGCGGCACGCCGTTTTGCCCGCCGATCACCGCGCCATCGGCCGGGTTGCCGGTTCCCGGCACGAACAGGCCGATGTACGCCGCGGGATAGGTCTGGCCGGTGAGCGGATCTACGGCCACGCGCGCGCCGCCGGCCTTGGCCGGCTGGTACAGCAGGGGCGCCTGCGCCGGCGAATAGAGCGCGGGGTTGAACGCGGCGAAAGCATCGTGCTGGTCCGCCTGCGGCGTCACGTGATAGAAACGCACGCCGAGGTCCAGCGTGAGCCGCTTGGATACGCGCCAGTTGTCCTGGAAATAGAATTCGAGATCGGTGAACCAGACGCGCTGGATGAGGCGGTCATTGGTCTCGGTGTAGTTATCGTAATAGCCGAGCAGGGCGTTGGCGTAGGAATCGCCGGTGTCGAACGGGTTGTTGGCGTCAGTCGAGAAGCTGTAGTTGCCGAGCCAGGTCGCGACCTCCTGGTCCTCGATCTTCTGATTGCGCTCGAAGTAAATGCCGGCTTTGAAGTTGTGGTTGCCTTTGATCTTGCTCAGATTGTCGGTGATGGTGTAGATGTTATTGGCGTTGTAATACGGCATGTCGTCCGGCGTGATGCTGGGGGTGTTGACGGGCGTGCCGCCGAAGGAGAGATCGGGGATGTAATTGGCCTGGTCGCCGAGGCTGTTGTCGATGGGAAACCATTTCGGGATGTTGCCCATCCGGCTGCGGCTCCACTGGGCCGGGTCGACGGTGTACCAGTCCCACGTATTGAAGCTCTTGCCGAGCGAAAGCTCATTGACCACGGTCGGGCTGGCGGTCCAGGTCAGGTGGCCGGCGTAGCCGTGGCCGGGATTGGGATGGCTCACCTGTGGGCCGACGAAGTTGCTCACGTCGTGGTTATTCGTGAGCGTCTCGTCATGGTCGTTGATATAGCGGAAATATGCGGAGAGCCGGTCGGTGAGATTGTAATCGACGCGTACCACGTCGTTGCGGCGGTTGTGCGAAGCGGACGGCGTGGCGGCGTAGTTTTCCTGGAAGATCAGGGACGGGTCGGCGGTCGGGTAATTCGGGGCGGGGAAGAAGCCCAGAACCGCCTGCCCGATGGGACTGATGCGGCTGGCCGGAATGAGATTGCCGGGGAATGGCTTTCCGGTCGTGGGATCGTTGATGACGATGAGGCTGCCGCCGGTGTCCAGGCTTTTGGAAAAATCGCCGTTCCGTTCGAGCGCGGTCGGCATGTTGCCGGTGGCCGGGCTCGAATTGACCTTCTGGCCGGTCCACTCCTCGGAAACGAAGAAGAAGAGCCTCCGTTTTGCGGTGTTGAAATGCCGCGGAACGTAGACCGGGCCGCCGATGGTGTAGCCTTCGACGCCGAGCCGGTAGGGCGCGCGCGGCAGGCCGTTCAGGTTGTTGGCCCACAGGTTGGCGTTCATGCCCTCATTGCGGTGCTGCCACCAGCCGCTGCCGTGAAATTCCTGCGTCCCGCTCTTGGTGACGGCGCTGATGGTGCCGCCGCCGTTGCGGCCGAACTCCGCCTGGTAATTCGAAGTGAGCACGCGCACCTCGGCGATGGCGTCCATATTGGGCTCGTAGTGGAGGGTGGTGTTGGAGCCGGTATCCATGTCGGTGATGCCATCGACCGTGAAGTTCTTGGAGGCGTTGCGGCCGCCGTTGATGGTGATGCCGCTGAGCGCATTGGGGCTGGTGGCGTCGCGCCCGGTGCTCGTGTCGACCACGCCCGGCAGCGTGTACATCAGGCCGAAGAAGTCGCGGCCTTTGAGCGCGATCTGGTTCAGCTCGCGGCCGCTCACCAGCGCCGATTTCTCGCTGCTCGCCGTGGCGACTGGTGTGGCGGCTGCTTCGACCGAGATGCTTTCCTGAAGCGAGCCGATTTCCATTTTGATTACGCCGAGGTCGCGCGTTTCGCTGGATGTCAGTTCGATATCGGCCAGGGAGAATGCCTTGAAACCCGGAGCGGCGATCGAGAGGCGGTAGCGGCCCGGCTGAACGACGGGAAACCGGAAGAGGCCCAGCGTATTGCTGGTCGTGGCGAGGTTGCTCGAAATGGTCTGGCTGGCGAGCCGGACCTCCGCGTTCGGCACCGGCGAGCCGGATGGATCGTTGACGGTCCCGAGCAGCGAACTGGTGACGGTTTGCGCCGCGGCGGCCGCCGCGAGCACGGGGAGAAGGATGCATCGGTAGCGCATGAAGCCTCCAGGTACGGCAGCCTGAATTCTTTGCCGTCCCTGTATATCACGCGCTGCCGCCGATTGCCAGAGGGACCGTTGCGGAGCCCGCCGCACGCTCGCGCCGCGGAGCGGCTCCGGCCGCGCTATCGTGAGGTATGACGGAATCGAGCACGCTGCAGGAGCTGGGCGCGCATCTGGCGGCGCTCACGGAGTCGGTCGAGGCGCGGGCCGCCGTGATGAGTGAAAGCGAATGGCGCCAGCCGTATGCGCCGGGCAAGTGGACCCGTGCCGAGACTCTGGGCCATCTGGTGGATTCGGCGGCGCAGAATCATCAGCGCATCGCCCGCGCCATGCACTCGGACTCGCTGGCGGCGAGCGGCTACGACGGCGCCGCGCAGGTGCGAGCGCAGCGGTACGCCGAGGCCCCATTGGCCTTGCTGCTTGATTCGTGGGCGGGGCAGAACCGGCTGCTGGGCTTCGTGCTGGCGCAGATCCCGCCGGCGAAGGAGGAGACCCCGTGCTCGGTCGGGTCCGCTCCGGCGATGAGCCTGCGGGATCTCGCGTTCGATTACGTGGCGCACCTGGAACACCACTTGCGCCAGATCTTCGGGAACGAGGCGATCGCGTATTCCGGGCTGGCGCGGCGGACGGCGGCGGGGCGGAAGCCGTAGCGGCGCGATCTAGTTCGCTTTCTTCAGCTCGACCACCATTACCTCGATCGGCTTCGACCCGATATTCTGGTCCGCGTGCCGCTTGAGGCCTTCAGAGGCGGGCAGCCAGTAGGCTTTGCCCGTTTCCCAAGGGTGCAGTTCGGAGGTGTGGTCCTCATTGATGACTTTCATCGTTCCGCCGGCGAGCGCGATGATGACGCGCGGATGCTGGTGGGTGTGCATCGTCAATGGCGCGTTCGGGGGGATGAGCGACTTCCAGACGGCCACCTCGTCATTTTCAAACTGAAGGACGCGCTGCGGGCCGCCGGGAAAGGTCTTGCTGTCTTGCGAAGTCAGGGTTTGGCAGGCCGCCATGAGGAGCAGCCCGAGCATGAGCGCGGTACGGAACGTCGAATTCTCCATAGCGCCCCATCATAGCGGCTTTCGGAACTATTCCGCCGGTTGCCCGTATATGTGCTTATGCGATTCGTGGCCGACCTCCGCTTTGCTGCCCGCGCCTTGGCCAAATCTCCCGGCTTCGGCTTGATCGCGATTGTTTCGCTCGCCCTGGGCATCGGCGCCAATACCGCGATGTTCAGCTACGTGGATGCCGTGCTGCTCCGGCCGCTGCCTGTCCCCGAGTCCGGGCGGATCGTCGAGGTTGCGGCGACCACGCCCGATGTCCGCCTGGGGCGCGTGTCGTATGCCGACTACGTCGATCTTCGCGATCGCGCCAAGACCCTGCAGGCGCTGGCGTCGTATGAGTTCTTCACCGCCGGAATCGCCGCCCACTCGAACCAGGTGCCGAGGTATACGCTCGATGCCGCCGTGAGTGGGAACTTTTTCAGCGGGCTGCGTATCCGGCCGGTCCTCGGCCGCGGTATCCGGCCGGACGAGGACGCGGTCGAGGGACGCGATGCGGTCGCGGTCATCAGCTATGAGATGTGGGACCGCGACTTCGCGCGCGACCGTTCCGTCGTCGGACGCCAGATCCGCGTGAATGGCGCTCCGTTCACCGTGGTCGGGGTGGCGCCCCGGAATTTCACGGGGCCGGAGGCGTTCGTAACCCCGGAAGTTTACATTCCGATGCACAGCTACCGGCTGGCGATGCCGGCCACGGGCGCGGACCATCTGACTGCCCGGAACTGGCGCGGGTCGACTCTGTTGGGGCGCCTCAATCCGGGGGTCACCGTGGCACAGGCCCAGGCGGAGTTGCGGACCATCGCGCGGGGCCTCGCGGCGCAGTACCCCGAGACCAACCGCGATCGAACCTTCACGGTGCTGGATTACGTGCGCGCCCGTTTTGAGAATGACTCCGTGGACGGGCTGCTGTCGCTGACGCTGCTCGCGATCACGGGCCTGGTGCTGCTGATCGCGTGCGCCAACGTGGCGAACCTGCTGCTCGGGCGCGGCACGGCGCGCGCCAGGGAGATCGCGATCCGGCTGGCGGTGGGGGCCTCGCGCGGCGCACTGGTGCGGCAACTCCTGACGGAGAGTCTTCTGCTGGCCGGGCTGGGAGGGCTGGCGGGAATCGGCCTGGGGTACCTGGGCGTGAGTTTCCTCTCATCGATCCCGATCCCCTCGGATTTCCCGATCACACTCGGCCTGCAGATGGACACGCGGCTGCTGGCGTTCAGCGTGCTGCTGTCGCTCGCCGCGGCCGTGGCGTTCGGCCTGGCGCCGGCGTTGCGCGCGACGCGCCACGATCTCGCATCCACGATCAAAACCAGCGATAGCGGCCCGGCGCGGTTCTCGATCCTCCGCGGGTTGATCTCCGGGCGCAATGTGCTGGTGACGGCCCAACTCGCCCTTTCGGTGGTGCTGCTGGTGATTTCCGCGGACTGCATTCGCGCATTCCAGGCGGCGTGGCGCGCCGATCCGGGATTCCGCCTGGATCATACGCTGTTCTTTTCCCTCGACACCGGGATCCAGCGCTATGACGAAGCCAGGACGCGGGACTTCTATAAGAAGTTGACAGATGGGCTGCGCGATTCCGCCGGCGTGACCGAGGTATGTATGTCTTCGTCGATTCCCTTGAGCACCAACCAGCGCACGCGCCGTTACTTCGCGGAAGGCGAGCAGCCGGGCGCGTCCGGTAAAGCATCGGGATTTTCGTTTAAGGAGGCGCCGACGGCATTTTCGTATCGGGTCGACGGCCGCTACTTCCGCCTGATGGAGACGAAGATTCTGCGCGGCCGCGGCCTCGATTCGAGTGACACGGCAAAGTCGCCGCGGGTGGCGGTGATCAACGAACTCCTCGCGCGGAAGCTGTTTGCCAACGCCGATCCGCTCGGCCGCCGCATCCGATTGGACAGGGCGGACGGTCCCGAGTTTCAGGTGGTGGGCGTCGCCAGGGAAGGGATCTACAGCTATTGGGCCGAGCCCGCGCAGGAAGCCGTCTGGACGCCGTTCTCGCAGGATTACAGCTCGCAGATGTACGTGATGGTGCGAACCGTCCCGGACCCTGCTTCGTTGGCCGCTCTGGTTCGCCAGCAGGTTCGGGCGCTCGATCCCGACATGCCGATCTTCCGCATCAGCACCATGGCGGCATTCTTTCACGACCGCGCGATGCTGGGTCCGAGGTTGATCGCGCAGATCGTGACGGCGATGGGAGCGATGGGGCTGGTGATGGCGGTGATCGGGCTCTACGGCCTGGTGGCCTATGCCGTCAGCAGGAGGACGCGGGAGATTGGAATTCGCCTCGCGATCGGCGCGACCCCTACTCGCGTCATGCGGATGATCTTGAAACAGGGCGCGGTTCTCGCCGGGGTTGGCGTGGCGATCGGGCTGGCTCTGGCGATTCCGATTGCACGCGGCGCGCTGCCGCAATTCATGGTGGGAAGCGATCCCCTGGCCCTGATGGTGTTACTCGGCGTTCCGGCGATTCTGGCGGGCGTAACGATGGCCGCGTGCTGCATTCCGGCCCGGCACGCCGCCAGGATCGACGCCGTACGGGCCCTTCGGCAGGAGTAATTCCTTGCGCTCAGTTAGGGGACGGGCCGCCGCGATGTAAGGCCGGCAGGGGACTGTGCGGGTCAAACCGATTTCCCGCGATGTTCGTATCTGTTTCAGAGCGGCAGGCGACTCGAGGAGGTAGCGCGTGGGGGCATGGAGTAGCACAAGGTTGCCGCCTGCGGCTATAATCCATCAGTCGATCCGCGGACCCGGTATTGCCATGCTTCCGCTGATTCTCGCAGTTCTGGCGCAGGGCGATGGCGACCTGCTCGAGCGGCTGCAGCGCCGCGACGGGCAGGCTCTGGCCGAACTGTATGACCGGTACGGCGGCATGGTGTACCGGCTGATTTTGCGCATCGTGCGGGACAGCGGGATCGCCGAGGACCTGGTGCAGGAGACTTTCCTGCGGGTCTGGAACCGGGCCGGGGGATTCGATTCCGAGCGCGGCGCGGTGGGTCCGTGGCTGTTGGCCGTCGCGCGGAACCGGGCGATCGATTATGTCCGGGCGGCGGCGCGGCGGGGCGATGCCGCCATGGGCTTGAACGAAACCGAGCATCCGGCGCTGTTTGCGGACTTTGCGGCGGAAGAGCTGGATCTGGACCGGGCGCGGCAGGTGAAGCGGGCACTCGAAGCGCTGGAGGCACAGCAGCGCGAAATCATCGAGCTGGCATATTTCGACGGCATGTCGCAGACGGAAATCGCCGCGCGGCTGGGGCAGCCGCTGGGCACAGTGAAAACCTGGATGCGGAGGGCGCTGCAGCAGATGCGGGCGAGCCTCGGATGGGAAGGCGCGGTGAACGCATGAGGTGCGAGGAACTGCGGCCGGATTATGTGCTGTACGCGCTGGGAACGCTGGAGGACCCGGAGCGTAGCGAATTGCGCTCGCATCTAGGCAGCGGGTGCAAGAATTGCGCGGCCGGGGTGCGGGAGGCGCGAGCTTTGGTTTATTCGATGGGCGCCGCTCTCGACGGCCCCGCGCCGCCGCGCCGGTTGCGAGCGCGCGTCCTGGCGGCGGCCGGCGCTGACAGGCCGAAGCGCTGGAGGTGGGCTGCGGGATGGGCTGCCGCATGCGCCGCGGTTCTGATTGGGGCGGCGCTGCTCGATTACCAGGACCGGCGCTTTGCGGGCGACCTGGCGCGGGTCCGCGAGGAACTCGGCCGGAGTTCCGCCCAGACGGCCGCGCTGCGCGAGGCGCTCGATCTGATCCAGGCGCCGGAAACACGCGTGGTGACGTTCGGAAGCGGCGAAACGCAACCGCCGCGCGGGAGGGTCTTCGTCCATCCCACGGGTGTGGTGCTGGTGGCATCGCATCTTCCCGCACCGCCGCCGGGCAAGGTTTACGAGATGTGGGTCATTCGCGGCGGCAGGCCGCAACCCGCGGGCCTGTTCCAATCGGACCGGCAGGGAAATGCGATTCACTTATACCGGCCCTCCGCGCCCGTGGCGCCGAGCGACGTGGTCGCGGTAACTGTGGAGCCCGCGAACGGCTCCAGCGCGCCGACATCCGCTCCCCTCTTCGCCGCGCCGCTATAAATTTCTTCCGCGCGAAATCCGATTCTCTCCGCCCGTCGTACTTACCACAGGAAAAACACCTCACCCACGGAGAGAAATCCGATGATCTTTCGAAGGACGCAGTTGCTGCCGGTCTTTTCGGTGGCGCTGGCCGCTCTGGCGCTCGATGCGCCGGGCTTTGCCGCCAGCCACCGCGAAGCGCCGATCACCGCTCTGGACCAGAAAGCCGACATCACCGATTGGTATGCCTTTGTCAGTCCCGAGCATCCGGACCGCGTGGTCCTGATCCTGAACGTCGATCCCTTTCTCGAGCCGTCGAACGGTCCGAATTATTTCCCGTTCGATCCTGGCATTCTGTACGAAATGAAGATCGATAACAATCATGACGGCATCCCGGACGTCACCTTTCAATTCCGCTTCAAGACGCAGATTACGAACCCCGGCCTGTTCACGGGCTACGTCGGCGGGCTGGCCGGAATTCCTCCGATTACCGCGCTCTCCGGTCCTGGTTCCGAGGGGCTAAATACGATTCAAACGTATGAAGTCACGATGATCACGCCGAATATCCGGGAAACGTTGAACAACGGGCAGACGCTGTTCGCGGTGCCGAGCAACGTGGGGCCGCGGACAATGCCGAACTACTCCGCGCTGCGCCAGCAGGGCGTTTACACGTTATTGAACGGAATTCGCGTTTTCGCGGGCACGGTCGCCGATCCGTTCTTTATCGACCTCGGCGCCGCGTTCGACTCGCTGAATTTCCGGAGCCAGGCCGGCGGCGGCGTGCTCACGCCCGCGGTGGATGCCGACGACACGCACAACTATGCCCCGAATGCGCTGGCCGGCTTCAACGTGAATACGATCGCGCTGGAGGTACCCATTACGATGTTGACCGCCGACGGCAAGACGCACGCCGCGGGCGACAAGCTGGCCGTCATCGGCACGTGGGGGACGACTTCGCGGCGGAGGCAATCCGTTCTGCGCGATGGAGCGGCCGCGGGCGGCTGGGCCCAGGTGCAGCGGATGGGCAATCCGCTGATCAATGAGTTGATCATCGGGACCGGGTCCAAGGACCGCTTCAGCATGGATTACCCCACCAACGATGCCCAGTTCTCGAACTTCTTCCTGAACCCGCTGCTGGCGCAGATATTCGCCGGGATCGGAATTCCCGTACCGGCGGCCCCGCGCACGGACCTGCTGCCGCTGGTGCAGTACATGGCGCCGATCTGTCCCGGATGCGGCCCGAGCGACGCCGGTCCGGTCGCCGACCTGCTGCGGTTGAACACCGGGATCGCGCCGGCGCCGGTGGGCTCGCAGAAGCGGCTCGGATTCCTGGCCGGCGACACATCCGGCTTCCCGAACGGCCGGCGCCCGGTGGACGATGTGGTCGACATTGCGGCGCGCGCGGTGGCGGGGATTCTCGTCGACAGCAATAAGTACGGCACGCGAATCGGCGATGGCGTGAATGTTTCGACCGTGCCGCTGAGTGGGACGTTTCCGTTTCTGGCGGCCGCCTACAGCGGCCGGGATAGCGCTCACAATTCGGCTGAGGCGCAGTAGCGAGTGAATCGGGCGGCTGGTTCGGCGTGCAGAAGGGCCGGTTTGAAACAGCCGCCCGCCTTTGAGGAGAGCGACCCTCGTCTCGTGCGCGCGGGGAAGGGTTTCACGGCGCGCGCGTGGGATAGGGTGGGGCGGCTGTCCGCGCATGATGCGCGGCCTGCAAATCATCGCCTCATTAGAATGAGCGACTTAGAAAATCGAGTGGCGCATGATGCGCCGTCTGACAGGAAGGACGTGTATGAACGACGAAATTACGAAGACATCCCCGACCGGCATCGAGGTTTCCAAAATGCCCGGCGTGCGGCGCGCATTCGGCCCCGTGGAGGGCCGCTGCCCGGCGGCCGATCAGGCGGCTTTTCGGGATGTGCGGGGCAACAGGAAATTTCTAGGCGTGCTCGCCCTGCTGGTTTGCGTTCTGCCCGCGTTTGCGGCTACGCCGGCTGAGCTGTCTATCCGTAAAGCCGAAGAGGAAATCGCCAGGCGGCCGGATCACTACCCGTATTACAACGCCCTCGCGATGGCGTACGCGCGCCGCGCGCGCGAAACGTCCGACGTGCGGTTTTATGCCAGGGCGGAAGAGACGCTGCAGAAATCGTTCGCTCTTTCGCCGGATAACTACGAAGGGATGAAGGTCAGAACCTGGCTGCTGCTCGGCCGCCACGAATTCGCGCAGGCGCGCGAGATCGCCGTGCGGCTGAACCGCCAGACTCCGGACGATGTCACGGTCTACGGATATCTCGCCGACGCCAACGCGGAATTGGGCAACTACCGGGAGGCGGTCGATGCGGTGCAGTGGATGCTCAATCTGCGCCCAGGGAACGTGCCGGGCCTCACGCGCGCGGCTTACCTTCGAGAATTGCACGGCGATCTCGAGGGCGCGATCGAACTCATGCAGGAGGCCTACGATTCCACGCCATACCAGGAACTCGAAGACCGCGCCTGGCTGATCACGCAGATCGCGCACCTGCACTTGGCGGCCGGACGGATCGATGAGGCCGAGCGGTTTGCGAACGGGGCGCTGGGGATCTTCCCCGATTATCACTACGCGCTGGGCACACTGGGCCAGGTTCGCATGGCGCAGGGGCGATACGCGGAAGCGGTCACGGTTTTCCAGAAGCGTTACGATGCCGCGCCGCATGCGGAAAACCTCTTCGCGCTTGCGGAATCGCTCCAGGCCGCCGGACGAGATGCGGAAGCACAGCGCGCCTTCGCGGAGTTCGAGCGGAAGGCCCTGGCGGAATCGAATCAGGCCGATAATGCCAATCACGAACTCGTGGCGTACTACATCGACTACGCGAATCGGCCGGACCAGGCACGGCGCATTGCCGAGCGCGAACTGGCCCGGCGGCACGATGCTTTCACGTTGGATGCGTACGCGTGGGCGCTGCACGCCGCCGGGGACGACCGCCGGGCGGCGGAGCAGATCGCACGCGCGCTGAGCTTCGGCCTGCGGGATGCCAAAGTGCTGGAACATGAGAGAATCATCAGGAGAAGCGCCGGCGAGCGCGCCGCACGCTAAGCCGATCTATGAGATTCCAGGCTGTTCTCTTCCTCACCGCGACGTGTCTTACCGCGCAGGCCGGCAGCCATATCGCCGGCCAGGTGACCGATACTCAGGGCAATCCCGTTGCAGGCGCGCGGCTCCGGCTGAGCGCCTGCAGCGTCGCAGGGGCGCCGGAGACGACCAGCGGCATCGACGGGCGATTCGAGTTTGCCGGCATCGCTTCCGGTAGATGTGAGTTGCGCGCCTCCGCGCCCGGTTTTGCCGAAACAGGGAAGACCATCGCGGCCGGCGAGGGTCAGGAAACGGCCACGGTAAATCTCCAGTTCACACGGATCGCGGCCCGGCCGGAAAGCATCACCGTCACCGCCGACGCGAGGCAGGCGGATATCCAACATCCCGATCCGGCGCGGCAGGTGAGCGTGCGGGAGGAGGTGCTGGACGCCAATCCCGGCCGTCCGGGCGTCCCGGTTTCCATTCCTGGATTACCGGCAGAAACGGCGTCCGGCGGCATCAAGGCTCCGCAATATTTTGCGCCCGGCGTGGCGGGCGACCACGGCGAGCCCGTCGCGCAATTCCTGCAGGCCGGCAGCTATCTCGTGCCGAATAATCTGAGCGCCAACGCGCACGGCAACGGATATTCCGACCCCAACGTGATGATTCCGGCGGTCATTGAAAGCGTTCAGACGGATGGCGGCGCGTTCGATGTCCGCGAGGGCAATCACGCGGTGAATCTGGCCGTAACTTACGGCTTTCGGCAGCGCGTGCAGCCGTTTGTCATGATTACGGGCGATGCGCGCGATGTGGACGTGGCAGCGGGATGGAGCCCGGCGGCCGTCGCCATTCGTGAGTGGTTTGCGGTCGAGGCGTCCTATGGAAACGGCCTGCTGGATCTGCCGGAACACCGGCAGCAGTATAAGACCAATGCATTCCGGGTATTCGATGCGGGCCGCCATCAGGTCACGTTGTTGGGCATTGGCTATTATGGCCAATCCAGGATTCCCGGCCTCGTGCCCATCGATGTTCCGAATCTTCACGACACCATCGACCCGCGGCAACGCGGCCAGACCCACACGGGCGAGATCGCGGCGAACGATGTCTGGCGTTTGTCCTCCGCGGCCGAGCTTCAGTTTTCCGGCTTCTTTCGCACGTACAATCTCTCCCTGTATTCGAATTTCGGCGATGGGCTGATCCGCCAGAGCGAGTTTCGGACGGTCACGGGAGGCAATACCACGTACGTTCGGAAGCTCAACCGGTTCGTATCGCTGCTGGCGGGCGCGGACGCGTTACGGGAAGCGCCGCGGCGGCTGGACCTCGATCGCTATGATTCCGCCGGGATGCCGGCGTATGGCCCGTTCCGGAAGGTCACTGCCAATAACGTGACGATCAATTCGCTCGCGTCCTATGTTGCGCTGGATGGATGGCTCCTGCCGTGGCTCCACTACAACGCCGGCTGGCGGCGCGACCAGATCGGCTTCGAGAACGCCGATCTTCTGATTGGCGCCAACTCGTACCACCGGTGGGCGGGCGTGAATTCGCCGAAAGCCAGCATCACCCTGGCGCCGCCTGACGGCAGCTTCCTGCCAACGGTGTCGCTCAGCTTCGGCCAGACGTTCTTCACGAACGATCCGCGGATCGGGACAGGAGTCACGGCGGGCACACCAGTGAGCCGCGCGCACGCGTATCAATTGGTCGTGAGGAAGTCGGTTTTCGGCACGGATCTGCGCCTCATGCTGGGGCGCGTGACGCAGGAGCAATCGCTGGCCCGGATCGACCCGGACACCGGCCTTCAGTACGATCAGGGGCCGGGGCGGAATCGCTATATCACGCTCGCGGCGCATCGGTATTTCCGGGGCGGGTCGATCCAGGCTTCGGTTTCCAAAGCCGATGCGCGGGACCTCTCAAGTGGCGCGCCGATACCGGAGGCGCCGCGGTTGATCTTCGATGTCTCGGGCACGCTGGACCGCCTCCCCTGGCATTTGCAGGCGCAGGCCGAATACGAGGAAGTGGGACGGAAGCCGCTCGGCGATGGCTTCATGAGCGTTCCGGTCCGCGAGTTCCGGGGAAGGCTGTTCCGGCAGTTTACTGAGCGTTTCGGGGCAGGCGTCCAGTTCTTGTTAGCCGCGGGCTATACGGGGCAGACGACGGAAGTCCTCGCACTGCCGGGCGAGGGCAATCCGACGGAGCGGGTCACGGGTGTGTACTTGCCTTCGTACGCGAGCGTCTCGGTGAGTTACCGGTTCGGGCGGATGAGTCATTGAGAGCCGGGCGCGGGCTGGCGCATGTCGATGAAGCAGAAGCTCTCATCACAACGCACGTGCCAGTGATTCAGTCCCAGGCGCCGCAATATGGAGCGTGCCGGTTCCTGATTCGCGGCAAACATGACTTCCCCCATGCCCCATGGATAGCCTGCGATCGCGGACTGGCAGCAGCTTACTCGCAGAGCGGTCTGCCGCGAAAGATCCGCGGCCATCAGAGCTGCGCTTTCGTTGATGCGCCGGACGCCTGGCGGTATGGTAACAAGCCGGTCGAGCAGCGGCGCGATCGCAATCGACCGGCCCTGGGCGTCGCGGGTCCGCGTGGGCACGAAGAAGAACGCGCCGCCGGCCTCGTCGAGGCGGTAGGCGAAAGGCGACCGGAGATTCGCCGCCGCAACGATGCTTGCCAGCAGGTCGTGCGGATTTTTTGGGGAGCCATCCGCGTTTACCGGGAATCGTACCTCGAATCCCCACCGTGCCGGTACCAGCGTGCCGGGGCGGACATGGGGAACTTCGAGCGAGATGTCCGTCATATCGCCGCGAAATTGAAAGAGCGGGTCTTCGGCGCTCACCATCAGGCCGAACTGCGATCCGAGCCTGCTGGCAATCGCATCGAGCGGCCGGAAAGTATTGACCGAGAGGACGGCGAGGTCGCCGCGGCGCTCGATTTGCGCAACGTCCGCGGTTTGCGGCATTGCGGCCGCGACAAGCGCGAGCAACGCGGTGAGTGTCCGGACCAGATAGCCCATCGCCGTCATTTCTTCACGTATTTCTTTACGTCCTTGGGACCGACCTCCGCGCCATAGATATTCCCATCGGCGTCCGCGGCAACGCCCTCGGCATCGCTGGTAATGGCCGTGCCATCGGAGGGGTCGGGGATGAACGCGGTCACGGAGCCATCGCGCGCGCTGCCGACGCGAATGCCGCGCTTCCATCCGGGGTGATGGCCGTAGCCTTCCTTATCGGTGGATTCGGAGTCGGTCACGTAGATCACGTCGTTGCGGTCTATGTAGATTCCGCTCGGGCGCGAGAACTGCTTCCATTCGGCGAGGAATTTGCCGTCCTGGTCGAAAATCTGAATGCGGTTATTGGCGCGGTCGCCGACAAAGAGGCGGCCGCGCGAATCGAACGCAAGGGTGTGGGGCACTTCGAACTGGCCGGGGCCCGATCCATGGCCGCCCCACTGCTTGATGAACTTGCCGTCCGGCGAGAACTTCATCACGCGGGCGTTACCGCGGCCCGGACTGTGGCCGTCGGAGATGAACAGGTCGCCGTTGGGAGCGATGGCGACATCGTTCGGCTGGTTGAAGGTGTCAGGCCCGTCGCCGGCGACCCCGGCCTTGCCGAGGGCCATCAGGATTTTCCCCTGCGGGCTGAATTTGAAAACCTGGTGGCCCTTGCCGTCGCGGCCCTGGCCGTCGGTAATCCAGAAGTTGCCGTCTGGATCGAACGTGATGCTGTGCGGGAACACGAACATCCCGGCGCCCATGCTGCGCAGCAGCTTGCCGGAGGGCGCAAATTCGAGGATGGGCGCGAGATCCGAGCCGGCACAACTGTTGGCTCCGCAGCGGTCGACCACCCAGATGTGCCCGTCGCGGGAGACCGCGACCGAGCTGGTCGAGCCCATGGCGCGGCCCGCGGGAAGCTGATACCAGTGTTCGACCGTGCGATAGGGATTGGGCTGCGAGTTGGGCGGGGCATCGGCTTGCGCGAGCGCGACGGCGCCCGAGAGGGCGAGAAATAAGATCGGACGGCAGAACATGAAACCTCCTCCGGCAAAGCGCGTGGGTCGATTATACTAGCAAGACGCAATCGGTGGCGCCGGCATACAGCCGCCGGCCGCCGCCAAGGAGGGGGCATGAAGAAGCTTGTGGCGGCCCTGTTTGCCGCGGCGGTGCTGATCGCGCCGGCTCAGACCAGAGAGGGCAGCGAGTGGCCCACCTACGGAGCCGACCTGGCGAACACGCGATATCGCCCGCTCGATCAGATCAACGCTTCGAACTTCAGCCAACTGGAGCTGGCGTGGAGCTTCAAGACGGACAACCTCGGATCGCGGCCGGAATACAAGCTCGAAGGCACTCCCCTGATGGTCAAGGGGGTGCTGTATGCGACCGCGGGCACACGGCGTTCAGTAGTGGCTCTCGACGCGGCCACGGGCGAACTGCTGTGGGTGCACGGAGAGCACGAAGGCGCCCGCGGCGCGGCGGCCCCACGGCAACTTTCCGGGCGCGGCGTCGCGTATTGGACCGACGGCAGCGCGGAGCGCATCCTGTATGTGACGCCGGGCTACCGGTTGATCGCGCTCGATGCCCACACCGGCGCGCCGGTGGCGTCCTTCGGCGACCACGGCGCGGTGGACCTCAAGCTGAACGACGACCAGAACATCTTCCCCGACCTCACGACGGGCGAAATCGGGCTGCAATCCGCGCCCGTGGTCGCGGGCAATACGGTCATCATCGGTGCGTCGTTTCGCGAGGGCATGACGCCTAGGAGCATGCGGAACAACAAGGGCTACGTGCGCGGGTTCGATGCGCGCACGGGAAAGCGGCTCTGGATCTTCCACACGATCCCGCAAAAGGGCGAATTCGGGTACGACACGTGGCTGAAAGGCTCCGCCGAATACACCGGTAACACCGGCGTGTGGACGCAGATTTCGGTCGATGAGAAGCTCGGGCTGGTCTACCTGCCGGTGGAGTCGCCCACCGGCGATTATTACGGCGGGCATCGCCCCGGCAACGATCTGTTTGGCGAAAGCCTGGTGTGCGTGGATCTGAAGACGGGTGAGCGCAAGTGGCATTTTCAGCTCGTGCATCATCCTCTCTGGGATATGGATATTTCGTCGGCGCCGATCCTGGCGGATATCCAGGTGGACGGAAGAACGGTGCAGGCCGTGGCGCTGCCGAGCAAGCAGGGGTTCCTCTATGTCTTCGACCGGGTGACCGGAAAGCCGGTCTGGCCCATCGAGGACAAGCCGGCACCCAAAGGCGACGTGCCCGGGGAGTGGTATTCGCCGACGCAGCCCTATCCCACGCGGCCCGCTGCCTACGCGCGCAACGGGGTTTCGATCGACGACCTGATCGACTTCACGCCGGCGCTGCGCGACGAAGCGCGCACGCTGGTTGCGAAATACAAGATCGGCCCGGTGTTCACGCCGCCGGTGGAGAGCAAGATCGGTGGGCCGCTGGCGACCCTGACGCTGGGGACGGCGAGCGGCGGCACCAACTGGCCGGGTGGGTCGTACGATCCGGAAACGCACACGGCGTATCTCTACGCCTGCAACGCCTGCCTGACGCCGATCGGGCTGGTGCGGCCGCCCAAGGAGATGTCCGATATGGATTTCGTGGCGGGAACCGCTGGCCAGGAAGTCCGGATGCGCACCGGTCCGGGAGAGAACGCCGGAGCGGATTCCGCGGCGGCGCGCACGGCGGCTCCGGCCGGGCGGAGCGGCGGGGGAGGTGGCGGCGGCGGATACGGCGGCCTCAGCGTCCATGGGCTGCCGCTGATCAAGCCGCCCTACGCTACGATTTCCGCGATCGACCTGGACCGCGGCGAGATCGTCTGGCAGATCGCCCACGGCGAAACGCCCGATGCGATTCGCAACAACCCGGCGCTGAAGGGCCTGAAAATTCCGCGCACCGGCCAATCCGGCTATAACATCGGCACGCTGGTGACGAAATCGCTCGTCATCGCTGGCGACAGCCTGATTACGACACAGCCTTCCGGCGCGCGCGGGGCGATGCTGCGGGCCTACGACAAGAAGACTGGGAAGGAAGTGGGCGCCGTGCTCATGCCCGCGCCGCAGAGCGGATCGCCGATGACATACATGCTCAACGGGAAGCAATACATCGTGGTGGCGGTCAGCGGAGGGCCGTACTCGGGCGAATACCGGGCCTACCGGCTGCCGGACGAGCAATGACGGCGCGCCTGGCGGTGGGATTGGCGTTCGTGGCAGCCGTCGCGGCACAGACCACGCGCTCGGTGTGGGACGGTGTCTATACGGCGGAACAGGCGAAGCGCGGGCTGGCGTTGTATGGCAAAGAGTGCGCAAGCTGCCACGGCAGCGACCTGACCGGCGGCGAATCGGCGCCGCCGCTCACGGGCGCCGGGTTCCTTTCCAACTGGACCGGCCAGACAGTGGGCGACCTGTTCGAGCGGACGCGGCAGTCGATGCCGCAGAACAACCCCGGAAAGCTTTCCCGCACGCAGAATGCGGACGTGATCGCGTATTTGCTCTCGATGAGCGGCTTTCCCGAGGGGAAGGCCGAGTTGGACAAGGTCGCCGAGGTGCTGAAACAGATCCGAATCGACGAGAAGAAGTAGCGTCAGCCGAGCGCGGCTTTGATCTGCGGCAGCCTGGGCTGAAGCTGCGCTTTTTGCGCGGCCGTCAGGTCGAGCTGCGGCGGCCGGACATAGCTTTCGCGGAAGCCGTGCGCGGTGAGCGCGAACTTGATGGCCGCCGCTCCGCCGCCGCCCTGCACGCGCGAGAGGGCGTTGGCTTCACGAAGCTTCGCGTAAGCCGCGGCCACGTCCTGCCCTTTGCGCTGCGCTTCAAAGCACGCCGATGCCTGGCGCGGGAACAGGTTCGCGCTCACCAGAATCGCTCCCTTGCCCGCGGCCAGCGCGGCCGGGAGGTTGTTCTCCGTTCCCGTCATGATGTTCAGCTTGGGGAACTCCTTCACGAGCGAAGCGTACTCTTCCGCGTTGCCGGTGGAATCCTTGATGCCCGCGAGATTCGGATAGTGCTCCAGGTTGTGCAGCAACTGCGGCGTGATCGGCACCGCGCTCATTCCCGGATAGTGGTACAGGTTGACCGGGATTTTGGATGCCTCGAGCACCTGGGAATAATACTTCGTCAGCCCCTCGGTCGAGGGATTCTTGAAGTAGAAGGGCGGAATGCAGAGCACCTGATCGGCGCCGTTGGCCTGGGCGTGCGCCAGCAGGTCGAGCGTTTCGGGCAGGTTTGGCGTCCCGACCTGAACCATGATCTCCAGGCCGGAGCGGTGCTTGAGAGCGGTCTCCGCGATCTTCTTGCGTTCGGCGACAGAAAACGACGGAAATTCGCCGGTCGTCCCCAGCACCAGAACGCCATCGACGCCGCCTGATTTGAAGTACGGCATCATGTCGCGATAGATCGCGTCGTCGAATTTGCCGCGGCTGTCGCACGGCGTGACGGCCGCGACATAGAGGCGCGGGCCGGATGCTGTGGTGGTTTTTGCGGGCGATGCGGCCATGGCCGAAGCAGCCACGCTCACGGTTCCCAGAAAGCTACGTCGAGTTGTGTCCACGGTTCCCTCCTGGCGATGAACAATCTTACTCCCGGCGGCGGAAAAGTTCCACAGGGTTGTTGGGGAAGCGGCCCTGAGGAGGAAGGCGGTTCAATAATCGATGCGGTAGACCCGCACGCCCTGCGCCGGCACGTCGGTGTCAAGATGGACGGCCGCGGCCGGATGCGGGAGCGCCTGGCCGGTGGTGATCTCGCGGACCTGTTTCGGCGCCCGGTCGAGCGGAATCGTGAGTTTCACCGCGGCCGGCGACGCTCCCCAGTTCATGAGGAACACCATGCGGCCGGAATCGGCGACCAGTTGCTGCAGGTCCACGGGCGCCGATGCGTTCAAATCGGGCGCCGCAACACCGGCCCAGCTCGCCAGAAATCCGCCGAGCGGATGCAGCCCGCCGTCCGGCTGACGGGGCGTACCCGGCAGGCTGCCGACCACGATGTTCGACCGCTGCTGCGACACTGCCTCCGGCGATTCGTTGGCCTGGCCCGGGAAGGTGCCCACGATGATGGCGCTGCCGCTGCCGAATTTGCACTCGAAAGCCGCGGGCGAGCCGTCCTCGAACCAGGCGAGCGGCCGGGCCTCGGGCCGGAGGACGGTGAACCGTTCCTCGAAGATGGCGCCGGCGAATCGCCGGTCGCCCCAACGGATTTCGGTTTGCGGTTTCGGCGTCGTGGATTTCTCGCGCACGCCCAGCATTTGCTCCCACCCGAAGCCCGGAACGATCTCCTGCGCGTAGCCGCGCTCGTCCACCCACCCCGGCCGCGCTTCTGTGAACAGATGCCCGCCCTGGCGCACGTATTGCTCGAGTGCGCCGGCTTCCTTCGAGAGCATCAGGATCGGATACGGCAGAACGATCAGCTTGTAATGCGAGACCTGCGCCGCCGTCAACTCCGCGGCGTCGACGAAATCCACTGGAATGTTGCGCTCCGCGAACATCCGGTAGTAGCCGGAAAGCGACCGGGCCACCGCGCCGCGATTGTACAGGTGTCCTGCGCCGCCGATCAGGTTGGTGAGCTGGTTGACGACGATCGCCACCTCGGCGGGTTTCGGGTGCGCCCGCAGCAGAAGGTCCGAGTTGGCCTCGATCTGGCGGGCAGTCTCGCCAGCGAGCCTGCCGCGGTCCGTGAGCGTGCCATCGAGATTGATCAATCCGTAGCCCCCGGATTCGTAGCCGGCATTCATCGGGTACCAGGCGTAGATATTGATGCCGCGTGCGCCACGGGAAATCGCGGTCCACATGTAGCGGACGACGTCCAGTGCGGTAATCTCCTGGCTTACGATGTCGCCGCGGACGCCGAAGCCGCCCTGCAGTTCGCCGATGTAGAAGCCGCGGTTATTGCCGGCCGAGCGCGTGAGGTCGACCGCCATCTGGACGCGCATCGGCGACATATGGGGCGGCAGCGAGTGTTTGGGGTAGAGGCTGGTGCCGTAATAGTCGACAGCCTGATACATCAGGTAGTCGTCGGGATTACCGTCGCCCGAGGCGAAGCTGCCCAGAGCGCTCGGCCCGGCAGCATGGCTCGTGGCAACGCGATCGGGCAGGATCTGCTTGACGGCGCGGGTGCGGGTGCGCAGATCGTCGGCGAGTTTCTGCGTAATGAAGACACGCCAGTCCATGTAATCGGCGTAGGAAAGGATGGTGTCGAAGCGCGGCGGCTCGACTTCGCTCCACGCCTGAAACTGGCGGTACCAGGCATTGTTCAACTGCGGGATGCCGCCGTATTTGTTTTGCAGCCACTCACGGAACCGCGCCATCGAGTAGGAACAGTAGCAGAAGGATGCGTTGGGAATGTAATTGATTTCCGCCCAGTTGATGATGTGGGGCTCGCTCCACAGGTCCCAGCCGAAAAAGGCCGGGCTTTTTGCCGCGTGGCGGGCGGTCTCCCGGAGAAAATCGAGCGTGGCCTGCCGCACTCCGGGATGGTCGAAGCAGAAGCCGGGCACGGCCTGGGAGGGGATGGCCTGCCCGTTCTGCGCGACCAGGTGGCCGTCGGGGAATTTGCGCGCCAGCCAATCGGGCGCCGAATCGACGTACACCTGCACGATGACCTTCAGCCCTTCCTCTCCGGCGAGATTGAGCATCAGGTCGAGGGCTTCGAGGTGATATTCCTGCTCGCGGGGTTCGCCGGCGGTCCATTCCACCCAGGTGCGGACCGTGTTAAACCCGAGGGCCTTGATCTGTTTCAGGTCCTTCCGCCACAGGGCGGGGGAGTCCGCCGTAACCGGATCGAGCATCGGCGCGCGAGCCTTGCCTCCGGCATACCAGACCGAAACCGGCAGAAAGCCGGGGGAAACCGGCGCGGCCAGAGCCAGCGCCGGGAGCAACAGAAGAATACCGATCGCGCCGCGCTTCATGGGAATCCGAAACCATATTGTCCTGCAACTGAGGGCGAGGACGCGGGCGCGCGATCGGCCGGCGCTTACGGGAGCATTTCCCCGCCGGTGAGGTCCACGACGGAGCCCGTCACATAGCTCGATTCGCCGCTCGCCAGAAAGACGTAGGCGGGCGCGATCTCGGCGGGCTGTGCCGGGCGCCGCATCGGATTATCCTGGCCGAATTGCCGGACTTTCTCGGGCGGCGAGGTGGAGGGAATGAGCGGCGTCCAGACCGGCGCCGGCGCCACCGCGTTGACCCGAATCCCGCGCTCGATCGCGAGCTCCGCGAGCGCCTTCGTAAACGTGACGATTGCGCCCTTCGTCGTCGCATAGGGCAACAGCATTCCGGTGGGCTGGTAGGCCTGGACGGATGCGGTATTGATGATCGCCCCGCCGGCCTGCATCCGCGGCAGCGCGGCTTTCACCAGGTAGAACATGGCGTATATGTTCGTGCGGAAGGTGCGGTCCCACTCCTCCGAGCTGAAGTCCTCCACGTCCTTGCGATACATCTGGTAGGCCGCGTTGTTCACGAGAATGTCGAGGCGTCCGCATTCGGCGAACATGCGGTCCACCATCCGGCGGCAGTGCTGCTCGTCCCGGATGTCGCCCGGCATCGGAATTGCCTTGCGGCCGGCCTGCTGCACCCAGCGCACCGTTTCCCGCGCGTCGGCCTCCTCTTCGGGCAGATAGGAAATTCCGATATCCGCGCCCTCGCGCGCAAATGCGATCGCAACCGCGCGCCCGATGCCGCTATCCGCGCCGGTGATGAGTGCCGCCTTATCCTTGAGCCGCTCGAAGCCGCGGTAGGATTCCTCGCCATGATCGGGCTTCGTGCGCATCCGCGCCTCCGATCCGGGTGGCGTCTGCGCCGGCTCGTCGAAGGGTGGTTTCGGCCCCTTTTCGCGGGGATGGACGGTTTCCTGCAAAGTGTCTCGCGCCATGATGATCTCCGATGGATGACGAGCGCGAGTTTGGGGCCATTGGGAGGATCGGCACAGCATCACCCGGCTTGGAACGGATCCGATACCGCGTAGGGCGGCGGCTGGCGGTCCCACGAGCTGCGAAGCCAATCGTCGGGCTCGGGGCGGGTGGGCAGCCAGCCCGGCACGGCCATCAGGAAGCGGTGGGAGAGCGAGGCTGCGAAGGGCTCGTACATCGCGCGCAGCTTCGCGAGGCCGTCCGGCGAGAAGCGGGAGATGTCGAGCACCGTTCCGGCACCGGCGATTGCGTCGCGCAAGCGGTCGAAGCCGGCGGCCGGCAGGCGGTCGGGCGGGGCGGGTTGCGGCGGCTGGAGGCGGTAGACCGTTACCAGGTCGGCGAGCGCGTGGCGGCACATTGCGAAGGTCAATGCCGCCTGGTGCCGCAGATCGCCCTCGCCGCAAAGCACGGTAACGCTGCTGGCATCGAGAATGGTGACCAGCGCGCCGAGCCAGGACTGGTTCTCATGCTGCGAACGGAAGTACGCGAGCATCGGATAGGAGAGCTGCGTTTCGAGCATGCCGGCGGCCCAGCGTTCCCAGGCCGCCAGTTGGGCCTCGAAGCGGCTTGCGCTGCGGCCCTGCCGGACGATCAGTTCGCTCGCGGCCGGCGGCGACCCGGCGCGCGCGTCGAGCAGGGAAATGTGCTGTTCGCGCTCGGCGAAAGATTGATAAAGAACCGGCAGATATCCGACCACCAGCCCGAGCAGGCTGATGCCCAGCCCTGCTTCGAGAACCAGCAGGAATCTCGATACCGGATTCCCCGGTGTACCGGGGGACATAGTCGAGAGCGCGGCAACGCTGAAAAACAGGTCGAAGGCGATACCGCTCTCATGGCCAATTTGCAGCCCGGCCGCCCAATGCAGCACCGTGAATGAGATCACGATGGCGAGCGCCCAGAGCGCGAGCAGTGCGAGCAGTGAGAGCGGGCCGTAGACGCTGAGCAGGCGCTCGCGGCGCTGCCCTTCATGGACGCGCCGCGCGAAAAACGTGAACGCGCGCCAGGTGAGCGCGTAGAACCAGCCCGTCAGTCGGAAGATGCGCTCGGCGCGGCGGGCCAGGACGATGGTGTCGAAGGCATCGGCGAGCGCGATCAGGAGAAGCCCGCTACCGGCCAGGGCGGCAAGGACGTGGAACCCCATGGCTATTCCGGATACCAGCTCGCCACGGCGGCATCGCTCTGGCGCAGCCAGCGCGCGCAGAAGTAAAGGCCGGCGGCCAGATAGACGAGCCCCGCGGGAATCCACATGATCAGCCCGCCGATCTGCTGGTCCTGGAGCGGAGTCAACCCCCAGGCCGGCGTCCGGCCGGCATAGGCGGGGTACCACAGTGACGGCGCGAACGTGAGCAGGGCGCCGAGGATCGCGGTGTGGACCGCCGTGGTGAAGAGATAAAAGACCGATGCGCCATATCCCAGGCGGCTGTGCGTGTGGAAGAGCGACCACCAGAAGAGCAGGGCCGCCGCCAGAAAACTGAGGTGCTGCGCGGCGTGCACACCGTCGCTCCCCAGCGTGGCCTGGAACAGCGGCGGCGCGTGCCATGCCCAGAGCGCGGCAGCATGGATCGACCAGGCGGCTGCCGGGGCGGTAAGCCCGCGCCAGATTCGCGCCACCCACGCCTTCGCCCACCGGCCGGCGCCGCGGCGCCATGCGAGCGGCAGGCCGCAGAGCATCGGAACGAGCGGCCGCGAAATCACGAACAGCGGCGCGCAAACGAGCATCAGGATTTCGTGCTGCACCATGTGGGCGGAAAATAGCGATTCGCCGAGCTCATGGAGCGGCGAGAGCAAGGCGAGCGCGAGCACCAGCCAGCCGCACCAGAAACAGGCGACGGGAAGCCGCGCCGTCCGCCGCGTCCCGCGCGCGCCGCGCGCGTAGAGCAGCGCCGAAAGGGCCAGCAGAAGGATCACACCCGGATCGAATTCCCACGGCGGCCACGGAGGCCTCATTCGCACCCCCGCAGCATCAGGTTGGGAACGGCTTGCGCGGCGATCACGATGAAGAACAAGCCGCTCAGGAGGACGCCGGCCAGCCCCAAGCCCCGGGCGCGGGCCGCCGTGCCGCCGGTTTCGCCCGGCATTTCGAGGCCGGCCTGCCGCCAGATGCGGTACGCCAGCAGACCGGAGGCGGCGGTGGCGGCGAGCGCGGCAATAGTCACGGCGAACAGCGCCGGCTTCCACCCCAGGGCGCAGGCCCAGGGCGCCAGCGCGTAGCTCGCCAGCAGGTCGGCAAACCAGGCGGCCGGCCCGGCGAGCACGGCGATCCAGAGCTGCGTGTCGCGGCTCATCGCGGCGCCCGCACCAGGCGCGGACCCCAATAGATGACGACATACAGCGGAATCCAAATCAGAACGAGGAAGTACCAGACGACCGAATCGACATGCACCCCCAGCCGCTGCCGCGGTCCGTGATAGCCTTGCCGCAACAGCACCAGCAGAACGGCCGTGAAGATCAGATCGGCCGCGACATCGAGCGTGTGCAGGGCAAGGATGGTCCAGACCAGTGAGCCGTGGATATCGGCGGCCCAGGTAAAAGGCAGCGCGGCCCATTCGAAGCCGCGCGCGAGCATGGCCGCAAGGCCGAATCCGAGATTGAAGAGCAGCCATCGAGACATCCCGCCGCGGTCGTCGCCTTTGGCGGCCTCGCTGGCGCGGTAAGAGCCGAGGCAGCTCACGATGAGCAGCACCAGCACGATCGTGGGCAGGAGGACCGGCGGCAATTCCGTGGGGCGAGGCGGCCAAACGTCCAGCGAAAGGCGGTAGTAGAAGTACATCGCGATCAGAATCGCGAACATCGTGCCTTCGATCGCGGCGAGCAGCATCTGGCCCCACCACAGCGGGGCTTCGCTCGAAATCGAGTGGTCGGGAAGATGCGATACGTCGAGCGTGCGCTGCGCCGTCATCGCTCATCCCCCGCGGGCGTGCGCGGCCAAAACCAGCCGATCAGTCCGGCAGTCCCGAGCGCGATCGCCGGATAGTAGCCCGAAAATTGATACACCGCCCAGATGAGGCCCGCGCTCACTCCGGCCGCAGTGAGCAGGGGCCAGATGCTCGGCCCGGGCAGCGGATAGCGGTGATGCGGCGCGGCATCCATGATGGTGGTGACCAGCACTTCGCGGCGGTCCGCGCGCACGCCTGTGACCAGGCCACGCTGTTTGGGATCGGTCCACAGTGGATACCGGCCCGGGACCACGGGCAGGTAGACGAAGTTGTAATTCGCGGGCGGCGAGTCCGCGGCCCATTCGAGCGTGCCGCTGGCCCACGGATCGGCCCCCGCGGGCGCGCCGTGCCTGCGGCTGCGGATCACATTACTGAGGAACAGTAGGCCGCCGCACAGGATGACGAACGCGCCAATGGAAGCGAGCAGATTGGCCGGTCCCCAGCCCATCTCGGGCTGATAGGTGTAGATCCGGCGGGTCATGCCCTTGAGCCCGAGGATGTGCATCGGGAAGAACGTCAGGTTGAAACCGAGGAAGAGCAGCCAGAAGGTGGCCTTGCCCGCCGTTTCGCCGATCATGCGTCCCGTGAATTTCGGGAACCAGTGATGGAACGCGCCGAAGAGCGGAAACAGCGCACCGCCGATCAGCACGTAGTGAAAGTGCGCCACCACGAAAAATGTGTCGTGAACCTGGAGGTCGATCGGTATCGACGCCAGCATCACGCCGGTGAGGCCGCCCAACACGAAAATCGCGACGAACCCGAAGACGAAGTGCATGGCCGCCGTCATGCGGATGCGGCCGCTCCACATCGTCGCCAGCCAGCAGAAGATCTGAACCCCGCTGGTGATCGCGATCATCATGCTGGCCGCGGTGAAATAGGCTTCGCCGATCTGCGGCAGGCCCGTGGCAAACATATGGTGCACCCACAATCCGAAGCCGATGAAGCCGGTGGCGGCCATCGAGAGCACCATGGCGGGATAGCCGAAAATGGCGCGGCGCGTGTGGGTGTCGACGATCGAGGACACCATCCCCAGAGCGGGAATGAAGATGATGTAGACCTCGGGGTGGCCGAAGAACCAGAAGACATGCTGGTAGAGCAGGGGATCGCCGCCCTCGGCGGGGTTGGTGAAGTGCGTGCCCACAGTGCGGTCGGTCAGCAGGAAGATGTTGCTCGCCAGCATCACGGCGGGCATAGCGAAAATCACCATGAACGACTGCACCAGCATGGCCCAGCAGAACAGCGGAATGCGGTTCAGCGACATCCCCGGCGCGCGCATCTTCAGAATCGTGGCGATCAGTTCGGTGGCGACGCAGAGCGCGGAAATTTCGGTGAAGGTGATCATCTGCGCCCAGAAATCGACGCGTTTGCCAATACCGAACTGCGGTCCGGAAAGCGGCGGATAGGCGAACCACCCCACATCGGGCGCGGTATTGGTGAATACGCCCCAGTACAGAAACAGTCCGCCGATCAGATACATCCAGTAACCGAACGCATTCAGCCGGGGAAAGGCGACGTTGCGTGTGCCGAGCATCAGTGGCACCAGATAGATGCCCATGCCCTCCATCATCGGGACGGCGAACAGGAACATCATGGTCGAGCCGTGCGTGGTGAAGATCTGGTTGTAGCGGTCGGGCCCGAGAAAGCCGTTCTCCGGGCGGGCCAGTTGCAGCCGCATCAGCAGGGCCTCCACGCCGCCGGCCAGAAGAAAGACAAACGCGGTAACGATGTACCGCATCCCGATCGCCTGGTGAGTGGTATACGAGCACCAGCCCACGAGGCCACCCGGATGTCTCCAGGCGCGCTCGAGCGTGCGGCGTTCCTGCTCTTCATCGAGCTCGCGCGAGGTTTCGACGAGCGGGATCATTGCAGGCTCCCCAGATAATCGAGCAACGGCTGCAACTCGCCGGGTTTGAGGCTGATCGTGGCCATGTGGTTTCCGGGCTTGATGCTCTGCGGATCGAGGATCCAGCCGCCCAGCGTGCCCTTGTTGTTGGGCAGCGCTCCGGCGGCGATGGTCATGCGGCCGGCAAGATGGGTCAGGTCGGGCGCGAACTGGCCGTGCGCGGGAGTGCCGGCGATGTTATGGCAGAGCACACACGCATGGCTCATGAATACCTGATAACCCGCCTGAGTATCCGCATCGGAAGGCGGAACCGCGGGCTGGCGCTGCCGGTCCAGCCACGCTTCGAACTGGCTTTCGGGCTCGGCCACCACCCATAGCGCCATGCGCGCATGCTGCAGGCCGCAGAATTCGGCGCACTGGCCGCGGAGGCGGCCCGGGCGGTCCGCCTGAATCCATTCGGTGGTGATGTGCGAAGGAATCAGGTCGCGCTTGCCGTTGAGTCCCGGCACCCAGAAACTGTGGATCACATCCTGCGACGTCCCGCGAATCTGGACCGGCCGGCCCACGGGGATGTGGATCTCATTCGCGGTTACGGCGATGCGCTGGGGATTGTCGTCCAGGTAGCGGACGTACCACCACCACTGGTTGCCGGTGACTTCGATCGTCAGGCCGCTGCCCGGGCTGGCGAGTCCGGCGATGGTTTTACCGGTCGAGACGCTGGCGACGAGCAGGAAGAACAGGATCGCCACCGTGGCAATCGTCGCCGCCGCGACGGCGCGGGTCAGACGCCGCTCGGTCCGGTCGGCGGCAGCCGCGGTCCGCTCCGGAGATGCCGGTTCGAACTCCGGGTGACGGCGCGCCAGCGCCGCCAGCATCACCCCGAGTACAGCAATCAAGATCAGGCTCAGGATTCCGAGGAATACCCACCAGAGCGACTCGGTGTGGCCGGCCTGCGGTCCCGCGGAGTTCAAAGACGATTGCTGCGGGCCGGCGCAGGCGGAGAGCAGCAGCGCCGAAATCGCCGGGAGCGTGCGCCGGCGGCTCATTTCCCCGTCCTCGCGCGCGCGGCCCGGATCGTCTGCGGATTGGTCTCGATCGTATCGAGGCGCTTGGGAGTGGCCGACGACGGCTCCTGCTGATTCAGCGAGCGGACGTAAGCCACGATTTGCCAGATCTGGTATTCCGGAATCCGATCGCCCCAGGCGGGCATTCCGTTGGGCCTGCCTTTGGCGACCGATTCGAAGAGTTTGGCGGGCTCGCCGCCGTAGATCCACGAGGTCTTGATCAATGGGGGGCCGATGCCGCCGCCGCCGTTCGCGTGGCAGCCAGAGCAGTTATACCAGGTGTAGAGCCGCTGGCCCTCCGAGATCTCGTAGGCAATGCCCGAAGACGGATTGGACACTTTCAGGGGCGTGAACATGGCCTGTCCGGTGGGCTCGGGCCGCAGGTTCCGCTGCTCGCGCCGGCAGCCGAATGAAGCGGCGAGCAGGATCGCGATTCCCGCGATCCCGTCACGGCAGCGAGAACACATAGAGCGTTCCGCCTTTGGCCGTGTGTTCCGGCAGGCCGGCCATGGCGTTGAGAAAACCCAGCGCGCCCGTGCCGTCCACCGTGTTCAATCCGCCGGATACCACCGCGCCGGCCCAGCCGCCTACTCCGGATAAGACCGCCACATATTCCTTGCCGTCCGGACCTTTATAGATGACCGGCTGGCCGACGATGCCCGATCCCGTCTTGAACCGCCAGAGCAAGGCGCCGGTGCGCGCGTCCAGCGCTTTGAACCAGTCGTCCATGGCGCCGTAGAAGAGGACATTCCCGGCCGTCACCGCCGTACCGCTCCATACCGGGAAGTCCTCCTCGACCTTCCAAACGGCCTTGCCGGCCACCGGATCCCACGCGGAAATCCCGCCGCGGCTGCCGCCTGGCCCCGGATACATGCGCGCCATCGCGCCCAGATACGGAGTGCCCGCGATGTAATTGGCCTGTGTGCCCTGCATCTCATAGCAGAGGTTGTTGCGCGGAATATAGAGCCATCCCGTTTGGGGCGAGAAGGACGAAGGCTGCCAGTCCTTGCCGCCGGGCGGCGCGGGGCATATGTCGCGGACGGTTTTCGTTCCGGTTTTCTTCGCGTCGACGAGCTTCAACCGGCCGGTCTTCAGGTCGATCCCCTGGCTGTTATTCACGAATACGAACGGATTCGCGGAGAGGACCTCGCCGGTGGCGCGGTCGATGAGGTAGACGTAGCCATTGCGGTCCGGATGCGCCAGCACCTTGCGGGGGCGGCCGTTCAGAGTCAGATCGAGCAGGATGTTCTCGTTTACGGCGTCGTAATCATGGCCGTCGTGTGGGCTGATCTGATAGGCCCAGACGGCGTCCCCGGTCCGCGGGCGGCGCGCGAACAGCGTACACGTCCACTTGTTATCGCCGGGGCGCTGGTCGGGGTTCCATGGGCTCGGGTTGGACGTGCCGTAATAGAAGAGATCGAGTTCCGCGTCGTAGGAAATCCAGCCCCAGGCCGAGCCGCCGCCGATCTTCCACTGCTCTCCCTGCCAGGTGTTCACGCCCAGATCCTTGCCGCGATGATCCGCATAGAACGGCTGGAATGCGGGCCCGAGGCGCACGTCCTGGTCCGGGCCGGTGGAGTAAGCGCGCCACAGAATTTTGCCGGTGCCGGCATCGAGCCCGGCCATCCATCCGCGCACGCCGAACTCACCGCCGCTGTTGCCCACCAGCACCACGCCGCCGGCGACGACGGGCGCCATGGTCATGGACTCGCCCTGATGGATATCGCCAAGCTGCGCCTTCCACACCTCCCGGCCGGTATTGGCATCCACGGCGACGGTCTGGGCATCCAGCGTATTGAAATAGATCTTGCCGTCCGCGTACGCCGCGCCGCGATTCACGACGTCGCAACAGGCAACGCCCTGCGATGCCGGCTGCGGATGCGGCTCGTATTTCCACTTGACCGGCGCGCCCGGCCTGGCGAGATCGAGCGCATACAACACATTCGGGTAGGGCGTCACGATGTACATCGTGCCGTTGACCACCAGCGGAGCGGCCTCGATGCCGCGCGTGGTGCCGGTGGAGAATGACCACGCGAGCTTCAGTTGACTGGCGTTGCCGGTATGGATCTGGCCGAGGGTGCTGTACCGGGTGCTCGCGTAGTTCTTCGCCGCCATCGTCCACTGGCCATCGTCGGGCTGGTTCTGAATCTGGGCTCGCACGCGCGGCGTGGACAAAGCCGCAAGCGCCAGCATCAGGGCAGGCTTCGCTGCCTTCATGTTCACAGGGTAGACGGATCCTTCAAAAGGCACAGTGAACTATGGCATAACGTGGAAGCGCGACCGTGCGATAGATCCCTCTCCGGCCGCATGTCGATCCGGCCCAGGGCAGAGTTGGCCGCCGGCGAATCCGGGTTCCCACTCATTGGATGGACACGTGCTGAGAACGGTGGAAATGCCGGTTGTAAGCTTCGAACTCTCCGTCGCGTTTGCGCTTTCGATTACGCTTGCCGGATGCGGTTCGGGCCGTGCGCAGAGTCCCGGCGCGGCCATCGGAAACGCGAAGAACGGTCAGCGCCTGCTTTACGCCTATGGCTGCGGGAACTGCCACGTGATTCCGAATATCGCCGAAGCTCGAGGGACTCTCGGGCCGCCGCTCGCCGGATTCGCGAGCCGGTACTACATGGCCGGTTCGCTCGCAAACACACCCGATAACCTGGTGAACTGGATTGTGGATCCGCAGAAGATCGAGCCGGGAAACGCCATGCCCAGCCTGGGAGTGACCCGGCGGCAAGCCGCGGATATGGCGGCGTATCTCTACAGCTTGCGCTGAGGCACGAAATGGCCGCGCGGGTTTCCAACGTTCTGAAGGGAATCGCCCTTGCCGGAATGGTGTCCTATGCCGTCGTTCGAGAGATGGTTCTGCCGCAACGCGGCGCGGATGCTCTTCCGGCGGCGCCGCATGCCGCCATGCCTGGCCGCCTGCGGCTGATCGTCAAGACCGCGGCACTTACGGCGCTGGCCGGTATCGTTCTGGCGATCGGCGGCGGATTGCTGTTCATCTTCTCGGGCGTCTACGAACTCGCGGCCGCCAAGCCGCATTCCGCGCCGGTCGAGTGGGTGTTGCAGGCACTCAAGACCCGATCGGTTCGGTTGCATAGCGCGCCTATCCAGGTGCCGAAACTCGGGGATGGGGCGCAACTGAAGGGCGGCTTTATGCTGTATCGCAAGAACTGCCAGCCCTGCCACGGAGCGCCTGGCGTGCCCGCCGAACAGATGGGGCTGGGAATCAATCCGAAGCCTCCGGAACTGGTGACCGCGAGCACGAAGTGGAGCGAGGCGGAAATGTATTGGATTATCTCCGAGGGATTAAAGATGAGCGGAATGCCAGCCTTTTCGCCGCGATTCAGCGACGGGGACCGCTGGGCGCTGGTCGCGTTCGTCCGGCGTCTCAACCGGCTTTCGCCGGCCGGTTATCAGAGTGTGGCCGCTGAAGTGGATCGCGGCCTCGAACCGGCAAGCTGGGGATCGGACGATGAAGAGGGCTTCGCCCGGCTCAAGAGCGCCAACCCGGATGCGGGCCGGCGGCTCGTTGGCCAATACGGCTGCACCGCATGCCACGCCATCGCCGGGGCGGATTCGGGCCGCGCCGGGCCGCCGCTCATGGACTTCGCGGCGCGGCCATACATCGCCGGCTCGTTCGTCAATACCCCCACGAACGCTGTGAAATGGGTGATGGACCCGCAAAAATACAAGCCAGGCACCATGATGCCGAGCATCGGCGTGACAGCCTCGGATGCCTTCGATATGATCGCGTTTCTGTATCGCTCAGGCGATCAGCGGAGGCTGAATCTCTTTCGGGAGAGGCGGTAACCCGCCCAGGCATCATCCGCCCGGGCCGGTGAGTGGCCGCCTTATGATCTCGCCCGTTCCGCGATTCCGGCCGAGAGGCGCAGGGCGAGCTCTTTATAGATGTGCACAGCAGCCTTGAGCTGCCGGACCTCTTCACGCAGGAATTCTTCCTGGTGACGCAGGTTCTGGACACGGGAGCGCAGTCGTCGTTCCGCAGTCATCTCCGCCCCATGCTGGGGCCTCCGGGTACAGGCATTCGTACGCTGCATGTCCTCAGATTGCGGCAAAGCCGGACGGAATTGGCCGGAAACTCGTGAATATTTTGTAAAAGCCGTCTGAATTGACTCAGGCCCGTGCCTTCATCGAGAATAGACCCTTAAGGGGAGCGAGAGTGCCGCGCATCATAGTCCTGACGCTGGTGTGTGCCGCGGAATTACAAGCGGCTGCTTACGTCGGATCGGTTGCGTGCAAGGCTTGCCATGGCGCGATCTACGAGCGCTGGAGCCGAACCCGCATGGCGAACGTGGTGCGGGATCCTGGCGAGCACCCGGACGCTATTATTCCCGACTTTTCTCAAGCCGATCCGGCAATCGTAAAATTCCGGCGCGAGGACATTGCCCTCGTCTACGGGAGTAAGTGGAAGCAGCGCTACTTCAAGAAGGTCGGCAAAGACTACTTCCCGCTCGGCGCGCAGTGGGATATCGTGCACCGCAAATGGTCGCCGTATTTCGTCCGCGCCGGCACGGACTGGTGGACGCCGTTCTATCCGGCGGACAACGCGCAGCGCCCCACCGGCCCTACCTGCGACGGCTGCCATTCTGTCAATTACGACATCGCCACCGGGACGGTCACGGAGTGGAACGTGGGCTGCGAGCGCTGTCACGGGCCCGGCGGCGACCACGTGCGCCAGCCCTCGCGCGCCAACATCGTTAACCCGGCCCGGCTGGATACGGTCGCCGCAACGGACACCTGCATCCAATGCCACTCACAGGGCCGGCCGCTTACGAAACCGGAGCCCGGCCGCGCGTACGATTGGCCGGTCGGATTCCAGATGGGCAGGCGGCTCTCCGATTACTGGCAACTCGAGGAGCATACTCTCGGCGAAACCAGTTTCACCCACTTTGCCGACGGCACCGCGCACAAGAACCGCATGCAGGGCAACGATTTCGTGCAGAGCGTCATGTACCGTCACGGCGTTGCCTGCCAATCCTGCCACGATGTTCACGGCACCTCCAATAATGCCGACCTGATCAAGCCCGGCAGCCGGATGTGCCTCGAATGTCACGGCCCAAACTCGCCCAACGGCCCACACGCGCCCACGATCGAAGCGCACTCGCACCACAAGGCCGGCAGCTCCGGCGACGATTGCCTGGCGTGCCACATGCCGAAGATCGCTCAGACCATGCCGGACGACTTCGTCCGCAGCCACACGTTCCGCTTTATCACGCCGGAGTTGACCGAGCGCTTCCACATCCCGAATCCGTGCACGTCCTGCCACGCCGACCGGACCACCGCGTGGGCGAAGCAGGAGCTGCGCGGCTGGCGCGACCGCTCGCCCTGGCGGGTAGCGCCGTAGGGCCTGACGCCGGCAAGCAAAATTAATCGTTAAATCTGGCGCCGGGCATAGCGCCTTAGACCCGGAATGTAATACCATCTACGGAACGCTCTAGGCTTACGGAGGGGTTTCGATGCGCACGCGCCTGGCTCTGCCGATCTTCTTCTGCTTCTGCGCCGGTATGTCCGGTCAAGTCACCACCACTGCGGCCTTGGATGGCACGGTTACCGACCCGCAGCACGCTTCCATTCCACAAGCGACCGTGTCGGTCGTTCAGACGCAGACGGGTCAGACGTTCCGCACGACAACCGATGATAAGGGTTACTGGGTGCTGCCGTCGCTTCAGACCGGCACTTACCGGATCACGGTCAGCCATCAGGGGTTCAAATCCAGCACCACCGATAACGTGACGCTGGACGCGGGCGTGCCCGCCACCGTGAACATCACCCTCACGGTAGGCGCGGCTACGGAGACGGTCGAGGTCACGGCCGGCGCCGAGATCGTGCAGGCCACCTCGGCCACCGTAAGCTCGACGCTGCAGGGCCGGCAGGTCAACGATCTGCCGTTCACCAGCCATAACGTCACCGAGTTGATCGCCACCCAGCCCGGCACGCAGAGCGCCAATGGCGTCCGCTACTCCACGATCAACGGCCTTCCGCAGCCCACGATCAACATCACGATCGACGGCATCAACGTTCAGGACAATGCTACCAAGAGCAATCCGGATGCGGTCTTCAACGCCGTGCAGCCGCGCACCCAGGCGATCGAGGAGATGACGATGAGCACGGCGGCCGCGGGCGCCGACTCTCTCGGCGAAGGCGCGGTGCAGATCAAGTTCGTTACCAAGGGCGGGACCAATGAGTTTCACGGCGGCATCTACGA
>DATGMB010000087.1:0-6655 GCA_035293845.1 Bryobacteraceae bacterium
AAGCTACGGGTTTATGGTTCCAGCGCAGAATTATGTGAGCGTTTCGCGGCGTCCGCCGGATGTCGAGGACTACATCGACATGCTGCGGCGCTACCGGTCCTGGATTATCGGGCCGATGTACGCGGGGCTGGTGATTGCGACGGTGGTGGCATTTTTCTGGCCGGATACTTACATCTCAACCGCCGTCATGCGGATCACGCCGCCGCAGGTTCCGGAAAACCTGGTGCCCAGCGCGATTACGGGGCAGATGGCGGACCGGCTGCAGCAGATGCAGACGGAGATCCTGAGCCGTTCGAGTCTGGCGGACATCATCCAGAAGCCGTCGCTCGATCTTTATAAGAAAGAGCGCGCGCGCAAGCCGCTCGAGGACGTGATCCAGGATATGCGGAACAAAGATATCCGCATCACGCCGGTCGCGGACACCTCGACCACGAACCCCAATAACACGCGGCGGTACGCCTCGGCGTTCATGATTTCGTTCGCTTATCAGGACCGCTACAAAGCGCAGGCGGTGGTGCGCGAACTGGTGACCAAGTTCACCGAGCAGAACGTGACGGTGCAGCGCAACCAGGCCAATCTCACGACCAACTTCCTGACCGATGAAGTGAAGGCGGCCAAGGAGAAGATGGACAATCTGGAAGACCAGATCACGCGCTTCAAGATGGCGAATATGGGCAAGCTGCCGGAGCAGGCGCAGGCCAATGCGCAGGCGCTGCAGACGTATCAGCTTCAGCTCATGAACGCGCAGAGCGCGCTGGACCGCGCCAGCTCGGATCTGACGGTGCTGCAGACCAATCTCACCAATGTGCGGAACGCGATGGCTTCCGCGGCGGCCAACCTGGAGCAGACGGTCGGCGCCGCGACTTCCGGGGCATCGCCGCTTTCGGTGCAGAACCAGCACCTGATCGATTTGAACAAGGCGATCGACGAAGGGAATTCGGCGCTGGCGGCGATGAAGGAGAACCTGGGCAACCGGCACCCGGACGTGATCGCGCTCGAAGCGAAATTGCAGGCTTTTCAGAAGCAGCGGGACGCGCTGCAGAAGCAGGAAGCGGCCCGTTTGCAGGCGCTCCAGTCGCAGACGGCGGATGCCAATGCGCCGCGCGTGGTGCAGAACCCGCTGGTGGCGCGGCAACTGGAGGACTACCGGGCGCAGGAAAACAGCATCAAGACACAGATTTCGATCAAGCAGCAGGAGATCGAAACGGGCAAGAAGGCCAAGGCGGAGCTCGAACGGGTGATCGCCGAATATAACAAGCGTCTGCAGGATGCGCCGGTCAACGAGCAGCAGTACAGCGCGTTACTGCGCGATTACAACCTGGCCAAGCAGGATTACGAAGATATGACCAAGCGCCACGAAGCGGCGCAGACGGCGCAGAACATCGAAGAACACAAGGCGGGCGCCAATCTGGAAGTTCTGGACACGGCGTCGCTGCCCGAAACCGCATCCGAGCCGAACCGGCCGGAATGGGCCGCGATCGGCACGTTCGGCGGGCTGGGCCTGGGCATTCTTCTGGCGGCCGCGCAGGAGGTGAAAAACACCTCGCTCAAGAACCTCAAGGACGTCCGCGCCTATACCAACATGCCGGTGCTGAGCAGCATCCCGCTGCTTGAAAACGCTCTTCTGGTGCGCCGCAAGCGGCGGCTGGTGTGGCTGGCATGGTCGAGCGCCCTGATCCTGGGTTGTATTCTGATGGGCGGCTCGGTGTACTATCACCTGTCCGGAATGTGATGGAGGAGCGCCGGGGACGTTTCCTGGTGAAATCAAAATGAGCCGAGTACACGATGCTTTGCGCCGGGCTGAAGAGAGCGCACGAAATTCCGAGCTGGCGGGGATGGGCGCGGAGAGCCCTCTGCCGGCGCCGCCGGCGGAAACGGCGGTGGCGCCTCCCTCAGCGAACGGGGTGAATGGCCATGCCGCGGCGGCTCCGCCGGTGCGGCTGAACATCCATGTGGGGATGCTGGCGGAGGTGGCGCTGGTACCGTATCAGCCCGCTCCGGAGACCCACCTGCTCGATCTGAACAACTCGCACGAAACGCCGGCCGAAGAGTTCCGGACGCTGCGCACGCGGCTGAACCATCTGCAGACCTTGCAGCCGCTGCATACCGTGATCGTGACGAGTCCCTCGCCGGCGGAAGGCAAGACGTTCTGCGCGGTGAACCTGGCGCTGGCGCAGGCGCACCTGGCGGAAAGCGCGGTGCTGCTGGCGGACTTCGACTTGCGCCGCCCGATTATCCATAGCCTGTTTCAGATGAACCGGGCGCCGGGCCTCTCCGATTACCTCACGGGGCAGTGCAGTTTCGCCCAGGCGCTGCGCCGGGTGGAGGGCATGAATCTTTACGTGCTGCCAGCGGGATCGCCGGTCAAGAACCCGCTCGAACTACTGAACATGCGGCAGGCCAAGGCGCTGTTCGAAGAACTGCCGCGGGCGTTCAACTGGGCGATCTTCGATACGCCGCCGCTGCTGTTTTCGGCAGACGCGAATCTGCTGGCAACGCTGGCCGACGGCACGATTCTGGTGGTGAAGATCGGGTCGACGACATTCGACAACGTGACGCGCGCGATGCAGACGCTGTGCGAGAACAACGTGCTGGGAATCGTGGCGAACGGCGCCCGGGCTTCGGAGCTGTACAGCAAGTACACGTATTACTATTCGAAGTCGGAGTAAACGGACCGCAGGGCCGGACATGGCCGGCTCTTACCGGCGCGGCTCGGATTTGACCCAGACTCTGGCGGCCGCGGCGCGGTCGACGGCTACGGACCGGGGGCCGGCGCGCAGTTCGACGTTTTCGCCGGCCGATTCGACCTGCACCGTGGCTCCGGGGCGGATGCCCAGCCCGTCCAGCCGTTCGAGCAAGGCGCGATCGCGTTCGAAGACGCTGACCACCTGCAGGTGCTCATCGGGCCGGGCCTCGTCGAGCGGTTTGAGCCCACGGGCGCGCCGGGCTTCGGGCGAGTCCAACCCGACGATATTGCCGTGGGGGCAGGCACCTCCCCGGCCGAGCTTTTCGGTCAATTTCCGCTCGAAATCGGTGGAGACGGCGTGTTCGAGATGTTCGGCTTCGTCGTGCACCTTGTACCATTCGAGGCCGAAGATCTCGGTGAGCATGCGCTCGATGAGGTGATGGCGGTTGAGAACGCGGTTGGCGATCTCGCGGCCGGCGGGCGTGAGGGTGAGCTGGCCGTCCTCATCGGCGCGGATCAGGCCATCACGCTTGAGCCGCTTGATCGCCATGGTGACCGCGGGGGCGGAGACGTGCAGCCAGCGCGTCAGCGTAACGGCTTTCACGACTTCGCCTTCCGATTCGGCTTCGGCGATGGCCTTGAGATAGTTTTCCTTCGAAATCGTGATCTGCACGGCTCTTGCCTGATGATAGCCCGCCGTTTGCCGGCTTGGGCTACGGAATCCGCAGTAGTGGCCGCCGGGAGCGGCGCGGATAAACTGTACGGCGGAGGTTTGCATGCGACTTCTCATGATCTGCCTGGCTGCTGCGTTGGCGGTTTCGGCCGCCGGTGGCGACGGCCTCAACGGCGAGTGGCAAAGCGCCGCGAACGGCGAAACGGTCACCATCCGGCAGCAGGGCGACACGATTCAGATCGCCGAGACGGGCAAGGCGGCCAGCGAGATTCAGTGCCGCACCGATGGGCAGGCCTGCAAAATCAAGGGCGGGGAAGTCATGATGTGGTACAACGGGCCGATGCTGGTCGTGATGGAGACGACGCACGGCAACAGCCGGGTGATCAAGAAGCGTTTCCGGCTTTCCGAGGACGGCAAAACTCTGGAGGAGGAAGTTCTGCGGATTACTCCGGAGGGCGCTTCGGAAAAATGGACGCTCGCGCGCCGTTCCGCTTCCTAACTTCTGCCGAATCATTGAGCTAGCGAGGTCCGCCGCTCGACCGTCCGATTGCTCCGTTCAATCCCCTCTCGCGCCGTACAACCAATCATTTCAGCAGTTTAATGCCATTCGGTTTCACCGGGCGGGAATCCTCCCTATACTGGCTACCAGCAATTCTGGATGGTTAAGCAGGCAGGTGCACCGCGCTGGAGGGAACGTTATCACCATGCACAAACCGATCAAATACGTTGAAAAGGCTTTTACACAGCTCGCCGGAGCTGCCTGGTTCGTGTTCGACAAACTGAACCAGATCGGCCAGAATCCCAGTTTCGTGCCGGCGTGGTCCGACAAACCGCTGCTGAAGAGCTGGGAGAAGACCAAGCCGCCGCTCGGCTGGCCGCGCGAGACCGATTCGCTGTGCCCGCGCTGTGTGCCGGAGATCCGCAAGAAGATTCTGGATGGGCAGACGCCGCTCGAGGTGCTGTACAACGACCGTCCGGGCGAGATCAAAGCGCAGATCATCGAGCGCGACGGCAAGATCCTGATGGTGAAGGACTGCCCGATCCACGGCCACTTCGAAGACGTGATGGCCATCGACACGGCCTTCTTCAAGCACCTGGAGGAGGTGTTCCCGGGCCGCGACATCCGCGCGCACAACGACGAGAAACTCCATCGCCACGGCTCCAGCACGATCACTCACGGGCGCGGCTCGGTGCTGACCATCGATCTCACCAACCGCTGCAACATGATGTGCGATCCCTGCTTCATGGATGCCAACCAGGTCGGCTTCGTGCATGAGCTGAGCTGGGAGGACATCAAGACGCTGCTGGACAACGCCATCACGATCAAGCCGAAGCGGCAGATGTCGGTGCAATTTTCGGGCGGCGAACCGACGCTTTCGCCGTATTTCCTGGATGCGGTACGCTATGCGCGCGAGGTGGGGTACACCTCGGTGCAGGCGGCGACCAACGGCATCGAGTTTGCCAAGAGCCCGGAATTCTGCCGCAAGGCCGCGGAGGCCGGACTGCGCTACGCCTACCTGCAGTTCGATGGCATCGGCAACGCCGCGAACCAGCACCGCAAGGTCGGCAACCTGTTCGATGTGAAGCTGCGGGCCATTGAAAACCTGCACTCGAACGGCGTGGACATTATCCCGGTCATCACCATCGTCAACGGCATCAATAACGAGCAGGTGGGCCGGATCATCCAGTTCGCGCTGGACAATCCGAAGAAGATTCCCTTCCTTTCCTTCCAGCCCGTCTCCTTCACCGGCCGCGACGAAGACGTGACCGATGAGCGACGCGCGGCGCAGCGCTACACGCTTTCCCATCTGGCGCACGATGTGAAGAACCAGACCGGGATCGGCGAGCCGGCGCGCGACTGGTTCCCGATTTCGTTCATTTCGACCTTCTCCGACTGGAGCGATCTGGTACACGGGCCGAACTACGGCTGGGGCCAGTTGAGCTGCGGCTGCCATCCAAATTGCGGCGTGGGCATGGCGGTGATGGTGGACAAGGAAACGGGCGAGCGGCAACCGGTCACCGCCTTCATCAACGCCGACCGGCTCGCGAAGGACGTGGCGCGGATCAATGACGCGGCGCGCGGGAAGTGGCTGTCGATCATCGGCATGGCGCTGGCTGCGGCGCGTAACTACGATCCGTTCCAGTCACCTACGCACTTTAAGCTCACGGATTGGTTTAAGAAGTTGGACAAGACCTTCGGCGCGACCGGCAAGAGCTACGGCAAGGTTGGCAAGGACCGCACGATGGAGGATATCGAGATCCGCCGCCGCGACCGCTGGAATTTCCTGTTCATCGCCGGGATGTGGTTCCAGGACCTGTTTAACTACGATTTCCGCCGCACCGAGCAGTGCATCATCCCTTATGCGACGCAGGAGGGCGAGATTTCCTTCTGCGCGTACAATACCGGGGTCGGCTGGCGCAATATCATCGAAAAGATGCACATGACCGCGACCCTCACCAAGTGGTACGAGGAGCACGGCAGGCACGAGATTTTCGCCGGCGGCAAGCACGTTCCGTTGAATTCGACCGAGCACCGGCTGGTGCTGCGCGATGAGATCGTGACGACCGAGGAGCAGCACGACCTCGACCGCCTGGGCATCGCGAAGAACGCCCGCGAGGAGAAGATCCGGGCGCGCGACGCGAAGCTCAAGGAGCAGCAGGAACATGCCCGCATGATGAAGCTGTACCGCCAGCACGTGCTGAAGGAGCAGCCGGGTCCGGAGCTGGTGCAGATCGGCGGGATCGCCCCGGCTGCGAAACCTGCGCCTGCGGTCGAAGAGCGCGAGGAAGTCGGCAGCTTCGGAGATTAAGCTCAGGAACGAGCGCAAGACGAGCCGCGATCGTAAGGGTGCCGCAGCGTACCCTTCCGATCGCGGCTCTTTTCTTTGCGGTCACTCGTGTACGCGGCCGGGGATTACAAACGGGCCGCGCACTTCCTCCAGGCGGATGGCCACCTCCAGCAGCAGCTCGTCCTCGAACGGTCTCCCTAGCAGTTGCACTCCGACTGGCAGGCCGCCCGATGTCACCTGCATCGGCACGGTAACCGCCGGCAACCCGAGTACGTTCGCCAGCACGGCGGGCATCATCGCCTGAAACAGTCCGATTTCGCGGCCATCGACGGTCCAGCGCCGCTCGCGATGGCGGAAGGCGGGGACGCCGCAGACCGGCATGAGGAGCACCGGAACCTGCTCCATCTGGCGCAATAATGCCGCGCGGAGGCGGTCGCGCGCGGCGAGGTTTTGCAGGATCTGCGCGGCCGTGGGCGGCTCGGAACGCGAGAGGAATTCGAGGAGCGT
>DATGMB010000088.1:0-44348 GCA_035293845.1 Bryobacteraceae bacterium
CATTCCCTGCTATACTGATAACTTGAACTCCCATGCCGAAACGCACCTTTCAGCCGAATAACCGCCGCCGCGCGAAAACGCACGGGTTCCGCTCCCGCATGGCTACCAAGAACGGCCGGGCCGTGCTGTCCCGCCGGCGCGCCCGCGGCCGCTACAAATTGACGGTCAGTTCCGAGAGGTAGTCCTCTATCGCTGGTTTTCCGAAACGTGTTCGTCTGCTTCGATCCAAAGACTTCCGAAGGGTTTACGACACGGGCTCGAAATTCACGAGCCCGCTGTTCGCCGCATTCGTGGTCCGGGAGCCGGAGCAGGACGGTCCGCGGATCGGGTTCACCGTACCCCGCGCGCTCGGTAAAGCCGTGGTGCGAAATCGCATCCGGCGAAGGGTGCGGGAGGCCGTTCGATTGCATCTGGAACGGTTAGGTCCGCAGTGGTCCATCGTCATCAATCCCCGCCGCAAAGCGCTGGATGCGCCGATGCCGGACATCTGCCGGGAAGTGGAGCGGCTGTTTCTCCGCTGCAATGGATCATAACCCGCGGTCTCTGCGTATACAAAGCTTGTGTCTCACCCCTGCTGCCCCCCGCCTGCCGGTTTTATCCCACTTGCTCGGAGTACATGCGGCAGGCGGTGGAGCGGTATGGGGCGGCACGGGGAGTCTGGATGGGGTTGCGCCGGCTGGCGCGGTGCCATCCATTTCAGCCCGGCGGGTTCGATCCCGTCCGGTGATTGGCGCCTCAAACGGATTTGCCTCAAACGGATTTATTGAATGCCGGAAATCGTAAACGGCGGCAGCAGTAATCAGCCGCCCAAAGAAATGTCGATGGAATTGCGCCTGCTGGTGGCCTTCCTGCTGATGGGCGCGGTGATGTTCCTGACGCCCTATCTGTTCAAGAGCCAGGCGCCGGTGACGCCCGCGGGGCACAACCCGGGGCAGAAGGCGCAGACGGCGCAACCGGGGGCCGCACCGCTGCCTGACGGTCGCGGCTCGGTTGCGGAAACGGCGAAGGCTCCTTCGGAGGCCGTCGCCGCGCCGTCCTCCGCGGCGCCCGTGGCGCCGGCGACGGCGCAGCAGACGCTGCCGCCGTACGTGATCCAGACGAACCTGTTCCGGGTGGCGATCAGCAACCAGGGCGCGACCGTGCGGAGCTGGCAGCTTCAGAAGTTCAAGGGCAACGACAATAAGCCGCTCGAACTGGTGAATACGGCCTCGGGGCTGCCGTATCCCTTCTCCCTCTCTTTCCCCGAGCAGAAGCCGACCACGGACGTGAACTGGGCCTGGTACCAGCAGACGCCGGATGCGGACGGCCTGGGCGTGAAGTACGAGTTTTCCGACGGCCACACGGTGGTGCGGAAGAGCTTCCGGTTCCAGAAGGACAGCTATCTGGCGACCGTCGCGACCGATGTCACCGTGGATGGCAAAGCGGTCCGGGCGAAGGTGCAGTGGCTGGGCGGCTTCGGCGACCTGACGGTCTCGAACCCGTCGTCGAACCAGCAGGCGCTGTACTTCGACGTGCCGCAGAACAAGCTGGTGCAGCAGACGGCGCGCAGCGTCAAGAATGGGCCGGTCACGGTATCGGGCGAATTCTCCTTCGCCGGCGTCGCGGACCGGTACTTCGCGGCGGTATTCCTGCCGCAGGGCAACACCGCGATGGAGCTGACCACGACCGCGGATACGGTGCGCACGCCGGTCGAGGAAAAACCCGCGGCGTTCCCGGGGATCGCGGTCTCGACCGGCACGTCGAACCGGTTCGATGTGTTTGTGGGGCCGAAGGACCTGGACATCCTGGCGAGGGTCAACCCGAAGCTGACGCAGGTGGTGGACTTCGGCTTCTTCTCGATTCTGGCAAAGCCGCTGTTCCTGATCGTGAACTGGACGAACGACGCCCTGGTGCACAACTTCGGGTGGTCGATCGTGCTGGTGACGATTGCGATCACGTTTATCCTGTTTCCGCTGCGGCTCTCCAACATGAAGTCGATGCGGAAGATGCAGGCGCTCAAGCCGCAGATCGACGCCATCAACGCCAAGTATAAGAACCTGAAAATGACCGACCCGCGGAAGGCGGAGCAGCAGCAGGAGACGATGGAGCTGTACAAGAAGCACGGCGTGAACCCGATGGGCGGGTGCGTGCCGATGCTGATCCAGCTTCCGTTCTTCTACGCGTTCTACAAGGTGTTCACGGTGTCGGTGGAGATGCGCGGCGCGCACTGGCTGTGGGTGACCGACCTTTCGCAGCCGGAGCAGTTCGCGATCAAGGTGCTGCCGCTGCTGATGATCGCAAGCCAGTTCCTGATGCAGAAGATGACGCCGCAGGCGCCGGGCGGGGACCCCAACCAGCAGAAGATGATGATGTTCATGCCGCTGATCTTCGGCTACATGTTCTGGTTCTTCCCGAGCGGCCTGGTGCTATACTACTTGACCAGCAATCTGGTAAGCATGGGGCAGCAGTGGTTCTTCAACCGCACCGAACTGGCGCAGGAGGCCGCGCGGTCGGTGGAGCCGCCCCGAAAAAAGAACGGCAGGAAATGATCCAGTGACCGATCGAAAATACTCCGCGGCCTCGACCGGGCCCCGCATCGACAGCTTCCTGAACACCGTCCTCGAGGCCGGCGGCTTCGAGCTCAATTACGAAATCGCAGAGGCGGAGCCGGCCGAAGGCGACGTGGAGACCCCGGACCTGGTGGTGCGCTTCAGCGGGCCGGACGTGGACCTGCTGCTTTCCAATAAGGCCGAGCTGCTGCTGGCGCTGGAGCACGTCACCATGGAAATGCTGCGCATGCCCTCCGAGGACCATTCGCGCCTTTCCTTCGACGCGAACGATTACCGGGCGCTGCGCATCGAGGAGCTGCGGCTGAGCGCGATGACGGCGGCGGAGAAAGTGAAGCGCACCGGGCAGCCGTTCCGCTTCAACCCGATGAACAGCCGCGAGCGGCGCGTGATCCACATGGCGCTGCGCGGGGAGACGGCCGTGCGGAGCGAGAGCATCGGCGCGGGGCCGGGCCGGCAGGTGATCGTGTATCCTGCGGGCATGGCGAGCCTGCCCGAGCCGCCGCGGGATTTTATGCCGCAGCGGCGCAGCGGCGGGCGCGGCGGTCCGGGGCCCAAGGGGCCGCGCGACCGGGGACGCGCGGCGAAGCGGTAGCGGGCGTCTGTAGCGCTTTGAACCGCGGAGACACAGAGGACGCGGAGAAAGCGCGGAGAACGGCCGGGTTCATTCACCGCCGAGGCGCCGAGGAAATCTGCTGAGATCGCAGGATACCGGAGGCGTGGCGGGGGCGCGGTGCAGCGGTAGCTGGCGCTTGCCGCCCTTGAACCGCAGAGACACAGAGGACGCGGAGAAAGCGCGGAGAACGGCCTTCTCGATTCACCGCGGAAGCGCCGAAACGCCAAGGAAGACCCGTTGAGATTGCAGGACACCATTGCGGCCATATCTACGCCTCCGGGGCGCGGGGGCCTGGGGGTGATCCGCATTTCCGGCGCGGAGGCGCGGCGGGTGGCGGAGGCGGTCCTGCGCGTGCGCGGCGAATGGCGGCCCTGGCAGGCCCAGCTTGCGGAGCTAATCGACCGCGAGGGGCACGCGATCGACGAGGTGGTGGCGACCTATTTTGCTGCGCCGCGATCTTATACGGCCGAGGATGTCATTGAAATTTCATGCCACGGGTCGCCGGTCGTGCTGCGGCACGGGCTGGCGCGGGCGGTCGAGTGCGGGGCGCGGCCGGCCGAGCCGGGTGAATTTACGCTGCGGGCTTATCTGAACGGGCGCATCGACCTGCCGCAGGCCGAAGCGGTGCGCGACCTGATCGAGGCCACCACGCTGTATCAGGCGCGCGTGGCGGCGCAGCAGGCCGGCGGGTCGGTTTCGCGAAGGATCGCTCCGCTCAAGGAGCAACTGCTGGAGCTGATCGCGCTGCTCGAAGCGGGGATCGATTTCGCCGAGGACGATGTGAGCGTGGCGCCGGCGAGCGAGATCCTGCGGCGTATCGGGCCGGTGCTGGCCGGCGTACGGGCGCTGGCAGGAAGCTTCGCTTACGGCAGCCTGGTGCGGGAGGGAATCACGCTCGCGATCGTGGGGCGGCCGAATGTGGGCAAGAGCAGCCTGTTCAATGCCCTTCTCCAACAGGATCGCGCCATTGTGACCGACATCCCCGGAACGACGCGCGATCTGGTTTCCGAGACGGCGGCGATCGCCGGCATTCCGGTGAAGCTGTACGACACGGCGGGGATCCGCGAGGGCACGGAGCGGGTCGAGGCGCTGGGGATCGAGCGCAGCTACCAGGCCATGGCGGACGCGGACCTCGCGCTGGTGGTGCTGGACGCGACCCAGGCGGTGACGGCCGAGGACGAGGCGCTCATGGGGCGGGCCGCGCGGCGGATCGTGGTGGCGAATAAGGCGGATCTGGCGGATGCGCCGGCGGGCGTGCTGGGGGTTTCGGCGCTGACGGGCGCGGGGATTCCCGAGCTGCGCGACGGGATTCTGGCGGCGATTGCGCCGGAAGGCTTCTGCGAGCAGGAGAGCGGATTCATCACGAGCGTGCGGCACGAGCAGTTGCTGCGCGAATCGGCCGGGTATCTCGAAAAAGCGGCCGGCGCGGCGGAGAGCGGGATTCCGCACGAGATGGTGCTGCTCGATTTGTATGCGGCGCTGGCGCCGATCGATGCGATTACGGGCGCGACGACGGCGGACGATATTCTGAACCGGATTTTTTCGACGTTTTGTATCGGGAAGTAGGACTACCGCCGAGACGCCGAGGCGGCCAGCAGCACGGCCATGCACAAGAGCACCAGCAGGTTCCGGGCTGTCCGGGTGGAAATCACTGCGAATCAGTGTGCGCGGGCTCCGGTTCCCGGTGCAACCAATGGCAGGCGGGCACGTCTAAAACTTTGTATCCGTCGTTTCGTATATTCCCCCACCATGCTGAAAATGCGTCTGAACCGCCGAATCGTTTTGCTTCCGGCCGCCATTGCGTTGTGCGCGGGAGTGGCCCTTACTCAGTTGCCGCAAGGCATTCAGAAGGTCACTTCGGTCGAGGGCATCACCGAATACGCCCTGCCGAACGGGTTGCACGTGCTGCTGTTCCCGGACGACTCCAAGCCCAAGGTGACGGTCAACATGACCTACCTGGTGGGCTCGCGCTTCGAGGGCAACGGCGAGACCGGCATGGCGCACCTGCTCGAGCACATGCTGTTCAAGAAGACCAAGGACGGCCGCGATGTCAAGAAGGAACTCTCCGATCACGGCGCGGACTTCAACGGCACGACGTCGTACGATCGCACGAACTACTTCGAGACCGTCGCGGCGAGCGATGAGAACCTGAAGTGGGCGCTGAGCCTCGAAGCCGACCGCATGACCGGCATGCGGATCGAAAAGGAGCTGCTCGATACGGAAATGACCGTGGTGCGGAACGAGTTCGAGATGGGGGAGAACGACCCGTCGCGAGTCCTCGAGCAGCGCGTGCTGGCGGAAGCCTACAGCTTCCACTCGTACGGCCGGCCGACGATCGGCAGCCGCTCGGATATCGAGCACGTGCCGATCGAGAAGCTGGCGGCGTTTTACCACAAGTACTACCAGCCGGATAACGCGATCCTCACGGTGGCGGGCAAGTTCGACGAGGCCAAGACGCTGGCCTGGATCGCGCAGATGTTCGAGCCGTTGCCGCGTCCCAAGCGCGTGCTCGAAAAGACCTACACCGAGGAGCCGACGCAGGATGGCGAGCGCAGCGTGACGCTGCGGCGCGTCGGGGAGAATCCGGAGATCCTGGCGTGCTACCACGGGCCGGCGGGCGCGCATCCGGACAGCGCCGCGCTGGACGTGCTGGGCGAGATGATGAGCAGCGCGCCTTCGGGGCGGCTGTACAAGGCGCTGATCGAGAGCAAAAAGGCCGTCGGCGCGGCAATGGGCTTCGAATCGATGCACGACCCCGGTTACATCATCGCGGAGGTGCGGCTGAAGGGGGACCAGAACGTCGACGAGGCGCGGGACATCCTGCTGAAGACCATCGAGAACGTGGCCGCGCAGCCGCCCACGGCCGAAGAAGTGGAGCGGGCCAAGGCGCGCATTCTGAAGGAAATCGAACTGGGGCTGACGGATTCGGAATCGGTCGGGCTGACGCTGAGTGAGGCCGCGGCCGATGGCGACTGGCGGCTGCTGTTCCTCGATCGCGACGAAGTCAAGAAAGTGACGCCCGCGGACGTGCAACGCGTCGCGGCCACGTACCTGAAGTCCTCCAACCGCACGCTTGGCGAGTTCATTCCGACCAAGAATCCGGACCGCACGCACATTCCTCCGACGCCGGACGTGACGGCGCTGCTCAAGAACTACAAGGGCGGCCCGGCGGTTTCGCAGGGTGAGGCATTTGACCCGAGCCCGGCGAATATCGAGAAGCGCGTGCAGCGCTTCCAGCTTTCCGACGGCACCAAGGTGGTGCTGCTGCCCAAGAAGACGCGCGGCGGGACGGTGGTCGCACAGATGATTTTCCGCTTCGGCGATGAGAAAACACTGTTCGGCAAGCAGGCCGTGGGGCAACTCACCGGCGCGATGTTGATGCGCGGCACGACGCAGAAGACGCGGCAGCAGATCCAGGACGAGACCGACAAGCTCAAGGCACAGCTCCGGGTTTCGGGCGGCGTGAATTCGGCGAGCGCCGGCATGGAGACGACCGATGCCAACCTGGCGGGCGCGCTGCGGCTGGCCGCGGAGATCCTCCAGCATCCCTCGTTCCCGGCGAGCGATCTGGAGCAGATCCGGCAGCAGCGCATCGCGGGCATCGAATCCGGCAAAACGGAGCCGCAGAGCCTGGCGATGCTGGAGCTGAGCCGGCATCTGGCCGGCAACTATCCGCGTGGCGACCTGCGCTATGTTTCGACTCCGGACGAGCAGATCGAGGACCTGAAAAAGGTGACGATCGCGGACATCCGGCAGTTCTACCAGCAGTTCTACGGCGGCTCGAAGGATTCCGAGATCGCCATCTCCGGACAATTCGACGCGGCACAGATCAAGCCGCTGCTTGAAGAGCTGTTCGGCAAATGGAAGAGCCCGGCGCCGTACGCGTACGTGGCGAGCCCGTACCGCAAGGTCGCCCCGCTCGACCGGAACATTGAGACACCGGACAAGAAGAACGCGGTGCTGGTGGCCGGCGAGCTGACACAAATGACGGACCGCGACCCGGACTATCCGGCAATGATTCTGGCCGACTACATGCTCGGCGGACCGTCGAGCTCGCGCCTGTTCACGCGCATCCGCGAGAAGGAGGGACTGAGCTATGAAGTACAGACCGCTCTCGAAGTGCCGACCGAGGACGATGGCGCCGAGCTTCTCGGGATGGCCATTGCCAATCCGCAGAACGAGCCGAAAGCCGAAGCCAGCTTCAAGGATGTGCTGGCGGAGACCCTGAAGAATGGCTTCACCGCCGAGGAAGTGGCCGCGGCCAAGAAGGCGTGGCTCGAAGAGCGGCAGGTGGGGCGGTCGCAGGATGGAGCATTGGCCGGACTGCTGATGAGCCGCGAGCGCTACGGGCGGACGCTCGAGTGGGACGCGGCGCTCGAAGCCAAGGTGGCCGCGCTCACGCCGCAACAGATCAGCGACGCTTTCCGGCGCCACGTCGATCCGGCGGCCATGAGCTACGTGAAGGCCGGGGACTTCGCGCAGACGACCGCACAAAAGTAAACCATCGGCCGCCGATGGACCCGGATAAACGCAGATCGGATTTCCGGTCTGCGTGGATCGGCGTGCATCGGCGGCCGTGGTGTTTTTGGGAGTGGAACTTGGCAAGCCGCTAAAATAGGGTCTTGCTGAAAATCTACATTCCCGATGATGCCCCGCCGGTGCTGCGCTCTAGCGCGGTCTGGCCGGAGATCGAGGCGCGCGCGGCGCTTGAATACCACGACACGCTTCCCGGCAGCGAAGACGGGCTGATCGCGCGCATTCGGGATGCGGAGCTCGTACTGAATATCCGCTCGTCGTCGAAGTTCACGGCGCGGGTCTTCGAGGCCTGCCCGCGGCTGCGGCTGCTTTCGCTGTGGGGCACGGGGACGGACCACGTCGATCTGGAGGCGGCGGCGCGGCATGGTGTCGCGGTGACGAATACTCCGGGGGTCTCCGCGGTGTCAATTGCGGAGCACACGCTGGCGCTGGTGCTGGCGGTGGCGCGGCGGATTCCGCAGGTGGACCGGGCCACGCGAGCGGGCGAGTGGGCGCGCGGGCAATCGGTGGAGCTGCGGGGCAAGACGTGCGGCATCATCGGGCTGGGAGCGATCGGGCGTGAGTTCGCGCGGCTGGCGGCGGGGATCGGGATGCGCGTCGCGGCGTGGACCATGCACCCACGGCCGGGGGATGCGATCGTGCCGCTCGAGGAAATCTACCGCACGGCGGACGCGATCAGCCTGCACTTGCGGCTTTCTCCGGAGACGGCGGGCTTCGTGGGCCGGGCGCAGTTCGCGCTGATGAAGCCGGGCGCGATCCTGATCAACACGGCGCGCGGCGGGATCGTGGATGAGGCCGCGCTGATCGAGGCGCTTACGACCGGGCGCATCGGCGGGGCCGGGCTCGACGTGTTTGCCACCGAACCGCTGCCCGCGGGGCATCCGCTGACGAAACTCGATAACGTCGTGCTGACGCCGCACTGCGCCGGGATTACGCCGGAAGCGATGGAAGCGGGGCTGCGGATGGCGGTGGAAAACATCTGGGCGTTTCTGGACGGGCGATAGCCGCGCTACCGCGGCCACGAGCGCTCCCAGCCGCGCCACCAGCCGGTGCTTTCGAGGTTCAGCGCGTTCCAGCAGAGGTCGATGGCTTCGGGGTCGCCGCGCAGCACGCGGGCGCGGGAGGCGGCCGCTGGTAAGGGCACAAGCTGCGCCAGGCAGTCGAACACTGCGCCGCGGTCGCGAGGCGAGGCGCGCGTCAACAGGTGCCAGAGCGTGAGGCCATCGCGCGGGCGTGCGGCGGAGAGCACGGCTGCGAGCGCGCCGGTATCGCCGGTCTCGAAACGAGCGAGCGCCTGCTGGAGCGCGGGCGGAGCGTCTTCGTACACGGGGATGCCCGGCCCGGCGCCCCGGCGGGTAATGCAGCGGGCGCCCGCGGGGATGAAGGATTCGCGGCCGTGGTACTCGAACGCCACCCAACCCATCGATACGGTCAGCAGACCGTCGCCCGCGGGATCGACCTCCATCGTGTACTCGCAGCCGAGGTCCACGGCGCGGGCGGACGGCGTATCGAGCACGAACCGGCGCGGCGGGGCCCAGATGACGGCGTGCAGGCGGCCGCGATCGAGCGCGACGCGGCGCTGCGCGGCGGCGCGCATTTCGGAATCGGGGCCCAGTTCGATGCGGCCGAGGGCGTCGTCCTGCAATGCGAGGTGCGCGCCCGGAGCGGTGCGCAGCACCTCGCCGGCACGGAGCGGCATGTCCTGACGAGCGCTACTGCCGCCGATCAGCGCACGGCCTTCGACGCTCGCCACGCGCCATTCGGTAACCGGCGGCGCAGCGGCGAAATGCGACAGGCCGGCGGCGGCGATCGCGACGGCCGCCGCCGCGGCCAGCGCGGCATAGGGCTTGCGCCGCGGCCGCGGGGCGCGATGGCGCAAGGGCGCGAGCAGGCTTTCGAGGCGCTCGATTTCGGGGTCGACGGGACCCGTACGGTCCCACAAATACTGGTCGCTCACAGCAGCCTCCGCAGCATTTTCATTCCCCGGCACAGGTTGACCCGCACGGATTCCGGAGTGAGTCCGGTGCGGCGCGCGATCTCGGGCCCGGTCATGCCTTCGACGAGGCGCAGGATCAGAGTCTCGCGGTACGCTTCGGGCAGCGAGCGGATGCGCTCCAGGATCTCGAAGGCGCGGCCGGCGCCGCCCGCGGCCAGTTGGGCGTTCGCGTGGCGTTCCTCTAGCGGCATCAGGCGGCGCGATTCGCGGAAATAGTCCGCGGCGCGGTTGCGCGCGATGGCGGCCAGCCAGCCGCGAAAGGCGGCCGCCGTGCGCAGGGCCGGGAGTTGTTTCATGGCGGAAAGGAAGACGTCCTGAACGAGATCTTCCGCAGCGGTGGGTGTGACGCGCGCCAGCAGGATGCCGTGCACCATGCGGGCATAGCGCGTATACAACTCGCCGAAGGCCGCACGGTCGCCTTCGGCGGCCGCGCGGATCAGGCCGTCCTCTTCGTCGTGGGCGGCGGTGGCTTCGGCGAACACCAGCATCATTCTACGGCTCCGGGCGGCGGGCCGGGCATGCCCGTCCCCTACAACATCGCCTCGACTTCGGCGGCGGTAAAAGCCTTCATCGAATATCTGGCATGCAGCCGGTCGATGCCTTCCGGCCCGGCCGTTACCAGTGTGTTGGTGAACTGCGTGGGATTGCGCGCGACGATTTCGATGACCCACTTCCCTTCCCGCGGCCATTGCTGTGTCAGCGCGTAAGAACCGGCGCCGGCCAGCCGGGTCACCCGCAGCGGGATCGCGCGGCGCTCGCCGTTCACGATACCGACGGCGGTGGCAGTGACCTCGGCGGTTGCCGGGTCGTGGCACCCGGCGGCTTGAATCACCAGAACCGCGTTGAGCTTGCGCGCTTCGGGATTGCCTTCGGGGTTGCCCAGTTGCAGAAAGAAGCCGCCGGCGAACAGCGGAGCGGCCAAAACAGCCAATAGAAACGTCTTTCGCATCGAGTGTCCCTCCTTGAGGATTCGATTTGCGGGGGAGACGCGCGGGGACGGGCCAGCGTTAACCAGCGTGCTACGATTGCGTTTTCATGGTTTCCGCCCGCCTGAGAGCCCCGCTGATTGCGGTCGCCCTGATCGCGATTTTCACGGCGCAGAGCTTCTTCGCTAGCCTGCAGAAGAGCCCGACCAGCGACGAACCGGCGCACATCGCGGCCGGGCTTTCCTATCTCGAGACGGGGATTTTTCACATCAACATTCAGCATCCGCCGCTGATCAAAGAGCTGAGCGCGGCGGCGCTGGTGGCGGCGGGAGTGCATTATCCGCGGACCGCCGAGGCGATGGACGTGGTGAAAGCGCCGCCCAACAATTCGGGACGGGAATGGCAGGTGGGGGACGGGATCATCGCGAGCGGCGGGGCGGACCGTGTGATGTTCTGGGCGCGGCTGCCGATGATCCTGGTGGCGGCGCTGCTAGGTGTGGCGTTATTCCTGTTCGGCCGGAAGGTGGCGGGCGAGGCGGCCGCGCTCGGCGCGGTGTTTCTGTATGCGTTCGATCCCAATGCGCTGGGGCATTCGTATCTGGTGACCACCGATATCGGCATTGCGGCTTTTTCCCTGCTCTTTTTGCTTGCGCTGTGGACGTATCTGGAGCAGCCGACGCGCGCGCGGCTGATCCGGTGCGGCGTGGCGATGGGTCTAATGCTCAGCGCCAAATATTCCGCGATCTTCCTGGTTCCTGTGGCCGCCGTTCTGTTGCTCGCGGCGGCGGTGCGTCGCGAGCCGGCGGCGATGGCTGCAGCCGCGCCGGCACGCGCGCGGAAAGGGCGCACGCAGCCTGCACCGGCGCCGCGGCGCCAATGGACGGTCGATCGGGCGGCGCTGCGGCGCTTCGCCGGAGCGTTCGCCGGCATGGGCGCAATTGCCTGGCTGGTGGCGTGGGCACTGTTTTTCTTTCACGGCGGTCCGTGGATCTATCTGGACGGCGTCGAGAGGGTGAATGCGGATCACAATCCGAATTTCGTGGCGTACCTCGCCGGCGATTTGCAGCCGCGCTTCACGTGGTACTTCGCGTGGTGTTATCTGCTGAAGGAGCCGCTGGCGGCGATTCTACTGGCAGCCGGCGGGGCATGGCTGCTGGTCCGGAGCCGGAGCATCCCGGGGCTCGGCAAGCTGTTCGTGGTGCTGCCGCCGGCGGCGATCTTCGCGGCCTGCACCTGGCGCGCCGATGACCTGGGCATCCGCTACCTGATGCCGGCCCTGCCGTTTGCGTGGCTGCCCGGCGGCATGGCGCTCGCGGCACTCGCCCGATCCGCACGGCGCGCCGGACGCGCGGCGGCGGTCGCGCTGTGCGTGTGGCTGGTGGTTGCAGCCGCCGGAATTTACCCCGATCATCTTTCCTATTTCAATGAATCGGCCTGCCTGCTGGACGACCCCGCGCAACTCGGCTGGGATGGAGGCAGCCGCTGCGGCGCGGCCTGGCTGGGCGATTCCAACGTGGATTGGGGACAGGGGCTGAAGCAATTGAAGGCGTGGCTGGACCGGCATGCCGCCCGTCGCCCGATCTACCTGGCCTGCTTTGTGTGCGTGCCGCCGGAAACCTACGGCATTCATGCCACCATACCCGATCTGTCGCAGCCGCCGCGGCCGGGAGTGTACGTCATCAGCAGCCATTTCGAAGGGTCCGTGCCGGCGCTGGGCCGCAAGATGCAGACGCCCTTGGGATACTGGCTGCCGCGCGTGCGGCCGACGGCGATCGTAGGCCATGCCTATTACATCTACGATTTCGGAGGAGCGCAGTGAGGCGCGGGGAGGCGCCGGTCAGGGCGCAGAAACGCGAGGTTGCGCCAGCTACATCGCCATCCCCGCCTGGCGTCCGCTCGCTCGCGGACTGGCGGTGGCTGGCAGGGCTGCTGGCGATCGCGCTTGCGGCCTACGCCAACTCGATCCACCTCGGCATCGCACTCGACGGGCACGCGATGATTGCGGACCAGCGCACGCACGCGGCTACGCTGGAAAACCTCCAGCTGATTTTCACGAAGGGCTATTGGTGGCCGGGGGCGCGCGACCGCCTGTACCGGCCGCTGGTGCAGCTCTCGTTTCTCGTTCAGCATGCCATTTCCGGCAGCGGAACGAATCCGGCGGGCGATCACGCGCTGAACCTCCTGCTGCATGCCCTGAATGTCTGGCTGGTATTTGCTCTGGCGCGGCGCCTCTTCCACCGGGCGCAGCCGGCGTTCTTCGCGGCGGCGCTGTGGGCGGCGCACCCCATCGGCGTCGATTCGGTCACGAACCTGGCCGGCCGCGCGGACCTGCTCGCCACGCTGGGCGTGCTGAGCGGGCTCGTGGTGTATGCGCGGGTCTGCGAGGCCCAGGCACGGCCGTGGGCCAGTTACCTCGGGCTGTTCGCGGCCGGTGCGCTGGCGGTGTTTTCGAAAGAGAGCGGCGCGGTGCTGCCGGGCCTGATGCTGCTGTGGGATCTGACCCGCGGATTCGGCGGCCGGGCGGGCATTGCGCGGCGCCTGCCGGCATATGGCGCGGCGGCGGGGGCGCTGCTGGTCTATTGGGTGATGCGCGAGCGCGCGCTCGATTTCGCCGCGGCTCCGTTTCTGGCGCTGCTCGACAATCCCCTGCATGGCGCCGGGTTTTGGGCGGCGCGCTGGACGGCCGTGAAAGTCATCGGGATGGATCTGGCGCTGCTGGCGTGGCCCGTGAACCTGAGCTGCGACCGCTCCTTCGATCAGATCGCGATCTCGGGTCCCGCGGACGCGGGCGCGTGGGCGGCGCTGTTTGCGGTGGCCGGTATCCTCGTTGTCGTGGTGGCGCGCCGGCGCCACGACCCGCTGCCGTTCTGGGCGGCGGGATTCTTCGGCGTGGCGCTGCTGCCGGTTTCGAACCTCGTGGTGCAGATCGGCGCAACGATGGCCGAGCGGTTCCTCTACCTGCCTTCGATCGGATTCGCGGTGACCGCGGCGGCGCTGGTTTACCGGTGGGCCCGGCCGCAGTACGCCGCCGCCATCCTCGGCACGGTGGTGGCGCTGTACGCCGCGCGGACCATCGCCCGCAATCCGGATTGGGACAACGATCTGACCCTGACCGCCCATGACCTGAAGTCCGCGCCGGAGAGCTTCCGGCTGCGGGAAATGCACGGCGAGTTTCTCTTCACGACCGACCCCGGCGCGGCGGAGGCGGCCATTGCGGATGAGGAGATCGCCTGGAGGCTGCGCCAGCGCATGCCGCTCTTCGCCTCGTATCCGCAGGTTCCCGCGGGCCTCGGCCGGCTGTACGGCGCGATGGCGGACCGCGTGGGGGCGTCGACGCCGGAGGGGATGGCGTGGCAGGCCAAGGCGCTCGACGTGCTGCGGCGCGGGACGGAGATCGCGAGCGCCACGCAGCAGGCATTCGACGCCGCGCAGGCGCAGGCAGGCAGGGGGCCCGGCGCGCTGCTGCCGCAGCAGGTCGCGTGGGACTTTCTTGCCCTGCGCTGCCACGCGATGGGGCGGCACGCGGAGGCGATCGAGGCATGGCGGCAGGCCCGCGCCATCGAACCCGCGAACGTCCGCTATTACGCCGGCCTTACGGATTCCTATGCACAGATGGGCAACGCGGCGATGGCGGCCACGATGGCGCTCGAGCAGGGGCTGGTGTTCGGCTTCACCCCGCAGGTAACCGAGGAGATCGCGCGGCGCTACGAGGCGGTACCGGACGGCGCGTGCGCGGTGACGCGGCAGGGCGGCGTGGCGGTGCTGAATTCCGGCTGCGCTCGCGTGCCGCGCGATCTCTGCGTGGCGATGGACGACCTGAGCGGCATGTACGAAGCGGCGCGGGATGGTGCCCGAGCCCGCGACTTTCGCTCGCGCGCCAGGCAGGCGGGCTGCGGCGCGCGGTAGAGCGGACCCTACATCCGCGCCAGGTGGATGCTGCCGTTCGAGGTGCTGAGATCGAGCAGCGGGCCGCCGTTGCCAAGGATGCCGTCGATGCGGTTGCGGCTGATTTCGCCTTGCATGCGGACGTCGAAATCGCTGGTGACGTGGGCGTTTGACGTGCGGGCGGAGACGCGAGCATCGATTCCTTCGGGCGCCCGCACGGTGATGCCGCCGTTCGAGGTGTGGGCGCGGACGCTATCGCGGATGCGCTGCGGGAGGCGCAGCTCGATGCCGCCGTTCGAGGTCTCGACGCGGATCGGGCCGTCGGCGCGCTCCAGCTCCGCGGTGATGCTTCCGTTGGAGGTTTCGGCGTCGAGAGCTCCGCTCAGACCGGCGGCGCGGATGCCGCCGTTCGAGGTGCGCAGATGGGCCGGCCCGGCGGCGCCGGAGACCCGGATGGCGCCGTTCGAGGTGCGGGCAAGTTCGATAACAGCGGTGCGCGGGATTTTGATCAGCAGGCGCGCGCCGGTGTTGCCGTGGCGCTCGGCGGGGCGGCTGACCCGCACCGAGGCCGCATCCGGCGAATGATCGACGGCGACGTCGATGTGGTCGGCGATGTCCTGCGTCGGGCCGTACTTGGTCCCGCTGATATCGATCAGGTTCTGGTCCCAGCCGGAGACTTCGATGCTGCCATTGAAGGTTTCGACGGACACTTTGCCATTCGAATTCAGCGGATAGCTGTAGTGAAAATCGCGGTCGTAGCGCGCGGTGGCGGCGAAATCCTCGATATCGCAGGCGGCGAGGGCGAGCAGGCCGGCGGCGGCCGGAACAAGGAGCAGGCTTCGCATATGAGGCGATACGCACGCGTCCATCGATTTGTTCCCGGCGTCCGCTCAAGATCTCCGGCCGCCCGCCGATAAGTCGAAGGAACCGACAATTTGCGCCCTTTATGCTTGCCCTGATTGGCATTCTCCTGGTGTTCGCTGCCGTAATCGGAGGGTTCCTGGTGGAGCGCGGGAATCCCTATGTGCTGATGCAGCCGGCCGAGGTGTTGATCATCGGTGGGTCAGCGCTGGGAATTGTTCTGGTCTCGAACCCACCTTCGGTGATCCGCCGGATGGCCTTGGGAGTGGTGCGGGCGTTCCGTCCGCCGCCGTGCAATACGCAATCGTTCGTGCGCCACCTGCGCATGCTATACGAGCTATTCGTCTACTCACAGCGCGCAGGCGGGGTGATGCAGCTCGAGAACGATATCGAAGACCCGGAGCGCAGCCGGATTTTTTCGAACTATCCGGAGTTCCTGCGGGACCGGGTGACGCGCGACCTGGTCTGCGACTCGCTGCGGATGCTGGTGATCGGGGTGACGACGCCGCAGGAGCTCGACCGGCTGATGGATATCGATATCGAAGTGCAGCGGCGGTGCGGCCACGAGCCGGTCAACGCGCTGAGCTCGGTGGCCGAGGCGCTGCCGGGGCTCGGCATTGTAGCCGCGGTGCTCGGGGTGGTGATCACGATGGGAGCGTTGGGCAGCGCGCCGGCGACGATCGGGGAGAAGGTGGCGGCGGCGCTGGTGGGGACGTTTCTCGGCATTGTTCTGTGCTACGGGGTGGTCGGGCCGCTGGCGGCGCGACTGGAAGGCGTTGGGGAAATGCAGGCGCTGTTCCAGCATGTGCTGCGAATCGCGATGGTGGCATTTGCGCGCGGGGCTTCGCCGATCCTGGCGATCGAGTATGCACGGCGCTCGATTCCGCCGGAGCTGCGGCCGACGTTTCTCGACCTGGAGCGGGCGATCAAGCGCGACGCAGTGATTCCGGCGCCGCCGAAGCCGGTGGAGGCGAGCGGTGCCGCCTGAGGGCGGGTTCGCGCTCGAGCGGCGGGGCGTGCGGCGGCGGCGCAGCGGCGCCTGGAAGGTGGCGTACGCGGATTTCATGACCGCGATGATGTCGCTGTTCATCGTGCTGTGGCTGATGAACAGCAATACGGCGGTGCAACAGGCCGTGAGCGGGTATTTCCGGGACCCGAAGGCCTACACGCGCAAGCTGGGCGCCGGACCGGCCGGGTCCGGCGAGAGCCTGCCCGTGAACCGCGCCAACGCGCGCGATCTGCAGCGGCGGATCGAGGAAGCCCTGCGGCGCGCGCCCGACTTCCAGGCGATGCGGGAGCACATCCAGGTGAGCGTGACGGGCGAAGGGCTGCGCATCGACCTGGTGGAGAGCGAGGAGGGGATGTTTTTCGTCACCGGCAGCCCGGACCCCACGCCCGCGGGCGAGCGGCTGCTGGGCACACTGGCGCATGAGCTGGCCCGGATGGGCAACCCGATCGTGATCGAGGGCCACACCGACGCGCATCCGTTCCGCAATGCCGGCCCGACGAGCGGCTACACCAACTGGGAGCTCTCCGCCGACCGCGCCAACGCGGCGCGCCGGGTGCTGCACCGCTACGGGGTCGGCGCCGGGCAGGTGGCCGAGGTGCGCGGGTTCGCGGACCGGAAACCGATGAAGCCCGACGCGCCGGGGGATGCCGGCAACCGGAGGATTTCGGTGGTGGTCAAGATCGACGAGATGTAGGGGCTATTCCTCGCGCAGCGTCTGCGCCGGGTCGATGCGGAGGATGCGCAAGGACGGCGCGAGGCAGGCGAGCGCGGCGACGGCGAGCAGCATCGCGGCGGAAAAGAGGAAGCTCGCGGGATCGCCGGGGCGCACGCCCCAAAGCAAATGCTCCAGGTAGCGGGCGGCGACGCGCGAGAGCACCCAACCGGCGGCGATGCCGGCGCCCGCCAGTGCCAGGCCTGGCCTCATGGTTTCAATGACCGCCTGGCGCGCGCTCGCGCCGAGCGCCATGCGGACGCCCAGTTCGTGCGTGCGCTGCGTGACCGACTGCGAAATCATGCCCGCCACGCCGAGCGCGGCGAGCAGCAGCGCGAGCGCGGCGACGATCGAAAAGAGCGTGGCGCGGTAGCGCTGGTCGAGCGTGATGCGGCCGCGCAGATCGTCGATAGTGCGGAAGGCGGCCACGGGCAGGAGCGGGTCGACGGACGCCACGGCCGCTTGCACCTGGGCCTCGACGGCAGCGGGGCGGACACCGGGTGCAACGCGGATCACCCACTTGGGCGCGAACCAAGTGTGGAGGACCGGAATGGACCGGTCGCTCACCTGCGCCGCGGGAACGTACAGCGTGGGTTCGACCGCAAGCGGCCCAAGATTCCTTTCGAGGCCGCTGTTTTGCTGCACATCGCCGACGATTCCGACGATCTCCATCGTCCCTCCCGCGCGGATATGGCCGCCCAGTGCTTCGTGGTGCGCATAATATTTGCGGACGAACGACTCGCTGGCGATGGCCACCGGCGGGCTGCCCGCGCCGTCGGTCTCGCGGAAGATGCGGCCGCGCCGCAGCGGGATGCGCAGGGTATCGAAGTAACCCGGGGTGCAGTACACCATTTCGACGCCGTGGCCCTGACGGTCGTCGCCGTCGATCGTGCGGAAGCCGTCGTTGAGCGGCCGCTCGTAGGGCAGCGTCAGCGCCACGGCGGCGGATTGGACGCCGGGAATCGCCGCGATGCGATCGAGCGAGCGGGTATAGAGCTGGTTCACGGCGGCGCTGGTGCGGTAGCGGGCGTCCTGGAGCGATATTTCGGCGGAGATCACGCCGCGCGGGTCGAAGCCCGGATTGAGGCCGTTGAGGAATTCGAGGGTGCGGACCAGCAGGCCGGCGCTCACCAGCAGGACCAGGCTGAGGGCGATCTCGGCTGCCACCAACGTTCCGCGCGCGCGCCGGCGGCGCGCGCCGGCCACGCCGCGTCCGCCCTCGACGAGAACGGCGCGGAGATCGACGCGGCTCGCGCGCAGCGCCGGCGCCATGCCGAACAATATGGCGGTTGCGGCGGATAGCGCCGCCATAACGGCTGCGGCGCGGGCATCCAGCACGATCGGATGCCATAACTGCAGCTTTTCCGCTCCGAGCGCCTTGAGCCAGCCGAGCATACCCCATCCGGCGGCAAGACCGAGCGCGCAGCCGCCCATCGCAAGCACGAGGCTTTCGACCAGCAATTGCCGGACGATGCCGGCGCGGCTGGCTCCGACAGCGAGGCGCGTCGCGACCTCCCGCTGCCGCGCCGCGGCACGCGCGAGCATCAGCGCGGCGATGTTCACGCAGCCGATGATCAGCACCATCAGGACCGCGCCCCAGGTGATCCACAACTGGCTGCGCGAGCCGGCAGTGAGTCCCTGCTGCAGCGGCACTACCTGCTCCTGAAAGTCCTTGTACTCCCGCGGGAAGCCGGGCGTCTCGAGAAGGGCCTGGCTGAGCGCTTTCAGGTCTGCATTGGCCGCGGCCCAGGTAGCGCCGGGACGGAGACGCGCGACTACGCCGTAGTTGGTTCCTCCGCCCTCGCCGGTGGCGGTGGGGCGAAGTGGCGTCCACAGATCCGTGGGCGCATCGGAGCGGAACCCGCGCGGCATGATGCCGACCACGGTGTAGGGCTGGCCGCGGAGCTGGATGGCGCGGCCGAGCACCGCCGTATCGCCGTGGAAGACGCGCTGCCAGAAATCATAGGCCAGAATGGCGACGGCCGGCCCGCCGGGTTTGTCTTCCGTTGCCGTGAACTCGCGGCCGTACTGCGGCGGGACGCCGAGCACCCGGAAGTATCCCGTGGAGACGCGATGCTGCTGCACAAACTCCAGGCGGCCCGGCGCGGCGAAGTTCACGCCGCCGTGGCCGGAATACGCGGCGGTATCGAGCAGCGTGGCGCGATCGTGCACGGCAAGGAAAAGCGCGCCGGTCTGGCGATCATTGATATCGCCATGGTCGTGGCTGGTGACGAGCAGGGCGAGGCGGTCTGGTTCGGGATAGGGCAGCGGTTTCAGCAGGACGGCGTCCAGCACGCTGAAAACGGCAGCATTGATACCAATCGCAAGGGCCAGGGTCAGAAGCACGACAGCCGTGAAGGCGGGGGTTTTGCGGAGCTGGCGGCAGGCAAAGCGGACATCGTTCCAGAGCGGCATGTCGCACGGTAAGACGATGAAAATGAGAAAAAGTTCCTCGGCGGGCGAGTCCAGCGCGGACGGGCGGCCGGGTGGGGCCGGGCGGCCCCGGCTACACCTGCGAAGCGGCGGCCAGCGCCCTGGGGCGGGTAGCGGGGCGGTCGAGGGCTTCGCGGACGCGGTCGGCGAGCGTGCGCATGGTGAACGGGCGCGGAAGGAATGGGACCAGCTTTTGAGCGGCGATGCGGCGCGCGATCTGGTGGAACTCGGGATCGCCGAGGAACAGAACGCGCATGCCTCCGTCGCGCGCGGTCAGCGATTGCGCCAACTCCTCGCCGTTGACACGGGGCATGCGCAGCTCCGTCATCAGCAGGTCCACGCCTCCGCCGCGCTCATCGTAGATCTTGACGGCTTCCATGGCGTTGCGCGCCTCTTCGACGCGATAGCCGAGCCGTGCCAGCATGAACGCGGCCAGGGTTCGGGATTCGGGGTCGGGCTCCACCAGAAGGATGGTCTCCGTCCCGTGGGGGAGGGGGTCAGGCTTTACCTCAATCATTGTGTTGGCGATTCTATTCCTTGTCCCCAAGGCCGACAAGGGCCGGGCGGCGAAGCGTGTGAGGGCGTGAACGTTGGCTGCCGCCGTGTGAGGTACCTCACACTGGCCCTGCGCGGTCCGGCGCTCTGTGTGGTACCGAACGCGGAAGCGAAATTGCAACGTCAATTTCAATTGTGCCTGGAGCGGCAGTTCAGTAAGCTGGTGGTTAGGCGAAACTGGCACTTCGCTTTCATCCAAGCACGAGAGCACGACCCCGCAGTCCACAGCCCAAAGGAGAACTGTGCATGCCTCAAGCCAACGACTGTCTCGTTTCCGCTTTGCTCGCCGGTAATTACGATTCCGACCGCCTGCTGGTGTACGATATCTTCCGCAGGCAGGGCTGGCGGTTATACGAGGCGCGCGACCGTCGCGCGGCGCTCGAATGCCTGGAACGGCATCCGGTGCATGTGGTCATCGCGGAGAGTGCAATTCCGAACTGGAATTGGAAAAAGGTACTCGCGGACCTGCGACGAATGTCACAAGCTCCGCAACTGGTCGTGACCAGCCGGACCGCCGACGATTACCTCTGGGCGGAAGTCTTAAACGTAGGCGGATTCGACGTGCTGCCGCAGCCGCTCGACCGCGAGGAGGTCGAGCGCGTCATCGCCGCCGCCCGGCGTCATTTCGACGCCCAACAGCGCAAGGCCGCCGGCGCGCTCACGGCGCGGGCGGCCGCAATCGTCGCCTGATTACGAGCTCCCGATCAGAATTCCAGCCGCGAACACCAGCGCGCCACCGAAAATCACTTGCATCGCCGCCGAGACGAACGGCGTATCCATGTACCGATTGCGGATGAAGCTGATGGCCAGCAGCTCCACGATCACGACGATAATGGCCACGAACGTGGCGATGTGAAAATCCGGGATCAGGAATGGCAGCGTGTGGCCGATGCCGCCCGCGGTAGTCATCAGGCCGCAAACCAGGCCGCGAAGCCACGGGTGGCCTCGGCCGGTGAGCGCGCCATCGTCGGAGAGCGCTTCGGCAAAGCCCATCGAGATGCCCGCGCCCACGGAAGCCGCCAGGCCGACCAGGAAGGCGTCCCAACTGTTGCGGGTCGCGAAGGCGGCGGCAAAGACGGGCGCCAGCGTGGATACGGAGCCATCCATCAGGCCGGCGAGCCCCGGCTGGACTACCTGAAGAAGGAAAAGCCGGCGCTGCGCCTCCTCTTCTTCCGCGCGGACGCCGGGCGGAAGGAGCTGCTCCTCGAGCGATTCGGCAATCGCGGAGTGCTTCTGTTCGGCGATGGCGAGATCGCCCAGCAGCTTGCGGGTGGAAACGTCCGTCACCTGCCGCGCGGCGCGCTCGTAGAACCGCCGTGTCTCCAGCTCCATGGTTTCCGCCTGGCGCCGGACCACGTTCAGACCCAGCGGACGCACCAGCCAGACCGGGCGGCGCTCGACGAATCCCTTGACGTCCTGACGGCGGATATGCGGAATGTGCTCGCCGAAGCGCGAGCGGTAGAGTTCGAGCAGGCTGGCGCGGTGCGCGGATTCCTCCTCCCGCATTTCGGCGAACAGCTTGGCGGACGCGGGGTATGTATCGCGCAGCCCCTCCTCGAAATCGCCGTAGATCCTGCCGTCTTCCTCTTCGAGAGCAATGGCCAGGGCCAGGATCTCGCGCTCGGAGAGGTCCTTGAAATTGCGGGCCATGCCTTTATTATGAGGGGCCGGGGATCGGGGGATGCGGGCCAGGGGCGGCGGGAGCGCTATTTACGGTACACCACGCCGCTTTTCATCACGAACGACACCTTCTGGAGAGCGCCGATATCCCGCAACGGGTCGCCGGGCACGGCGATGAGATCGGCGAAGTATCCGGGCTGAATGGCGCCGATCTCTTTTTCCCAGCCAAGCAGCTTCGCGCCGCCGAGCGTGCCGGCCTGGATGGCGGCGAGCGGCGTCATGCCGTATTGCACCATCAGCTCGAATTCGCGGGCCTGCGTGCCGTGGGGGAACGGGCCGACATCGGAACCCATGGCGAACGCGACGCCCGCGGCGATCTGCCGCCGGAATTCCTGCGCATGCAGCGCAAGCATCTTGCGCTCGCGCTCGGCCGCGGCGCCGGTTTCGTGGCCGGCGAAGTACTCGAAGATGGTGAACGTGGGGACGGCGAAGATGCCGCGCTCCTTCATGATCCGCATGGTCTCGTCACTGAGCTGGTTGGCGTGGTCGATGGACGCAACGCCCGCCTGCGCGGCATAGAGAGTGCCGGGCTCGCCGGTCGCGTGCACCGCAACGCGCTTGCCGGCGCGCGCGGCTTCGGCCACGGCGGCGGCCAACTCGGGCTCGGTGTACTGATAGACCGTGTGGAACTTGCCATCCACCAGCGTATCCGGACCGGTCTCGTAGATCTTGACAAAATCCGACCCCTCTTTGAACTGCCGGCGCATGACCGCGATCAGCTCGGGGATGCCGTTGGCGCGGTCGGCGTTCGAGAGGACGTGCTGGGCGGGATTGAAGCGGTTGGCGTCCTCATGGCCGCCGAGGATATCGATCGCATTGCCGCTGATGCGCAGGCGCGGACCGGGGACGAGGCCGCGATCGATGGCATTGCGCACCGCGGTATCGGCGGAGCCGGCGCCCTCGGTGCCCATGTCGCGCTCCGCGGTGAATCCCGCCATAAGGTCGTCGCGCGCCGCCAGTACGGCGTTGATGGTGCGCTCGGCGACGGACTCCTCGATCGTCTGCATGTCCTCGGCGCCGGGGTGAAGGAACAGATGCACGTGAGCGTCGATGAGGCCGGGGAGCAGGGTGCGGTCCCTGAGGTCGATGATTTCCGTGCCGGCGGGATGCGTAACGGACGCGCCGGCCTCGGCGATGCGGTCGCCGCGGACCAGCACCTCGCCGGGCGCGATCATGCGGCCGGTGGCGACATCGAGGAGGCGCGCGGCATGGAGGACGATCGGCCGCTGGGCGAAGGCGGGAATGGAGGCGAGGAGAAGGAAAGCGCGGAGTCTCATTGGCGGATCTTACGTCAGCTTATCCACTTCGCGCAACGCCGGAAACAGTTTAGCCCACAGGGCCACGATGACGATGGTCCCGATGCCGCCCGCGACCACCGCGGGCACGGTTCCCAGCCATTGCGCGGTGACGCCGCTTTCGAACTGGCCGACCTCATTCGATGCGCCGATGAACACCATATTGACGGCGCTGACGCGGCCGCGCATTTCGTCGGGCGTGCGCAGTTGCACGAGCGTGTGGCGCACGATGACGCTGACCATATCGCAGGCGCCGATCAGCACCAGAGCCGCGAGCGAGAGCGCCAGGTTGCGCGAAAGACCGAAGACGATGGTCATCAGACCGAAGCCGCACACGCACCAGAGCATCGCCGCGCCCACCTTGCGGCGCAGCGGGCGGTGGGCGATGAGGATCGCGGTGAGGATGGCACCGAGGCCCGGACCGGCGCGCAGGATGCCGAGTCCGCGCGCACCGATCTTGAGAATTTCGCCGGCATACACCGGAAGCAGCGCCACCGCGCCGCCAAGCAGGACGGCAAAGAGGTCCAGGCTGATGGCACCGAGCAGGACCTTGTGGCTCCAGATGTAGCGGATGCCGCCGAGCAGCACATCCATCGACACGCCGCGCGGCCGCGGAGCGATCGAGACGCGAACCGTGGAGAGCAGCGCCAAACCGCAGAGATACGCCGCGGCGGCGCAACAGTAGACGGGGACGGGACTGCCCGCGAAACCATAGATGAGTCCGCCGAGCAGCGGTCCCAGGCTCAAGGCCGCCTGGAAAATGGACGAGCCCCAGGAGACCGCGTTGGGGAAATCCTCCTCGGGCACGAGTTGCGGGAAGAAGGCTTGCGCGGTCGGCGCATTGAAGGCGCGCACGACGCCGTTGGCGACCAGCACGGCATAGATCGGCCAGACCGTGCGGAGGCCGTGCAGGCTGAGAGCGAGGAGCGCGAGCGAGCAGCAGGCGAAAGCGGCCCAGCAGATTACCAGAATCCGACGCCGCGGATACCGGTCCGCCGCGTGTCCGGCGACGAGGAAGAGAACGATGCCAGGGAGGAACTGCGCGAGACCGACGAGACCGAGATCGAGAGGCCGGCCCGTCAGCCCGTAGATCTGCCAGGCGACGCCGACCGCTTGCATCTCCGAAGCCGCGGTGGCGAGGAAGCGGGCGGGCAGATAATACCGGAAATTGCGGTGGCGGAAAGCAACGCGGCCGGCTGCGGGAGCGATCAAGCTTTCATTCTAACCGGAGCCGGCAAACCTCACCGCGGAGACGCAGAGAGCGCAGAGGTTACGCAGAGAACAGTTTGGCCTCCGCGAGATCTCTGCGTCCTCTGCGTCTCCGCGATGAATTGGATGCTACGCGCTCTGCCCATACGTCGCGCCGGGGCCGTGCTTGCGGAAGTGGTGCTTGTCGCGGAGGGCCTGCGAGATCGGCTCGGCATGCGGGTTGATCGTGAGGGTCTGCCAGGCCATGGCGGCGAGCTCTTCGACAATCACGGCGTGGTAGGCGGCTTCGGATACGGTCTTGCCCCAGCAGAAGGGCGCGTGGCCGGCCACCAGAACGCCCGGGCAGGCGAGCGGATCGCAGCCGGCCATGCGGCGCAGGATGGCGGCGCCGGTGTTGGCCTCGTAACCGCTGGCGATCTCTTCGGCGGTCAGCGGGTCCGTGACCGGCACCGGTCCATGGAAATAGTCGGCGTGCGTGGTGCCAAGACATGGGATTTCGCGGCGGGCCTGGGCCCACGCTGTGGCGTGGCGCGAGTGCGTGTGAACCACGCCGCCGATCGCCGGGAACGCGCGGTAGAGCGCTGTATGGGTGTCGAGATCGGAAGAAGGCTTCAGCTTACCCTCGACAATCCGGCCATTCAAATCGGTGATGACCATGTCGGCCGGGGTCATCCGCTCGTAGGGGACTCCGCTCGGCTTGATGACCACCAGGCCGGTCTCCCGATCGACGGCGCTCGCGTTGCCGAACGTATAGAGGACAAGACCCCGGCGGACGATTTCGAGATTGGCTTCCAGGACTTCAGTTCGCAGTTGTTCCAGCACTCTGGCCTCCTCGGGCGCGGGCGGCGATGCGCCGCAGCTCCGGCAGAATTTCGCCGATTTCCGCCGCTCCGGAGCGGCGCGCGCCGAAGCTGAAATACAGCTTGCGATACAGCGGGTAGAGCGCGCGGTACGTCTCCACGGCCGCGGGCTGCGGCGCGATCACAGTGTATTCCGGGCACAACGCATCCTGCGCCTCTTCGACGCTGCGGAACGTTCCGGCGGCCAGGAACGCGAAGATGGCGGAGCCGAGACTGGTCACATCGGACTTCGGCACCAGAATCGGCTTGCCCATCACGTTGGCGTAAACCTGATTCAGCACCGCGTTCTTCTGCGGGATGCCGCCGCCATTGACGATGCGGCGGACGGGCACGCCGTGCTCCTCCATGCGCTCCAGGATGACGCGCGTATGAAATGCCGTGCCCTCTATGGCCGCGAACAGCTCGTCCGGCGCGGTGTGGGTCAGGCGCCAGCCGAGCGTGATGCCGCCCAGTTCGGGGTTGACGAGCACGGTGCGGTCGCCGTTGTCCCACGTCATGCGCAGCAGGCCGGTCTGGCCGGCAGCGTAGGCTTCGAGGCCGGCCGAAAGCTGCGCAACCGTTGTTCCGGCGCGCCGCGCGATCGCATCGAAAATATCGCCGGTGGCGGAGAGGCCGGCTTCGACGCCGGTCTTTTGCGGATGAATCGAGCCGGGGACGACGCCGCAGACACCGGGGATCAGCGCGGGACGGTCGGCGATCGCCATAATGCACGTGGAGGTGCCGACGACGTTGACCACATCGCCGATGCGGCAGCCGGCGCCGATCGCGTCCCAGTGGGCGTCGAAGGCGCCAGTGGGGATGGGGATGCCGGCGCGCAGACCGAGCCGCTCGGCCCACTCGGGCGCGAGGCGGCCGGCGATGCGGTCGCTCGTGGCGTAGCTGCCGGCGATTTTGGCGCGCACGCCGGCGAGCAGTGGATCGACAGCAATGAGGAACTCTTCCGGCGGCAGACCGCCCCACGCCGCGTTCCACATCCACTTATGCCCCATGGCGCAGATGCTGCGCGGGACCGCGGCGGCGTCCGTAATGCCGCAGAGCACGGCGGCGGCCATATCGCAATGTTCGAGCGCCGTGGCCATGCGCTCGCGGCGGGCGGGATTGTGGCGCAGCCAATGCAGCAGCTTGGCCCAGCCCCATTCCGAGGAATAGACCCCGCCGCACCAGTCGATGGCCTCCAGCCCGCGGGCGCGAGCAGTCTCCGTAATCTGTGCGGCCTCCTCCCAGGCGCGGTGGTCGCACCAAAGGTAGTAATCGTCGAGCGGCTGGAGATTGGCGTCCACCGGAATCACGCTGGAACCGGTGGTGTCGATAGCAATCGCCTCAACAGCGCTGCCCGGAACGCCCGCCTCGACCAGCGCGCGGCGAGTCGCGGAGACCAGGGCCTCCATGTGGTCAGCGTGGCTCTGCGTGGCCCGGTCCGGATCGTCCTTGGTGCGGTGCAGCGGATACTCCGCCGTGCCCGAGCCGATGCGGCCGCGAGCGGAATCGACGATCGAGACGCGGACGCTCAGGGTACCGAAATCGACGCCTGCAACGAGAGACATGGGAGAGGCCTTTCTAATTGACGCAGGGGCGCAGAGACACAGAGGAACTCATCGGTGCCAGTACATCTCCCAACCCAAATACTTCGTCGCCGCCTCGTACACCGCCGGCGCCGTCTCGCTCAAATTGGCGGCCACGTGGTGCTCGAAGCCGTTTTCGCAGATGTAGCGCAACAGCTCCTGGAGGCGCGGGATTTCGACCACGCCGGCGCCGCCGAATGTCGAGAGCGGGTCATCGGTGAAGCGGCCCTGGCCGACGTAGCCGCGGATCTTGCCTGTGGCATCGTGGGTCGAGAAGCGCGCGAAGCTCATGGGCCCGGCCTTGACGCGGCCCACGCAGGTACCGAACGTGTTCAGCTTGCCCACCGTGCCGGCGATGATCTCCTGGTAATCCATGCGCACATCGGCGAAGAAATGTTTGGGCAGGTTGGAGCAATGGAAACAGACAGCCTTGTCGGGGTCGCTGCCGTAGTTGTTGTTCCAGTCGAGCAGCGCGCTCGGCGTCTCGGAGGCCAGCCGCAGCGCGTGCATTCCGACTACGCCCGGCACATCCACTTCGCAGGCGCTCGAATTCATCCCGTTCGACATCATGCTCATCACGGTGCACGGGACGACGCCGAAAAACTCTTCCATCGACGTCCAGCACTGCACGGCGGTGATGTCCAGATCGTTATCGCGCATCCAGCGGTCGATCACCACGCCGAGCGAGGCCATCTTCATGATGGCGTCATCCGGAATGCCTTCCGTCGAGACGTACTCGCGGATGGCGCGAGCCTTCGCCTGCACGTCCGGATCGTCGCACTTCAGCCGCCCGATGCGGCCGAAAACTTCCGAAAGGTCGAGCGGCTCGATGGTGATGCCGTTCGCTTCCAGGATCTTCTCGCTGTAGCGGACCGTGTTGAACGCGGCGGGCCGCGCGCCGATGGCGCCGATGCGGAGCCGGCGCAGGCCGTTGGCGACGCGGCAGACACCGGCGAACCAGGCGATATCTCGCGCGAATTCGGCGGAATCGGGCGCTTCCGTGTGCAACGAGGTGAGCGAATACGGAATACGGTACTGCTGCAGGTTATTGCAGACGCTCATCTTGCCGCAGAAGCTGTCGCGCCGGTCCACGATGGTCATGCGGCCGGCGGTATCGGGCGTGGCCTGGATGAGCACTGGCACGCGAAGATCCGCCATGCGTAGCGATTCGGCGATGCCGCGCTCGTCTCCGAAATTGGGGAGCGTCACCACGATGCCATCGATGCGGTCGCGATGCGCACGGAACAGATCGGCGCACGCGCGCGCCTCGGCCCGCGTTTCGACGGCGCCGTGCTTGGTCTGCTCCGGAGTGAGACAGACGACGCTGTGGCCGGCGCGTTCGAGCGCCGCGATCATCTCCTCCCGCCCGCTGCGCGCGAGGTGATCCGGGAAAAAGCCGCGATTACCGACAATGAGTCCGAAGTTCATAAGGTCCTATCGATCGGGCGAGGGCTGTGCGCTCTCAGCCTCGGAAATATAAGTATGAACCAAGGATACACGCCAGCACAAAAGCGGAGGCGAGAACGTCGCGGCGGTCCCATCCGGCGCGCGTGCGCAGGCGGTCTTCCTTGGTCTGAGTGGCGAAGGTGAGGCTCTTGAGACTCACGTAGTCCGGCTCGGCGGTCATCCGGCTGACCACAACCATGACGATGGCCGAAACGATCGTGATGAGCACGCTCCAATACTGGAAATAGACATTGTTGACGATCCAGAGGAACGAACCGGGCGTGTAGCCGTTCTCCAGACCGCTCAGGCCGAGCGTCACCGGAGTATCGACGATCATGCGGAAGATGCCCATCGCGAAGCCGACGATCATGGCCCAGAGCGCGCCCTTCGCATTGAGGCGCTTAAAGAACACGCCGAGGAAGAAAACCACGAATATCGGCGGAGCGAGATACCCCTGTACCGCCTGCAGATAGTTGTAAAGGCCCGTCGCGCCCTTGATGACGGGAATCCAGAGGAGCGCGATGATGACCATCACCGTGGTGGCGATGCGGCCGGTGCGCACGATCTGTTCCTGGGTGGCGTGGGGCTTCCACTTGCTGTACAGATCCACCGTGAACAGCGTGGAACAGGCGTTGAACACACCGGCAAGCGAACCCATGAGGGCCGAAAGCAGACCGGCGACGACGAGCCCGCGCAGACCGGGCGGCAGCAGGTACTGAACCATCATCGGAAAGGAGCCCTGCGCGACGGAGGTAATGGCTTTGCCATCCGGCCCGATCATGCTGGTGAGCTCCGGCACTTTGCCGCTGCGGGCGAGCGCGAAGCAGACCATGCCGGGAATGATGAACAGGTACACCGGCGAGAGCTTCAGAAACGAAGCGAAGATGCTGCCGCGCCGCGCGACCGTTTCATTCGGAGCGCCCAGCGCGCGCTGCACGATGTACTGGTCCGTGCACCAATACCAGAGGCCGATAATCGGCGCGCAGAACAGCATGCCGAGCCAGGGGAAGTTGTCGTTGAAATACCACGCCTGCCGCACCACCTGGCCGCCGGCTTTTTCAATCACGGGCGACCACGTCCCTTGCACTCCATGCGGAATCAGCGGCTTCCAGAGGTTGAACATGTCCGATCCGCACCAGTGGCGCAGCTCGCTCCAGCCGCCGAGTTGGTGAAGGCCGTAGAACGTGAGAGATGCCGATCCGGCGATCAGGACCAGCACCTGTACCGCGTCGTTATACGCGACAGCGCGCATGCCGCCGAGAACCGTGTAGAGTCCGGTCAGAACGATCACCAGCACCGAGCCGATCCAGAAGCTATCGATCTCCGTGCCCCCCAGATGGATGCTCAGCTCGGGAAACAGCGTGCCGAAGACCACGCCGCCGGCGAAGATACCGACCGCGATTTTCGACACGATGAACGTCAAAATCGAGACGACCGAAAGAACGTAGCGCGACTCGCTCGAAAAGCGGCGCTCCAGGAACTCCGGCATCGTGAACACCTGCGAGCGCATGTAGAAGGGCACGAACACCCATCCCAAGACGAGCAGGCACCACGCATGCAGCTCGTAGTGCGCCATGGCGACGCCGCTGGTCGCGCCGGAGCCGGCCAGTCCGACCACGTGCTCGGAGCCGATATTGGAAGCGAAGATCGATGCGCCGATAATCCACCACCCCAGATTGCGTCCGGCCAGGAAGTAGTCGGTGGACGTGTTCTTGGCCTTGCGGACCACCCACGCGGCTACGCAAAGGAGAATTGCGAAATAGATGGCGATGACGACCCAGTCGATCGAGGTCAGCCGGTTCCCGACAGTGACCAGGGCAAACAGTGGAGTTAATGAGGGCATTCTGCTCCTTAAGTTCAGACCTCGAATTTTACCTCATCGGCAGCCGCCGGGGAGCACCCTCCGGCGGCGAAGGAGAACCTGGCCGGGCGGCATAGCCAGAAGCCAGGCGCACGGGGCCGGTCCAATGCGCGGTCTGTGAATTCCATGTCAAACGCGCGCCGCTGTTCGCAAACGCTCCGCCGCCGGCGGAAATTAACAATCCTGTCGCCAAGAGCGGCGGGACCGGCCTCTATACTGGCCGCCAGGAGGTATCGCGGATGCGATTTCACGCACGTCTTCTCCCGGTTGCCGGCGCGGCCTGCCTGCTCGCACAGGCCGCGTTCGCGCAGTTTCTGTACACCCTGCCCACCATTACGACGTTGGCCTCGACCGTTCCCGCGAACGGCGACCAGAACCCGTATGGCGTCGCGGTGGTGCCGGTCACCCAGGGAATGCTGACCGCCGGCAACGTCCTGGTGAGCAACTTCAACAACGCGGCAAACCAGCAAGGAACCGGCACGACCATCGTCCAGATCACGCCGGGGGGTACGCAAACACTCTTCGCGCAGATCAACCCGATGCTGCCCGGGTGTCCCGGCGGAGTGGGACTGACCACCGCGCTAATGGCGCTGCGTTCCGGATTCGTGATTGTTGGCAGCACGCCGACCACGGACGGCACCTCGGCCACGCTCGGGCCCGGCTGCCTCATCATTCTGAACAGCAGCGGCACGGTCGTGGGGACCATCTCCGGAAATGGCATCAACGGGCCGTGGGACATGTCGGCGCTCGATATGGGCACCGGCGCGGTGCTGTTCGTCAGCAACGTCCTGAACGGAACCGTCGCAGGGAACGGAAGACAGGTGAACATGGGGACCGTGCTGCGCATCGTCCTCTCGATTCCCATGGGGGGAATCCCCATGCCCACTTCGTTCCAGGTCGTCGCCAGCGGGCTCGGCGAGAAGACCGACCCGAACGCGCTGGTGATCGGACCGACCGGATCGGCTCTCGGCGCCGACGGCAGCACGCTGTACGTCAGCGATACGCTGAATAACCGCATCGTCGCGATCCCCAACGCGGTGACGCGAACCACCGACTTCGGCCCCAGCCTCATCGTAGCGATCGACCGCAATCTGAACCAGCCGCTCGGCATGACGCTCGCGCCGAACGGCAACATCCTCACGGTAAACAACGGTGACGGCTTCATGGTCGAAACCATGCCGGATGGCAGACAGGTGGCCACCCGTTACGTGGACGTGAGCATGACGGACTTCGGCGCCGGCACGCTCTTCGGGCTGGCGCTGAGGCCCGGCGGGACCGGTGTGTATTTCGTCGATGACGGCAATAACACCCTGAACCTGCTGCACTGATCCTCTGCGTGCGTCAGCCCCGCGCAGCGGAGTGACGATATAATTTGCTCAATGCCAGAGATCCGCCACTCCGTCTGCGCGCTCGATTGTCCGGACTGCTGTTCCCTGCTGGTCACAATCGACGAAAATGGGCGCGGCACGAAACTGCGCGGGAACCCGGCGCACCCCGTCACGCGCGGGTTCCTGTGCGGAAAAGTGGCCCAATACCTGGAGCGCGAATACTCTCCCGGGCGCCTGCTTTATCCGCAGCGGCGCATCGGAGCGAAGGGCGAGGGACGCTTCGAGCGCATCTCCTGGGATGAAGCGCTGGATGCCATCGCGGACCGGCTGAAGACCGTTGCCGCGGAGTTCGGTCCGGAAGCCATCCTGCCCTACAGCTACGCGGGGACCATGGGCTATCTCAACGGCAGCGGCATGGACCGTCGTTTTTTCCACGCGCTCGGCGCATCGCGGCTGGACCGCACCATCTGCTCGACGGCGGGCATGGCCGGGAACACCGCCGCCCTCGGTTTCCGCTACAGCACGGAGCCCGAGCAGTTCCGCCATTCCAAGCTCATCCTCGCATGGGGCGCCAACATTCTCGGCACCAACGTGCACCTGTGGCCGTTCATCATGGAAGCGCGGCGCAACGGCGCGAAGCTTTACACCATCGACCCGCGGCGCAACCGCACCGGCGCGGCCGCCGACCGCCACTACTTCATCCACCCCGGCAGCGACACGGCGCTGGCGCTCGCGATGATGCACGTCATCATCTACGAAAATCTCTACGACGCCGATTACGTGGCGCGCTACACCGAGGGCTTCGACGGGCTGCGCGAGCGGGTCCGGGAATGGACGCCGCAGCGCGCGGCCGAGCTGACGGGCATCGCGGGCGAGGACATCGCGGCGCTGGCGCGAGAGTACGCCACCACGCGTCCGGCGGCCATCCGCCTCAATTACGGCGTGCAGCGCAGCGAACGCGGCGCCATGGCGGTGCGCACCGTCGCGCTGCTGCCGGTGCTGACCGGTTCGTGGAAGGATCTGGGCGGCGGCCTGCAGCTTTCGACCTCGCAGGCGTTCCAGATCAACCGCGACGCCCTGGAGCGGCCCGACCTGCAGCACAAGGCGCTCGGGCGCGAGGCGCGGCTCGTCAACATGACCGAGTTGGGCCGCGCGCTGACCGCGCTGTCCGACCCGCCGGTGAAGGCGCTGGTGGTCTACAATTCGAACCCGGCGGCAATCGCACCGGATCAGAACACGGTGCTGGCCGGGCTGCGGCGCGAAGACCTCTTCACCGTGGTGCTCGAGCAATTCCAGAACGACACCGCCGATTACGCCGATATTCTCCTGCCCGCCACCACGTTCCTCGAACACACGGACCTCTACTTCGCCTACGGCCACTACTACCTCCAGCTTGCGCGCCCGGCGCTCGCGCCGCCGGGCGAGACGAAACCGAACGTCGAGGTATTCCGCCTGCTCGCCGCGCGAATGGGGATCGATGACCCGTGCCTGCGCGATTCCGATGACGACATGATCCGCGCGGCGCTTTCGAGCGACCACCCCTTCCTGCGCGGCATCACGCTCGAAGAGCTGGAGCGCGAGCATTTCGTGCGGCTGCGCCTCCCCGAGCCGTTTCAGCCGTTCGCGGCCGGCGGTTTCGGCAACGGCAATGGCTCCGGCCGCTGCCATTTCCACGCGGAGGAGCTCGATTACACGCCGCCCATCGAATCCCGGCACGGCGATGCGGCGCTGCGGCGGAGATTTCCGCTCGAGCTGATCTCGCCCAAAAACGACGACAGCATGAATTCGACCTTCGGCCATCGCGACGGACCGGATCTGGAAACGTCCACGCTGCACCTGACGGCCGAAGACGCCGCGCCGCGCGGCATCCAGAACGGCGACCGGGTCCGCGTATGGAATGACCGCGGTGCGTTCTTCCTGGTGGCTCGCGTCGATGAGACGGTGCGGCCGGGTGTGGTGTGCGCGCCCGCGGTGCGCTGGGCGAGGCGCGCCCCGGAGCGGCGCAACGCCAACGCCGTCACGTCCCCGCGCCTGACGGACGCGGGCGGCGGGCCGACATTCTATAGCTGTCTGGTCCAGGTGGAGAGGATCGGAGATTGATGAAACGAGCGCTCGTTGCAGCGCTGCTGGCCGTCGCGGTGTGCGCGGCCTCAGGCTGCCACAGAAAAAAGAAGACCGAGCCCGAGGCGGCGGCCGAAGCTGGGCCCCACATTGCGTCCACGGTGCATCTGGGAGATCCCAAATCGGTGCCGCAATTGATCGGCGGCTTTTACGATATCGAAAGCGGCGCCTGGCGCTGGACCGGAAAACAGTTCACCGTCGATCTCGGCGTGCCGCTCGGCGCCGCCCAAAAGGGCGCGGCCCTCACGCTCGATCTCACCGTGCCGCCCGTGGTGATCGAGAAAGGCAAATCCGTCACGCTCGCGGCCTCGGTGGACGGCAATCCACTGCCGCCCGAAACCTATCAGACGCCGGGCGATTACACCTATCGCCGGGATATCCCCGCCGCGCTGCTCGGCCACGATTCGGTGCGGGTCACGTTCACGCTGGATAAGACGATTCAAGCGGGCGGCGGCGACCTGCGGGACCTCGGAATCATCGCTACGACGGTGGGATTGCAGGCGAAGTAGAGCGGCGTTACCGCTCGCCAAGGGAGCCTTCCAGGGCCGCCCGCACCAGCGCGGCGCGGGAGCGCGTGCCAGTCTTTTCGAACAGGTGGTGGAGCGTTCGTTTCACCGCCGCTTCGGATGCGCCAATTTCCTCGCCGATACGGCGGTTGGTCCGGCCCTCGGCCAGCGCCCGCAGCACCCTCTGCTCGCGGTCGCTGAGCGCGCCGAATCCGGCCGCTCCGCCGGGCGGACCCTCCGCCAGCGCGCGCAGCAGCCCGCGGTCGATCCAGGCGTGCCCGCCGGCGACCATGCGAACCGCGGCGATCAGCTTCTGCGCGTGGTTGTCCTTGAGGAAGATTCCGCACACTCCCGACCGCAGCGCGCGCACGGCGTCATGCGGCTCCATGCGCGCGGCGAGAACCAGGATGCCGGCATCCGGCGCGGCCGGGCGAACCGTCGCGATTGTCGCGAACCCCGCGGCCGTCCAGCCATCGAACGATACCAGCACGACGTCCACCGGCGAGCGGGCAAGCAGGCCGGCCGCTTCCTGAGCCGTGGCGCATTGTCCCGCCACCGCGAGACCGGGCTCGGCATCGAGCAGGCTGGCCAGGCTTTCGCGGAATAGCACATTCCCGTCGACCAGCAGCAGGCGGACCGTCCTGGTTTCCGGCGTTTCGCTCATGCCTTTTCAAAAAGTAATCGAGAACCGCGCGATCTCCAAGAGCCCCAGCCGAAAGGTAGCCGCACTCCGACTAAGGATAGGATCGCCGTGCCAGGTCGCTCACGGAAACGAGCCGAAGGATGCCTCTAAAGATCGGCGCCGCTGGAATAAAGATCGGTGGCGCGCGCGAGGCGCAGAGCCTAAATTCGGAATTGGCCCATCCTGCCGCGGCCGCGCGCGGGCCTTCCGGACTCATGATTCGACGCCTGGTCGATTTCGCACTCAATAACCGCTTCATGGTGCTGGCGCTCGCCATTTTGCTGTTTGCGGCCGGGATCGTGTCGTTTGAAGACCTGCCCATCGAAGCCTATCCGGACGTCGCCAACAACTACGTACAGGTGATCACGCAGTGGCCGGGGCGAGCGGCCGAGGAGATCGAGCAGCAGGTCACCATTCCCCTGGAAGTAGTGATGAACGGCCTGCCGCACCTGGCGCATCTGCGCAGCGTGTCCCTGTTCGGCCTCTCCAGCCTGATGCTGATCTTCGACGACGATTCCGGCAACGACTGGAACCGGCAGAAGGTCCTGGAGCGCCTCTCCATGGTGAGTCTGCCGGCCAACCTCCAGCCCCAGATCGGCACCGATTACAGCCCGGTCGGCCAAATCCTGTTCTATACCCTGCACAGCACCAACCCGAACTACGACGTGATGGAGCTGAAAGCGCTCGAGGACTGGGTGCTCGAGAAGCAGTTCAAATCCGTACCCAACGTCGTGGACGTCTCGAGCTTCGGTGGCCCCACCAAGGAATACCAGGTGCGGGTGGATCCCGGGAAGCTGGTCGCTTACGGGCTCAACATCGGCCAGCTCGAACAGCAGCTCACCAACAACAACACCAACGGCGGCGGCAGCTTCATCCAGGCCGGCCTGCAACAGATCAACGTGCGGGAAGTCGGATTGGCGCGCACCGTCCGCGACATCGCCCGCACCGTCATCAAGACACAGAACGGCACGCCGCTGCGCATCGCCGACATCGGAGTGGTGGCGCAGGGGCCGAAAATCCGCCTCGGCCAGTTCGCCAAGGCCATCCACCGCAAAGACGGCACGGTTCTCGACAATGACGACGTAGTCTCCGGCATCGTGCTGCTGCGCAAGGGCGCGCGCGCCGACCGGACGCTCGACGCCATCCACGACAAGATCCGGGAGCTGAACGATTTCATCCTGCCCAAGGGTGTAAAGGTGGTACCGTTCCTCGACCGCAGCGATCTGGTCAAGTACACCACCGAGACGGTGCTCCACAATCTGGCTGAGGGCATCGCGCTCGTCTCGATCATTCTGTTCCTGTTCCTGGGAAATCTGCGGGGTGCAGTAATCGTCGCGCTGACGATTCCCTTTGCCCTGCTCTTCGCCGCCACTTGCCTGAATCTGCGTCACATCCCCGCCAACCTGCTCTCGCTCGGCGCGCTCGACTTCGGGATGGTCGTGGATGGCTCGGTGGTGATGGTGGAAAACATCGTCCGGCACATGGGCCGCACCGACACCGCCAAGCCGCCGATGGAGCGGATCCGCGAGGCCGCACACGAAGTGCAGCGCCCGGTGTTCTACGCCATCGGCATTATCATCACCGCTTACCTGCCGATCTTCACGCTGCAGGCCGTAGAGGGCCGCCTGTTCAAGCCGATGGCGTGGACGGTCGCCTTCGCGCTGCTCGGCGCGCTGGTGTTTTCCATGCTGCTCGCGCCGATCCTCTCCAGCTTCCTTTTCCGCGGCCACGTGACCGAGTGGCATAACCCCGTGCTGATCCGGCTCACCGCGGCATATCGCCGGGCCGTGCGTTGGGCGATCCGCGCTCGCTGGCTGACCGTCAGCGCGGGCGTGCTCTGCCTCTTCGGCGCGATCTACCTGGCCACCAGCGGCATCATCGGCTCCGAATTCCTTCCGCATCTCGATGAAGGCGCGATCTGGGTGCGCGGCACGCTCGCGCCCTCGACCGGCCCGGACGAAGGCGTGCGTGTAGCCAACCAGGCCCGCATCCTGCTGGCCTCCTTCCCGGAAGTGACGGTCGCGACCAGCCAGGTGGGCCGCCCCGATGACGGCACCGACACCACCGGCTTCTTCAATACCGAATACTTTGTCGACCTGAAGCCGAAAAAGGAATGGCGGCCGGTCTTCCACCAGGACAAGGAAGCGCTGATCGCCGCCATGAACCGCGAGCTGGCGAAGATCCCCGGCGTGATCTGGAATTTCTCGCAGCCCATCGCGGACAACATGGAGGAAGCCGTCAGCGGGGTCAAAGGCCAGCTCGCCACCAAAATTTACGGGGACGATCTCAAAGTGCTGGAGGAGAAGGGCGATCAGGTCGTCAGCATCATGCGCGGCATCCGCGGGATCGAGGACCTGGGCCTCTTCCGCGTCATCGGACAGCCGAACCTGAATTTCACCGTGGACCGCGACGCCGCCGCCCGCTGGCAGATCAACGTCGCGGACGTGCAGGACGCCATCCAGACCGCCGTCGGCGGAAATCCCCTGACCCAGGTGCTGCAAGGCGAGCGGCGCTTCGACCTCGTCATGCGCTATCTGCCGCAGTACCGCGATACCCGGGAGGCGATCGAATCCATCCGCCTGCAGTCTCCTTCCGGCGAGCGGGTCTCGCTGGCACAGCTCTGCAAAGTGGAAATTGCGGACGGCGCATCCGAAATCTATCGCGAGGCCAACTCGCGCTACGTGGCCATCAAATACAGCGTGCGCGGGCGCGACCTGGGCGGCACGGTGGAAGAGGCCATCGAAAAGGTCAAACGCGAGGTGAAGCTGCCGAACGGCTACCGCATCGGATGGGAGGGCGAATACCAGAGCGAGAAGCGCTCGGAGAAACGGCTGCTGTTCGTCCTACCCATCACCATCCTGATCATCTTCATCATCCTTTACACCATGTTCCATTCGGTGAAATGGGCGATGCTGATTCTCGCCAACGTCGCCATGGCGCGCATCGGCGGCCTGCTGGCTCTGCTCATCACCCACACCAATTTCAGCGTCTCCTCCGGCGTGGGCTTCCTGGCGCTATTCGGCGTCTCCGTGCAGACCGGCGTCATCATGCTCGAATACATCAACCAGCTTCGCGCGCGCGGCCGCTCCATCGAGGATTCGGCCGTTGAGGGCGCGGTGCTGCGGCTCCGTCCGATCATGATGACCATGCTGGTGGCGACGCTCGGGCTGCTTCCCGCGGCGCTCTCCCACGCCATCGGCTCGGATTCGCATCGCCCCTTCGCCATCGTGATCGTGGGCGGGCTGATCGCCGACCTGGTCATGAGCATCTTCCTGCTGCCCACTCTCTACGTCTGGATCGCCGGGGGCCGCGACGTGCTGCCCGAGCCCGAGCCGGAATTCGAGGCATAGCCGCATGCGTCCTGTGCCATCGCGAGAGGATTGGGTCCTCCACACGTGGCCGAAAGTGCTGATCGGAACCGGCCTCGCGATTTTCTGGGCCTCCTGCATCTGGAGCCCCGAACTGCCCGCCGAGGTGTTCTACGTGGGCCCTGGAATGATGGTGGCGGGCGTGGCCCTGATGGTGATCAACGGAGAGCGGGGCTAGCCGTTGGCGCTATCGCGCGCCCGCCTGCGCCGGCACGAACCGGTAAATCTCGAACACGTTGCGCCCGTAGCTATCCGGAATCCGCGCCAGCACCGCCGGCGCCATCCCATGCGCCGCGGCATAGGCCAGCATCTTCCGGTTGCTCCCCTTGAAAACCTCCTGCTCGGGTGTGTGCGCGATGAACAGGTTCCGCGGGTCGGAGATCATGGACTGGAGGTCCGCCTCGTCCTGCGCCGTCAGGACCGCATCCGAGATCTGGTCGGTGCCGGACGCCACCCGCACCCTGCCGCGGCGGAGCAGCCGCAGCGGCTCCATGATGCCCCAATCCATCGCGTAGGCGTGATCGTAGGCCGGGGCGCGGTCGAAGTAGCGGGCCACCGCGAACACCGCGTCATCCCACGCCTGCCCGCCGCCGTTGCGCGAAATCTCCGCGAAATACTCGTTGATCACCAGGATTCCCGATACCGCCACCACCGCCGTCAGCGCCACGACGGCCGGACCGGCGGCGCCCCCGATCCGCCGCGCAATGCCCGCGAAAGCCAGTGCAATAATCGCCTGCGGCAGCGGCCACAACAGGATCGTGTGATGGATGCTCCCGCCGGTCTCGCGGTTGATCGCCATCTGCACCCACGCGACCGCCATCGCGATCCAGCACCACAGAACCAGCCGGAAATTCACCCAGCCGGTAAAGGGCGCGAGCACGGTCGCGAGCAGCAGCGCCCAAAACAGCAGCGACTGCCGGGGGTGCCCGAAACGTGCCGAAATCCCGGCAGATGCGCGCTCGATCGCGGTATCCGGCACGTGCGGTCGCGGAGTTTGGGAGTCCTCGGCGGACATCCAGCCGAACAACCCGCTCCCGCCGAACGTGCGCACCAGAAACGCGGCCTTACCAGGGACATCCCTGATATCTTTTTGGAAGTTGCCGCTCAGGGTTCCACCGCGGCTGCTCGCGTTGAAGATCACCAGCGGCAGCGCGCCCAGAAGGAGCGCGCCCGTCGCCATCGCGGCACGCCGCGGGGTGAACAGCGCGGCAATTTGACGCGGAAAGGTGACCAGTCCCCCCACCGCGAGGCCTGAGAGGATCCACACAGCCAGCGCCTTATCCCACAGCGCCGCGCCGAACAGGAAGAACCCGGCCGCCAGGAACGCCGGGCGGCGCTGGTGGTTGAAATGCACCACCAGTAGAGCGCCGCCGATGAGGAGAAGATGCTGCAGCGCGACTGGTCCCCAATCGAAACAGGCGGTGAGCAGGTACTGCGCGTCCGTCGCCAGCAGGACGGTTCCCATCGCGGCCGCAAGGTCTCCGGCGATGCGGCGCAGGAGGAAGAAGAAGCACACAATGCTCGCGGTCGCCGTCAACAACATGGGGACGCGGAGCGTCATCAGGCTAATGCCGAAAATGCGCAGGATCGGACCGTAGATCCACGATTTCAGGGCTCCCACATAGCTCATCAGCATAATGGGAATCCGGGATCTGCCGATCTGTATGAAGAACAACTCGGCGCGGGGCTGGTACAGGCCCTGAGCGAAAAGCGCTTCGTCGTTTTCGATGCCCAGATGGGGAATCAGGAGAAGACCGGCGCAAAAGAAAAAAATACACGGGAGGGCGATGAGCAGCAGGGTTCGCAGGCGATGTGCAGGCTGGAGCACGGAGTCGAAGTGGTTGTGTAAGAGAGATGGTAACAGATAGGCCGCCAAGGAGCGCAGCGGGTTTGGCCCTCGGATTGCTTGCCTAGGGTCTCATGTGCGGCCGTTGCTTGGGCAAATGCCAGATGGAAGATCGAAAGATAGCCCGAAGGAGGCAACGGGACCGACGAAACTTTTGGCTTATTTTTCCGTCTATACACTTGCGGAAACAAACGCGCTAAAAAGAACAAAAGAAAAGAAAAAAGATGGGTTGAAGGAGAATCGCAATGAACCAGACCGAACTCAACAAATATAAAGCGATGCTGGAAGCCAAGCAGGCGGAACTGTCCGCCGGGCTCCGTAACCGCGACGACATCGCCATTGAAAAGACCCCGGACGCACTGGACGAAGTGCAATTGGCCGGCGAACGCGAACTGGCGATCCGCAACCTCGACCGCGATTCCAACATGCTACGCAACGTGCGCGGCGCGCTGGCGCGGATTGCAGACGGCAGCTACGGCATCTGCCTGCATTGCGAGGAAGAGATCAAGCCCAAGCGCCTCGACGCGGTGCCGTGGGCCAAGTACTGCATCAAGTGCCAGGAAGCGGCCGATCGCCACGAATTCGAGACCGACACCGGCGAAAGCATCGACGAACTGCTGGCCAACGCCGCCTAATCGTTTACTGCATCCGGGGCGCGGAGCCGAGTCCGCGCCCTTGGTGTTTCCGGCGTGGCTTTTGAGACACTGGAGGTGTCCACCATGCGACTCCTCCGGCGGGCGGCCCTCTCGACCAGCAGGCTCGGGGTTCTGCCCGGAACCTTCAATCCCATAACCGTCGCGCACTTGGCGCTGGCACGAAGCGCTCTGGCGCACGTCGACGAAGTCCTCTTCGTTCTACCCGAAATCCTGCCCCATAAACATTACACCGGAGCCAGTTTTCCCGAACGGATCGAAATGCTCCAAGCCGCGACCGCCGGCGAGCCGCGCTGGTCCGTAGCCACGGCCGAGGGCGGCCTGTTCGTCGAAATCGCGGAGGAGTGCCGCGCTGCCTACGGCGTGGACATCCGGCTGTCCTTCCTGTGCGGCCGCGACGCCGCCGAACGGATCGCCGGCTGGGACTATAGCCGCCCCGGCGCATTCGAGGAAATGCTCGGCGGCTTCGATCTCCTGGTCGCGCCGCGGCAAGGAGCGTGGACGCCGGAAACGGGCCACCCGCGAATCCAGGAACTGGCGATCGAGACCGGCCACGATCACGTCTCGGCCAGCGAGGTGCGCCGCCGGATCGCGAGCGGCGAGCCGTGGGAGCACCTCGTGCCCGAGCCGGTCCGCGAGGCGGCGCGGCGGATCTATGCTCGGTAAATCCAGGGCTCCGGCGGTTAGCGGCGCCTACTGGCCGGAGACCGGGACGTACGCGATATTGCTGACGAAGGTATCCTGCGCAATCGTAATCGGCATGGCCGAGGTCGTCGGCAGGGCGCTGTTCAGGTGCAGCACGATCTTGTAAACCCCGACCGAGCCGGGCAGCAAGCTGGCCGAGATCACATCGGCGGTCTTGCCACCCGCCAGCGACGAAACCGCGTGCGGCGTATCATCGGGCGGCTGCGTCTGCGGTCCGTTCGCGGGCCACTGCGCGCCCGTGACCAGCAGACTGGAGACGGTATCGGTGAGGACCGGCAGACCCAGGCCCGTCGCGTACAATTCGATGAACTCGCCCGGCGCGGCCGGGTTCTGCGCGGTGATCGGCGCTCCCTCCACGTTGGCGCAGCAGAGCGTGGTGCCGAAGGGCGTTATGATCAACGTCGCCCCGCTGGACGCGCTGGCGCCCATGGTGATGGTGTTACCGATCGGCCCCTGCACCCGCGCCTGCAGCACGATACGGTCGTACTCCCCGGCGGCATAGGCAGTGACCACCGGGTCGCCGTTGTTGATCAGCGCGATCAGGTTGTCCCGGACGGTATCGAGCGTATCGCCCGCCTGCACGGTGTACGAATAGGAGCGGTCCTGCACCGTGATGGTGGCCACGTCGTTGGCCGTGATGGTGCCGTCCACGGACACGAGGCCGACCGCGCTCGACGATCCGTGGAACGCCACCGCCATCGCAGGATTCGTTCCGCTCTGCGTGTAAATCCCCGGATTCGCCGGCACGATGCTCACCGCCACCGGCGTGGTCGTCATCACCGAGCCGTCCGGCATCTCCGACCGCACATACGCGTTGATGCTCGTGGTGTCAACCACCTCCCACGGAATCTGCGCGTTGATCTGGAACGGCGAGACGTAGAGCAGCGGCGCCGGAATGCCGTTGAAGTATACTTGCGTTCCGCCCAGCTTGGTGGGCAACTGCGGCTTCGAGAGATCCGCGCTGGCCGACCCCGCGCTCAGGTTGCAACTGGCCCAGCCGATGCAGCCCTGAATTGTGACGAGCGTGCCCGGCGCGACTTTCGCCGCATCTGCGCCGCCCGAAAGGTTGGCATTCGCCGCCGTGGCCGTGACCGTCGCGCCGCTCGAAACCGTCGCCGAGTACGTCGTATTGTTGCCGGCGCTGCCCGGCGTCCGGGAAGTCAGCACGACTTCGGTGCCGCTCGTATCCGCCGTAGCGATTACATTCGGGTCGCCCCCCCCGCTATTGCTCGAATTGATGGCGTTGACCAGGGCCTGCACGACGCTCGCAATCGTGTCCGTCGCCTTGACCGTATAGGTATAATTGGTGCCGGCGATCGTGATCGTCACCACGTCGTTCGCCTTAATGGTTCCCCCGATCGTCACCGTTCCATTGGCAATCACGTCCGTCGTGGCGGAATTCGTGACGCCCTGGTAGGGCACGGTGGCCGAAGCCGGGGTGTAAACCGTGATGCGCCGGTTATAGGGATCGCTGACGTAAAGGTTGAGGCCGTCCCAGGCCAGCGACGTCGGCGTGTTCACCGAGTCCGCGGCGTCCGTCGCCTGGTCCACGTCGCCGCCGATCTGCCCGATGATCAGGTCCGCGGAAGCGCCGCTCTGATTGGGAATGTGGTTGAACACCAGGACGCGGTCGTTGCCGCCGTCCGCAATAAAGAGCTGCGTGCCGGTCGAGAGCGCGAATCGCGGGAAGTTCAGTGTCGCGTTGCAAATGGCGGGGTAGGTGGCGTTGCCGTTGCTGTCCGTGCCGTTCGATTGCGTGCAGAGCACCGGCGCCTGCTTATTGTTGTTGGTGGAATCGGTGGTGTAGGCGTCGTTGGCGCGCCCGTGATTCAGGTCGGGCTGGCCGATGGCGAAGCTCGCCGCCGCGGCATTGCTCGTCGGAATCGTGTTCCATACCAGGACGCGGTTGTACCCCAGGTCGGTCACAAACAGCCGCACGCCGTCCGAACTCACCGACACGGGCGACAGCATGTTGGTCGCGGTGGCGGTGCTGGTGGTCGTGACGTCCGTGCTGTCGCTGTTCTGCGAAAGCTCCGGCACGTTGTGAGTCGTGAAATTGGGTTGCCCGAGCACCACATCCGCGGCCGCGCCGTTCGCGGTCGGGATCGTGTTGTAAATCAGGACGCGGTCATCGTCCGTATCCGCGATGTACAGCTTGCCGTTCTGAATCCAGACGCCTTCCGGACCGCTCAGCGATTTGGCCGTGGGTGAGCTCCCGGAAGCCGTAGTGCTGGTGAAATTCGGCTGCCCCACCACCACGTCCGCCGGCTGATTGTTGCTCGTCGGGATGTGGTTCCAGATCAGCACGCGGTTGTGATCGGTATCCGCCACCACCAGGTGCACGCCGTCCGAAGCCACGGCGGTGGGCGCGCGCAGCGAGCTGGAGGTCGCGGTCAGGTTCAGGGTGTTGGTGGTAAAGTCCGGCTGGCCGAGCACCAGCGACGCCGCGCCGACGCAGACCGGGCACTTGCTGTTATTCGACAGCTCCGCGCTCGGAGCGGGGAGCATCGAGGAGAGGCCCTTGAACAGCAGGATGCGATGATTCACCGGCGTGGCGCCGAGGCGGTTCGAATCCGCCACGAACAGGGTGTCGCCCGCGTAGGCGATGCCGCCCGCCGCGCCCAGAATGGTGTCGCTCGAGTTCGGGTCCTGGCTGGTGAACGTGGTCTGGCCGATGACCAGCCGGGCAGCCTGGCCCGTGGTGAACGTAGCACCACCGGGCGCCGCAACCGACGGAGCGGGAGCCTGGAGCATCGCGGAGGTCTTCCCCATCGAGCGCCGCGCCGCGCGCTGTTTCGCGGCGTTCGCGGCGATCCCGGACCGCGTTTTCGTTTTCGCGGTGCTGCCGGTCCGGCCCATAACCAGATTGCCGTCGTTCTGCGCCGCCAGCGCGGCGGCGGAAAGTAGCAAAACAGAGATGCACTTCATGCGCAGTTGTTTGTGACCCGATTCCGATGCGGCTTGAACTCCCAATTATAGCAAGGGCTTGGAAGCATCGGCCTTAAGTTTGAGTGGCGCCCGGAGGCCACACCGGTGTGCGAAAACGGCACGACCGCGCGGCCTCGCCCGTCAGGAAAAACCACGCGCGGCAAAGCTTTGCGGGAAACGGGAGCGAGCACGGCGGAGGACGTTGCACGCCGGGGGCCACCGC
>DATGMB010000089.1:0-21683 GCA_035293845.1 Bryobacteraceae bacterium
CGGGGTGCGCGAAGGCGAGCAGCACCAGGTGCTGCTGGGGGTCACCGGGTCGGGCAAGACGTTCACGATGGCCAAGGTGATCGAAGCGGTGGGGCGGCCGGCGCTGGTGCTGGCGCACAATAAGACGCTGGCGGCGCAGCTTTACCACGAGTTCAAGTCGTTCTTTCCCGAGAACGCGGTCGAGTATTTCGTAAGTTATTACGACTATTACCAGCCGGAAGCATATATTCCGTCGAGCGATGTCTACATCGAAAAAGAAGCGACGATCAACGATGAGCTGGACAAGCTGCGGCTTTCGGCGACGAAATCGCTGTTCGAGCGGCGGGACTGCGTGATCGTGGCGAGCGTGAGCTGCATCTACGGCCTGGGGTCGCCGGAAGCCTATTACGGGATGCTGCTGATGCTGGAGAAGGGGCAGAAGATCCCGCGCGAGGCGATCATCTCAAAGCTGGTGGAGATCCTGTACGAACGGCACGAGGGCGACTTCCGCCGCGGGACGTTCCGCGTGCGGGGGGACACCATCGAAATATACCCGACTTACGACGATTACGCGTACCGCATCGAGCTGTGGGGCGATGAGGTCGAGAGTTTGTCGCAGATCGATCCGCTGCTCGGGCAGGTCCGGCAGACGTATATCCGGCTGCCGATTTATCCCAAGACGCACTATGTGATGTCGCGGGAGACGAAAGAGCAGGCGATGCAGAGCATCCGCAATGAGCTCGAATGGTGGCACGGAGAGCTGACGAAGCAGGGGAAGGCGATCGAGGCGCAGCGGCTGTACCAGCGGACGATGTTCGACCTGGAGATGATCAAGGAGATTGGCTACTGCCACGGGATCGAGAATTATTCCCGGCATTTTTCGGGGCGGCTGCCGGGCGAGGCCCCGCCGACGCTGCTCGATTACCTGCCGCACGACGCTGTGATGTTCATCGACGAAAGCCACCAGACGATTCCGCAGTTGCACGGGATGTACCACGGAGACCGGTCGCGCAAAGAGGTGCTGGTGTCGCACGGCTTCCGGCTGCCGAGCGCGCTCGATAACCGGCCGCTGACGTTCGAGGAATTCGAGCACCGGGTGAACCAGTTGGTGTATGTCTCGGCGACGCCGGGGCCGTACGAGCTGACGAAATCGGCGGGAGTGGTGGTGGAGCAGATCATCCGCCCGACGGGGCTGGTAGACCCGAGCGTGGAGATCCGGCCGGTGAAGGGGCAGGTGGACGACTTACTGGGCGAGATACGGAAGCGGACGGCGGCGAACCAGCGCGTTCTGGTGACAACGCTGACGAAGCGGATGGCGGAGGATTTAGCCGAGTATTACTCCGAGGTAGGGGTGAAGTGTAATTATCTGCACTCGGAGGTAAGCACGCTGGACCGCATCAAGATCCTGCGGGACTTGCGGCGCGGGGAGTTCGACGTGCTGATCGGGATCAACCTGCTGCGCGAGGGTCTGGATTTGCCGGAGGTCTCGCTGGTGGCGATTCTGGATGCGGATAAGGAGGGCTTTCTGCGGTCGGCGGGGTCGCTGATTCAGACGATCGGGCGGGCGGCGCGGCACGTGGAGGGGCACGCGATCCTGTACGCCGATGTAATAACGGACAGCATGCGGAAGGCGCTGGACGAGACCGGGCGGCGGCGGCAGATCCAGTTGGAATACAACGAGCGGAACGGGATTGTGCCGCAGTCGATCGTGAAGCCGATCGATATGAGCCTGGTGGCGGTGGCGGAGGGGGATTACGTGACGGTGCCGCTCGAAGCGGATGAGGAAGTGGAAGACCTGACGCCGGAGCAGCGGGAGCGATTTATCGCGGAGCTCGAAGAGAAGATGCGCGAGGCGGCGCGGAAGTTCGAGTTCGAGAAAGCGGCGCAGTTGCGGGATCGGGTGAAGGGGTTACGGATGGGGGCGGGGTGAATTCCTGATTGCCTGGGGCGTACTTGTTGGTACGATAGTCCACCTACGTACATGTTCAATCTGCGGCGGTGGTTGGATGGGGCTGCGCTCTTGGCAGCGATTGCGTGATCTGCGGCGGGGCAGGTGGGGCCTCCTTCGGCTGGCGCGCCGCCATCTCTTCTGTGCGCGGTGACGGCGGCGGCAACTCCCCTATTGCGGGCGGAAGGGGCCTCCGAGTTGATTGGCGACTTGGTGCTAGTCTGCAATGGCGGTAGCTTGCCCGCTACCGGGTCGCTTGTCCCTACAGCCGACATCACGATCATCCTGCCAGTGAATGTTACTAGCAGGGTGCTGCCGAATGGCGGGTCCGAGGCGCTGCTGATGATCGATGAGCCGGGCTCCGGTCTGTCGGGAGCCGGCCCGGCGCTGCCGCAGGTGGTGTGCGGGAGCACGGCGGGTGCGGTACCGGGCGGCTGTGTGGGAACGGCGGCCGGGGCCTCCGGCCTCTACGCAAACATTCATGGAAATTCCGCCCTCGCGTCGCAATGCACGGCGTTGACGGGTGGAACCTGCACGGCGTTCGGGGCGACGCCGAACGTCTTCATGGGCGTGGTCAGCGGGAATCAGGTGACGTTCCAGGGCGTACCGGTTTTGCCGCCTCAGACGACGGGGTCGCGGGTTTTCCGGATGACGAATGTGCGCATGGACGCGGCGACATTATCGCTTACTACCGCGCCCTCGCCCTTTCCCTCTGAATCTCCCTTCTGGCCAGTTTCGGCTGCATTTTCGGCGAGCGGTCCCGGGGCATTGCCGATCCCCAATCCGATACAGACTGTGGGGTTTGTGCAGAGCGGGTTGACGACTTCGGTACGCAACGCGGCGAACAGCGAAGTCTTGACGGGGACTGATGTTCCGCAGTTTCTTAAGTGCATGGGAGTGGCGGCAGGAGGGCCGGTTAACGGGGCCACGCTGCGGTTTACGGAAGGTTTTGCGAACGCGTTCAAGACGCGAGTTAACGCTACGCCAACCGGTAGCGGGATCAGCGCCAATCCGCTCGCGCAGAATCTCCCGGGCGTGATCTATGCCAATTCGGAATCCGGATTCGTGCTTCCGGCGCAGGGCGGGACGGCGGGGTTGAGCGATTTCGGTACGCGGCTACGAGCCGTATTCAGCAACATACCGGCCGGCATCAATGTGTACGTCACGACGACAAACTACGCTTCGACGAACGGGCTGGGGCCCGCCCCGAATGCGCCGGGCGGATCCCCGACATTTCTTCCCGCCGCGCTAGGGCCGGGGCGTGCATCGCCGACGATCGCTCAACTGGTGCAGGATGAATCGACGCCGGACCCGGCGGGCGCGATTCCCTCGGTAGCGCCGACGCTGAGTCTGGGGCCGGCGGGTACGCCAACGCAGCTTTGGCAGGTGCCGCTGGTGAATGGGTCGGGCGAGGCGGTCTGGGAAGTAGTCCAGGCCGACCCGAACGTGCCGGAAACGCTCGATTTCGGCGTGTACTACAGCTTTACCTCGGGCGCGGCATTGGGCGTGGGTACGGGGACGGTAGACCTCAGCTATGCGCCGGCGCCGGGACCGTCTACGGCATCGGCGGGGCCGGTTCCGAGGTTTGTGGACACTTCGGGTGCGGGTACAGCCATTGTGACATCGAGCCTGTGCCAGACCTCGGTTGTGCTGTCAGCCAGTCCAACAGCCAGCGTATATGGGCAGCCGGTAACATTCACGGCCACGATGGCCTACGTTCCCGGTCTGCTGCCTCCGACAGGCGACGTGATCTTCGGCTGGCCGCCGGGCACGCTCGGCAAGGCGACGCTGGATGCGAATGCCCGGGCAGCCGTTACTACGTCGTCGTTACCGGCAGGTTTGCGGCGAATCGATGCGGTGTATGGCGGCGGACCCGGTTATGCGCTCCCACTACCAGGTTCCGTAACCGTGCTGGTGAGTCAAGCGCCGCTGACGGTCACGGCCAATTACGCCACAGCAACGGCGGGCGGTCCGCTGCCGCGGCTCACGGCCAGCATCGCGGGCTTCGTGAATGGCGATGGGCCATCGGTAGTCTCCGGGGCGCCGGTGCTGACGACTACCGCAACAGCCGGATCGCCGCCGGGGAATTATCCGATTACGGTATCGGCCGGGACGCTGGCGGCGGCGAATTACAGCTTTACGCCGGTCGCCGGGACGCTGGTGCTGACGGCTACGCCGACCCTGGGGTTGAACGCCGGGGGGAATACTCCGGCGCCGGCGAATACGATTCTGGGGCAGTCGTTCATGATGCCGCCGAATGCGACGCCGTGGACCGGCATCACCTTCAATTTCTTTTCCGATCAGGGGCTGACGCCGGTGGCGTCGGGGAAGGCGTATCTGTTCAGCATGCCGTACACGGGGACACCGGGCGGGCTGGCGGCGCTGACGAATCCGGCGGGGACATCGGCCTCGGCGATGGCGAACGCGAAATTGAGGGCGAAGAAGGGCGCGGCGCGCGATGCCGCCGCGGGGTTCGTGGCGGTATCGACGGGGATCTCCGGCGGAGCGTATGTGTTTCCGCCGGCGGTGACGCTGCAGCCGGGGGCGACTTACTACCTCTACGTCGATACGGCGGCGGGCGGATTTCCGGGCGGGATCGCGACGGGCGGGTCGATCGCGGGTGGCGTTGGATTTGCGGCCGGCGGCGCGGCGGCTGCGTTTGCGCCGATGGCTGGCTCGGCGAACTTCCGCGTCAACGGCGTGGCGGTGGCGCCAACGAGCAGCGTTACGGTAACCAGTGACGTGAATCCTTCGACGCTCGGGCAGATGGTGACGTTCTCGGCGACAGTTTCGGGGAACCTGGCAGGCGTGCCCGCGGGAGCGGTGCAGTTTCTCGATGGGACAACCGTGCTCGGCTCCGGTGTGTTGAGCGGCGGGCAGGCGGTGTTCCGGACGGCGGCGCTGACGGCGGGGTCGCACACGATCGTGGCGAGCTACGGCGGGGGCGGCGGGCTGCCGGCATCGCAGGGGACGATGGTGCAGAACGTCAACGCGCTGCCGTCGGCGATGACGCTGGCGGCGAATCCGGCGGCGCCGGTCTACGGACAGGCGGTGACGGTGACGGCGAACGTCGCGGGCACGGCGGCGCCGGCGGGGATCGCGGGGCCGACCGGGACGGTGACGTTCTACGTGGACGCGACGCCGTTTGCGCGCACGGCGGCGGGGACGGCGAGCCTGGCCTCGGGCGCGGCTTCGGTCGCACTAAACGGGCTGGCGGTCGGGACCCACACGGTGCTGGCGCAATATTCGGGCGATGCGAACTGGGCGGCATCGGCAGCGCAGGCGGCGCTGACCGTGGCGCAGGCAGCGACGGCCACTTCGGTTTCGCTGGCCGTTACGGGCGGGCAACTGGTGGTGACGTCTGCGGTGGCTGCGGCCGCGGGTGCGGGGACGCCGGCGGGAACGGTGACGTTCGTGGACACCGCGAACAACACGGTGCTGGCGAGCGCGGGGCTCGCGGGCGGGAACGCGTCGGCGCAGCTCGCCGCGAGCGCGGCGGGACGGCCGATCGCGGCAGTGTACGCAGGCGACGCGAATTTCAAGGGGAGCACGTCGGCGGCGCTGCCGGCGGTGACGAATGCGGCGTCGAGCGGCGCAGCGGGCTTTGCGGCGGACGAGATGTGCTCGCTGATGGGCGTGGCCGGATTGAGCGGCGATACGGCGGGGACGCTGCCGCTCGCGAGCTCGCTCGGCGGCGTGACGGTGAAGATCACGGATAGCGCGGGCGTGGCGCGCAATGCGCCGCTTTATGGCGTGTTCGGCTCGGCGGGGCAGATCAACTTCGCGATCCCGGGGGACACGGCGAAGGGGATGGCTGCGGTGACGGTGGGGCTCGCGGGCGGCGGTGCGATCGCGACGGCGATCGGGATCGGCGCGATGGCTCCGGGCCTTTTCAGCGCGGATGCGACAGGGCACGGAGTGTGGGCGGGGCAGGCGATCCACGTGCACGCGGACGGCTCGCAGACGGTGGTGGCGTCGGCGCGGTGGGACGACAGCAGCAAGCAGTGGGTGGCGAATCCCATCGACCTGGGGCCGGAGGGCGAGCGCGTGATCCTGGTGGTCTACGGGACGGGCCTGCGGCACGGGAGCTCGCTGGCGGTGACGACGGGCGGGACGGCGCTGCCGGTGCTGTACTGGGGAGCGCAGGGGCAGTATCCGGGGCTGGACCAGGTGAATGTGGAGCTGCCGCGCGGGCTGGCGGGAGCGGGAGCGGTGGATCTGGTGGTCAGCGTGGATGGCCGCGCGGCGAACACGGTGAACGCGATGGTTCAGTAGCGCAGGTCGAAATGCAGACGCTGGGATTATCGGACAGTACGCCGCGCACGGAAAGCCGGCTCCGAGCATTGTTCTGGCCCACGATCCGCAACGACGTGGACTTCGACTACGTCACCGCGCAGGGCTTCTGGATCTGCTTCGCGGTCGGCCTGCTCACTGCCGCCGTGAGCCTGTTCAACGGCACGGCGCCGGAGGGGCTGTTCGAGGGCGCGTTCTTCCTGCTCGCCGGCATGGGCGTGCGGCAGCGCAGCCGGATCGCAGGGCAAGCGGCCTTTGCGGCATACCTGCTGCGGGCTCTGGTGCTGATCCGTTATTACGCGCGGCCTCCGGGCTTCCTGGATTGCGTGTTCCTGGCGCTGCTGTTCGCGAATATCCGTGGGAACTGGCTGTCCGCGCGTTGGGCGAAGGAACAGGGCGTGACGGAGCCGCCGGTGCGGCTGAACCAGACGATCGGAGATCGGCTCTCCGACCAGCTTCCACGGGTGGTATGGCCGAAGGGGCGATTCCTGTTTTACGCGCTGGCGGGTGTTGAGGTCGCGCTTCTCCTGGTGGCGCTGGTTGCGCCGCGGCCGGGACGCTGAAGCTTGGCCGCGCAGCGGCGATCCTTTAATCTAGAAGTATATGGTTCTTCCGAGCGGGACGGCTGTCCTGGGTTCCGTGGCCGCGCTGACGGCGGTGATCATCTGGCGGGTGCAGGAGTCGCGCGGGCCGGTATCGGTGAAGAAGATCGTGATTCCGCCGGCGGGGATGGCGACGGGGTTCTCGATGTTCCTCGTGCCGGCGTTCCGCATTCCGCTGGCGTGGGGCGTCGTGGCCTTCCTGATCGGCGCCGTCGGGCTGGCGTATCCGCTGCTGCGGACGACGAAGCTCGTGCGTGAGGGCGACACCGTCATGATGCAGCGCTCGAAGGCGTTCTTCGCGATGATCGTGGCGCTGGCGGCGGTGCGGCTGCTGGCGCGGGGGTACCTGGACGCGATGATCTCGGGGCCGCAGACGGGCGGGCTGCTGTTCGTGCTGGCGTTCGGAATGATCCTGCGGTGGCGCGTGTGGATGTTGAAGGGCTACCAGCGGCTCATGGCGGCGCCGCGTACGAACGCATACGCCACTGGCGGCGGCCCGCAGTAGCGTTCACGAACACACGGCTACTTTCCCTTGCCGGCACTATGATGAAGGCGCATGTGTCTGGCGATACCGGGCAAAATTGTCGCGCTGCATGAGCGGCACGGGGTGCGGATGTCGAAGGTGGATTTCGGCGGCATCACGCGCGAGGCCTGCCTGGAGTACCTGCCCGAAGCGCAACCCGGCGACTACGTGATGGTGCACGTGGGCTTCGCGATCAGCAAGGTCGACGAGGAAGAGGCCGCGCGCACGTACCGCTATCTCGCGGAACTCGATCAGCTCGGCGAGCTCCAGGGCGGCGATGAAATACCTTGACGAGTACCGCGACGCGGCGATCGCGCAGAAGATCGCCGAGGAAATCCGCCGCACGGTGACGCGGCCGTGGGTGCTGATGGAGGTCTGCGGCGGGCAGACGCACTCCATCGTGAAGTACGGGCTCGACCGGCTGCTGCCGCCGGAAATCGAGCTGGTGCACGGGCCGGGATGCCCCGTCTGCGTGACGCCGCTCGACAGGATCGACCGGGCGCATGCGATCGCGCGGCGGCCCGACGTGATCTTCTGCTCGTTCGGCGATATGCTGCGCGTGCCGGGGTCGGAAGCCGATTTGTTTCAGGTGCGGGCGGCGGGCGGGGACGTGCGGATCGTGTACTCGCCGCTCGACTGCCTGAAGATCGCGGAGGCGAATCCGGATAAGAAAGTCGTATTCTTCGCCATCGGCTTCGAGACCACGGCGCCGGCCAACGCCATGGCGGTGTGGCAGGCCAAGGCGATGGGGCTGCGGAACTTTTCGCTGCTGGTCTCGCACGTGACCGTGCCGCCTTCGATGACGGCGATCCTGCAATCGCCGCTGAACCGCGTGCAGGGGTTCCTGGGTCCGGGGCACGTGTGCGCGGTGATGGGGTGGACGGAATACGAGCCGATCGCGGCGCGCTACCGGGTGCCGATCGTGATCACGGGTTTCGAGCCGCTGGACCTGCTCGAAGGCGTCCTCATGACGGCGCGGCAGCTCGAGCGCGGGCGCGCCGTGGTGGAGAACCAGTATGCGCGGGCGGTGACGCGCGAAGGAAACCTGACGGCGCGGAAGATGATCGCCAAGGTGTTCGATATCGCGGACCGGAGCTGGCGCGGAATCGGGATCATTCCGAAGAGCGGCTACAAGCTGAGCTACCCGTACCGCGATTTCGACGCGGACCGCATTTTCGAGGTGGAGAACATCCGCACGCGCGAGCCGGAGGTCTGCATCGCGGGGCTGGTGCTGAAGGGGCAGAAGAAGCCGGTGGATTGCCCGGCTTTCGGCAGGGAGTGCACTCCGCAGACGCCGCTGGGCGCGACGATGGTCTCGGCGGAAGGGGCGTGCGCGGCGTATTACCAGTACGGGCGGCATTTGACGCCGCTCGAAGCGGGGGCGTGATGGCGCCGGAACCAGGGGCGGCATTCCAAGAAGCGGTGATGCGGAAGTGCCGCGAGAGCGCGGAGATGAAGGCGCGGTTCTTCGAGGCGAACGCGGGCACGCTGGAGCAGGTGTGCCGGCGGATGGCGGACGCGCTGTCTGCGGGGCGGCAGTTGTTCGTGATGGGAAACGGGGGCAGCGCGTGCGATGCGCTGCACGCGGCGGTGGAGTTCGTGCACCCGATCCTCGAGAAGCGGCGGGCGTTCCCGGCGCGGGCGCTGACGTGCGATCCGGCGCTGCTGACGGCGATCGGCAACGATTCGGATTTCTCCCAGACCTTCGCCGAGCAGTTGCGGCTGTTCGGACGCGCGGGGGATGTGGCGCTGGGGATTTCGACCAGCGGGATGTCGGCCAATGTGAATTACGGGCTGGAAGCGGCGCGCGAGATGGGGATGCTGACGGTGGCTTTCGCTGGGAAGGACGGCGGGCGGTCGAAGGATCTGGCGGAGTACTGCCTCACGGTGCCCTCGTTCAGCATCCACCGCATTCAGGAGGTGCACACGACGCTGCTGCACGTGATGTGGGACATGGTGCATGTGATGCTGGGGGAAGAGGACGTCATTTAGAGATTAGGGATTGGGGGTTGGGGGCGCGGCTTACCGTTATGAGTGGCTTTGCGATTTCGTGTCCGCTGCCGGTTGCACGCCATAAGACTGTCGTGATGGGGCACGGGAGCGGGGGCCGGCTTACGGCGCAGCTGGTGCGGGAGCTGTTTTTGCCGGCGTTCGATAATCCGGTGCTGGGTCGGTTGGACGATCAGGCGGTGGTGGCGGCCGGAGATGCGCGCGTGGCGTTCACGACCGATTCGTTCGTGGTGACGCCGCTGTTTTTTCCGGGCGGGAATATCGGGGAACTGGCGGTCAACGGTACGGTAAACGATCTGGCGATGTGCGGGGCGAAGCCGCTGGCGCTGGCGGCGGCCTTCATCGTGGAGGAAGGCCTGGCGATGGAGGAGCTGGCGCAGGTGGTGGACTCGATGGCTGCGGCGGCGCGAGCAGCGGGCGTGGCGATCGTCACGGGCGATACCAAGGTGGTGAACCGGCACTCGGCGGACAAGCTGTTCGTGACGACGACGGGCATCGGCCTCGTGCCTGAGGGCGCGGCGATTTCTGCCGCGAACGCGCGGGCGGGCGATGTGATCCTGCTGAGCGGAACGATCGCGGACCACGGAATGGCGGTGATGACGCAGCGCGAAGGGCTGGAGATCGAAGGCGAGATCCGGTCGGACACGCAGGCGCTCCACGGGCTGGTTGCGTCGATGATCGAGGCGGGCGAGATTCACGCGCTGCGCGATCCGACGCGCGGCGGGCTGGGGACATCGCTGTGCGAGATCGCGGCTGCGGCAGGCGTGGGGATCGAGATCGAGGCGCGCGCGATTCCGGTGCGCGAAACGGTGCGGGGCGCGTGCGAGCTCCTCGGAATCGATCCGCTGTTCGTGGCGAACGAAGGGAAGCTGGTCGCGTTCGCGGCGCCGGAGCGGGCGGACGCGGTGCTCTCCGCGATGCGCGCGCGGCCGGAGGGGCGCGACGCGGTGGCGATCGGGCGTGCCGTTTCGGCACACCCCGGCATGGCGGTACTGCGGACGGAGGTGGGAGGCAGCCGCGTGCTCGATCTGCCGTTTCATGAACAGTTGCCGCGCATCTGCTGAGCGCTCCTGCACGCTCGCGCGTTGACCGCTATGATCCTTCGCGCAGAGACTAAAAGGGTATCGTGCGCAGAAGGGGGGGTCATATGCCCGATGCGCCTCCTTATGGACGCAAAACACCACGTCCGCCGGCCGTAAAAGAGGTACACATCCTCTGGATCACGGCGGGGCTGAGCTGCGACGGCGACTCGGTCTCGGTGACGGCGGCGACGCAGCCGAGCCTCGAAGACGTGCTGCTCGGGGCGATTCCCGGCTTGCCGAAAGTGCACCTGCACAATACCGTACTGGCGTATGAGGTCGGCAGCGATTTCCTGAAGGCGTTTCACGACGCGGCGGCGGGACGGCTGGAGCCGTTCGTGCTCGTGATCGAGGGCTCGATTCCGAATGAGAACGTGAAGCGCGAGGGCTATTGGGCGGCCTTCGGCACGGATCCGCAGACGGGACAGCCGATCCCAACGTGCGAGTGGATCGACCGCCTGGCGCCCAAGGCGACGGCGGTGGTGGCCGCGGGGACTTGCGCGACGTACGGCGGCATTCACGCGATGCAGGGGAATCCGACGGGGTGCATGGGGCTGGCGGATTACCTGGGCTGGGAGTGGAAGTCGAAGGCGGGGCTGCCGGTGGTGAATGTGCCGGGCTGCCCGATCCAGCCGGACAACTTCATGGAGACGCTGCTCTACCTGCTCTACCAGTTGACGGGCGTGGCGCCGATGATTCCGCTGGATGACCGCCTGCGGCCGAAGTGGCTCTTCGGCGCGACGGTGCACGAGGGGTGCGACCGCGGCGGCTACTACGAGCAGGGGCAGTTCGCGAAGGAATACGGCCAGCCGGAGTGCCTGGTGAAGCTGGGCTGCTGGGGTCCGGTGGTGAATTGCAACGTGCCGAAGCGCGGGTGGATGAACGGGCTGGGCGGGTGCCCGAACGTCGGCGGCATCTGCATGGCGTGCACGATGCCGGGGTTCCCGGACAAATTTATGCCGTTCATGGACGAGCCGCCGGGGGCGCGGATTTCGTCGGACACTTCGACGGTGACGGGAAGGGCGATCCGCGCGCTGCGCCGCATCACGCAGCACACGGTCAACAAGGAAACGAAATGGCGGCACCGCGGGCCGGAGTTGACGACTGGATACCGGCCGGCGAGGTTCAGCTAGGGCGGGAGTCCGGAAATGGCAACCATCACACAGCCGGGCCCGGAGACCACGGGCCGCGAACGCAAGCTCGTCGAGATGAGCTGGGACCCGATTACGCGCATCGTGGGGAGCCTCGGGATTTACACGAAGATCGATTTCGCCAACCGCGAGGTGGCGGAGTGCCACAGCACGTCCTCGATTTTCCGCGGCTACAGCATTTTCATGAAGGGCAAGGACCCGCGGGACGCGCACTTCATCACCAGCCGGATCTGCGGCATCTGCGGAGACAACCACGCGACGTGCGCCTGCTACGCGCAGAACATGGCCTTCGGCATCCGGCCGCCGGCGCTCGCGGAGTGGATCGTCAACCTGGGCGAAGCCGCGGAGTACATGTTCGACCACAACATCTTCCAGGACAATCTGGTGGGCGTGGATTTCTGCGAGCAGATGGTGAAGGAGACAAACCCCGGCGTATGGGAGAAGGCGCAGGGGGCCGACGCGCCGCACGCCGCCGCGCACGGATACCGGAAGATCGCCGACATCATGCGCGCGCTCAATCCGTTCACGGGCGAGTTCTACCGCGAGGCGCTGCAGATGAGCCGCCTCACGCGGGAAATGTTCTGCCTGATGGAAGGGCGCCACGTGCATCCCTCGACGCTGTATCCGGGCGGCGTGGGAACGGTCCCGACGACGCAGCTCTTCACGGACTATCTGGTGCGCCTGATGAAGTATGTCGAGTTCATGAAGAAGGTCGTGCCGCTGCACGACGACTTATTCGACTTCTTCTACGAGGCCCTGCCGGGGTATGAGAAGGTGGGGCAACGGCGCGTGCTCCTTGGCTGCTGGGGATCGTGGAACAACCCCGACGCATGCGACTACACTTACCGCCGCATGAATGACTGGGGCAACGCGATGTTCGTGACCCCTGGGATCATTGTGGACGGACGGTTAGTGACGACCAACCTGGTGGACATCAATCTCGGGATCCGGATTCTGCTGGGGAGCTCGTATTACGACGACTGGCAGGAGGGCGAAACGTTCGTGCGGGAAGATCCGCTGGGCAATCCGGTGGACCAGCGGCACCCGTGGAACCAGACGACAACGCCGCGGCCGCAGAAGCGGAATTTCGACGGCAAGTACACGTGGGTGATGTCGCCGCGATGGCGCCACCCGGAGACCGGCGAGTTCCTGGCGCTCGATACGGGCGGCGGGCCGATCGCGCGGCTGTGGTCGACGGCGCTGGCGAACCGCGTCGATATCGGGTATGTGAAATCGACCGGGCACAGCGTGAAGATCTATCTGCCCAAGTCCGCGACGAAGCCGGAAGCGGAATTCGAATGGAAGATCCCGAAGTGGAGCAACGCGCTCGAGCGGGACCGCGCGCGGACTTACTTTCAGGCGTATGCCGCGGCGGCGGCGCTGTATTTTGTCGAAAGAGGAATGGCCGAACTGCACGCCGGGAACACGAAGACCTGGACGGACTTCAAAGTACCCGACGACGCGATCGCGTGCGGGTTCCATGAGGCGGTGCGCGGGGTGCTCTCGCATCACGTCGTCATCCGCGGCGGCAAGATCGCGAATTACCATCCCTACCCGCCGACGCCGTGGAACGCGAGCCCGCGGGACAGCCGCGGGACGCCCGGACCGTATGAGGACGCGGTGCAGAACACACCGATATTCGAAGAGAACGGCCCGGACCGGTTCAAGGGGATCGACATTATGCGGGCGGTGCGGAGCTTCGATCCGTGCCTGCCGTGCGGCGTGCACATGTATCTGGGCAAGGGGAAGGTGATCGAGGTGCGCCATTCGCCCATGTTCGGTGTGGAGGGGTAGGCATCGGGGACCAGGGAATGGAGCAAGGGACTCACATTCACGAGATCGAGCGGCTGGTGGCGGAGATCGAGGAGATTGCCGATCCGCGGACAAGGGATACGGTGCGGGAACTGGTCGCGGCGATTCTGGGCTACCACAGGGAGGCGCTGGCGCGGATGGTCGAGCTGGCAGGGGAGGCGGCGCGCAGGGCATTTGCGCGCGATGAGCTGGCGGGTAGCCTGCTATTGCTGTATGGACTGCATCCGGACGATTTCGAAACGCGGGTGAGGCGGGCGCTGGATCGCGTTCCCGGCGCGGAGCTGGCGGGGATTTCGGATTTCGTGGTGCGGGTGCGGGGCGCCGCGGCGCGCGAGGCGGTGGAAGAGGCGCTCTATGCCGCGGCGCCGGAGGTCAGCGCGATCGAGACGGAGGGAACGCCGGGCGCGTTCGTTCCGGTCGAGGCGCTGATGGGGCGATGACGCCTTCGGCCCCGTTGCGGACCCTGCGGCGCTTTTTGCCGGCAAAACGGGCGGCGCGCTGTGAGCTGTGCGGCGCGGACCTGGCGGCGGAGCACGGGCACTTGCTGGAGACGGCGGCGCGGCGGCTCGTGTGCGCGTGCGAGGCGTGCGGCGTGCTGTTTGCGCATCGCGGCGCGGGCGGATACCGGCGGCTGCCGCGGCGCGTGCGGTGGCTGCCGGATTTCTGCCTGACCGATGCGGAGTGGGAGGCGCTGGGGATTCCGATCGGCCTGGCGTTCTTTGTGCCGCATTCCGCGACGGGGCGCGTGGCGGCATACTATCCGGGCCCGGCCGGGCCGGTGGAATCGCTGCTGGGCCTGGAGTCGTGGGCCGGAGTGGCGGCGCGGAACCCGGTGCTGACGGAGCTGGAACCGGATGTGGAGGCGCTGCTGGCGAACCGCATCGGCGGGGCGCGCGAATACTGCACGGCGCCGGTCGACCGCTGCTATGAGCTCTGCGGCCTGATCCGGATGCACTGGCGCGGGCTTTCCGGAGGCGAGGAGATGTGGCGGGAGATCGCAGCCTTTTTTGCGCGATTGCGGGAGGCCGGGCGTGCCTGACCTGAACTTTCGCGTAGAGGACGCGGCGCCGGTGGCGTACGCGGCCGCGCCGGCGCTGGGGCTGCGGGTGCGCGTCGAGAACGCCGACCCGGCCGAAGAGATCCGCGGCATCTCGCTGCACTGCCAGATCCGCATCGAGGCGGCGCGGCGGTCCTACAGCGCGGCGGAGCAGCGCGCCCTGGTGGACCTGTTCGGCGCGCCGGAACGATGGGGGCGGACGCTGCGAAGTATGCTCTGGGCGCACGCCGCGGCGGCGGTGCCGGCCTTCCGCGGCGCGGCGGCGGTGGTGCTGCCGGTGGCCTGCACATTCGACCTTACGGTGGCGACGGCGAAGTACTTCCACGGCCTGGAACAGGGCTGCGTGCCGCTCTCGCTGCTGTTCAGCGGATCGGTGTTTTACCAAGACGAGGACGGAGGCCTCGCATTGCAGCAAATTCCGTGGAGCAAGGAGGCGGCCTACGCGCTTCCGTCCGCGGTCTGGGGGGAAATGATGGACACCTATTATCCGAATACGGCATGGTTATGCCTGCGGCGCGATGTGGCGGACCGGCTGCGGCGCTATCAGGCAGAGCGCGGCATGGCGAGCTGGGAACAAGCCCTGGAGAGCCTCCTGCCATGAACGAGCCACTGGTCGAGAAAATCGCCAACGCGGTGCTGTACGAGGGCTACATGCTGTATCCGTACCGGGCCTCCGCGCTGAAGAATCGGATGCGGTGGAATTTCGGAGTGCTGCATCCGTGGGGCGCGCCGGCGAGCGAGATGCAGACCGAGGTCCTGGTCGAGGCCGGCGTCGAGAGCGGCTCCGGATGCGAACTGCGGGCGCGCGTGCGCTTCCTGTGGTTCGGCGATACGGCGGGCGAGGAGCCGGAGGAGCGCGAGATCGAGCTCGAAGGCTGCCCGGCGGTGTGCAGCGAGGCGCTGCCCGGCGGCGGCCTGGCGGCGGCCGGCATGACGGCGGAACCGGCGGGCGAGGGACTGCTGCGGGTGCGCGTGCGCGTGCGCAACGAGACACCGGACGCGGCGTGGGACATCACGAGGCGCTCGATGCTTTCGACGCACACGATCCTGACCGTGCGGGGCGGCGCGTTCGTAAGCCTGATCGATCCGCCGGACGCCTATCGCGAGGCAGCGGCGGCGTGCCGCAACGTGGGGACGTGGCCGGTGCTGGCGGGCTCGGAAGGCCAGCGCGATACGATGCTCTCCTCGCCGATCATTCTCTACGACTACCCGCGGGTAGCGCCGGAGAGTCCCGGGGACTGGTTCGACGGAGCGGAGATCGAGGAACTGCTGGCGCTGCGGACGCTGACACTTTCCGATGCGGAGAAGGCCGAGATTCGACAGGGCGGCGCGCGGGCGCGCGCGGTGCTGGAGCGGACCGAGGCGCTCCCTGCGGAGCAACTGATGAAGCTGCACGGAGCAGTGCGGGAACTGCGGCCGGAGGCCGGCGTGCCGGATGTGGGGGACCGCGTGCGGCTGCGGCCGCGCAAGCGGGCGGACATCTTCGATCTGGCTCTGGAGGGGAAGATCGCCATTGTGCAGGCAGTGGAGCAGGATTACGAGGGCAGCCTGCACGTGGCGGTAACGGTCGAGGACGATCCGGGGCGGGAGTGGGGCGTAATGCGGCAGCCGGGTCATCGCTTCTTCTTCGGCCTGGAGGAGGTGGAGCCGATGGGATGAAGGATCGGGTGCTGGTAGCAGGCGTCGGGAACATCTTCCTCGGGGACGACGCGTTCGGATCGGAAGTCGCGCGCCGGCTGCTGCGGGAGCCGTGGCCGGAAGGCGTGCGCGTCGTGGACTTCGGCATCCGCGGTATGGACCTGATGTTCGCGCTGCTGGAGGGCTACGACACGGTGATCCTGGTGGACGCGGTGCCGCTCGGCGGCGAGGCGGGCACGGTGTACACGATCGAGGCCGATCTCGACCATATCGGCGAGGGGGCGGTGGACGCGCATTCCATGGACCCGGCGCGCGTGCTAGCCGCGGCGAAATCGATGGGAGCGAAGTGGAGCCGCGTGCTGGTAGTGGGCTGCGAGCCTTCCCGCGGGCGCGCCGATATGGAAGGCGAAGGCGCGCCGGGGATGAGCGAACCGGTCGAACGGGCGGTGGACGCGGCCGCGGAGGCGGTCAGGAGCATCGTATGCGGATTGAGCTGGGCAAGTTGACCAAAATTGTGGGCGCCACGGTGCTGGGAGCGATTCTCCTCGGCGTGGTCTACAATTCCAAGGACCTGGTGCGGTACGTGAAGCTTTCGATGATGTGATGCACGAACTTTCGATCGCCACGAGCATCGTGGAGATTGCGGCGGAGGAAGGCGCGCGGCACGCCGGGCGGATTTCGGTCGTGTATTTGAAGCTGGGCGCGCTGGCGGGCGTGGCGCGGGATGCGCTGCTGTTTTCCTGGGAGCTGGCGTGCCGGGAGACGCCGCTCGAGGGGGCCAGGTTGGAAATCGAGGATACCCCCGGAGCGGAATTGCGCGTGACGGCGATTGAGATCGGGGATTGGGACGGTGACGCCGCGGCTGGTTGAAGTTCGCAAGAACGTTCTCAAGAAGAACGACGAGCTGGCGCGCCGGTTGCGCGAGCGGTTCGCGGAGGCGGGAGTTTATGTAGTGAGCCTCGTTTCGAGTCCGGGCGCGGGCAAGACGGCGCTGCTCGAGCGGATGCTGCGGGATCTCGGGGCGCGGGCGCGGGTTGCGGCGCTGGTGGGCGACCTGGCGACGGAGAACGATGCGGCGCGGCTGGCGCGCAGCGGGGCGCCGGTGCGGCAGATCGTGACGGGGACGGTGTGCCACCTGGAAGCGCAGATGGTCGCGGCGGCGCTGGACGGGTGGCAGCCGGACCACTTGAATTACCTGTTCATCGAGAACGTCGGCAACCTGGTGTGCCCCGCCAGCTACGACCTCGGCGAGAACCTGCGGATCGTGCTGCTTTCGGTGACGGAAGGAGAAGACAAGCCGCTCAAGTATCCGGCAATTTTTTATACATCCGATGTGGCGGTGGTGACCAAGTGGGATCTGGCGGAAGCGGTGGAGTTCGACTGGGAGACGGCGCGAAGGAACATCCTCGCGGCGCGGCCGGATATGCAGATCGCCCGGGTGTCGGCGAAGACCGGCGAGGGAGTTTTGGAGCTGCTGGCGCTGCTGGCGTCCGGCAGGAGGGCGTGAACCGGCGCGTACGGCTCCGGCTGCGGGGCATCGTGCAGGGCGTGGGGTTCCGGCCGGCGGTGTTCCACGTGGCGCAGTCGCTGGGGCTGGCCGGATTCGTGCAGAATACCTCGGCCGGCCTGGTCGCAGAGGCCGAGGGCGCGGCAGAAGCGGTCGATCGCTTCGTGAAGGCCATTTGCCAGGACCCGCCGCCGCTTGCGTGGATTCAGCACGCGGAAATTGTGGATCTGCCGCCGGCGGGCGAGACGGGCTTTGCCATCCGCGGGAGCGAGGCGCAGGCGGACGAGTTCGCCCTGATTGCGCCGGATGTGGCGACATGCGCCGCCTGCCTGCGCGAGTTGCGCGATCCGGTGAACCGGCGCCACGGTTACGCCTTCACCAACTGCACCCACTGCGGGCCGCGGTACACAATCGTCGAAGACATTCCCTACGACCGGCCGAACACGACCATGGCGAAGTTCCGCATGTGCGCCGCGTGCCAGGCTGAGTACGAGAACCCCGCGGACCGGCGCTTCCATGCGCAGCCGAATGCGTGTCCGGCGTGTGGCCCGGCGCTTTCGGCGGCGGCCGCGAAGGCCATCGAGCGGCTGGCGCGGGGCGAGATTCTGGCGATCAAGGGGCTGGGCGGATTTCACCTGGCCTGCGATGCGCGGAACCGGGAAGCCATCGAGCGCCTGCGGGGACGGAAGCGGCGCAGCGAGAAGCCGTTCGCCCTGATGTGCCGGGATGCGGAGGCGGCGGCACGCCTCTGCGCAATGAGCGCCGCGGAACGGCGGACGCTCGAATCGCCGGAGCGCCCGATCCTGATTCTGCGGCGCCGGCCGGAGTGCCAGATTCCCGGGGAAGTCGCGCCGGGGAACAGAACGCTCGGCATCATGCTGCCCTGCACGCCCCTGCACCACCTGCTGTTTCAGGATGCGCCATTCGACACGCTGGTCATGACCAGCGGCAACCGCAGCGAGGAACCGATTGTGACGCGCAATGAGGAGGCGCGCGAGCGGCTCTCCGGCGTGGCCGGCTGGTTCCTGACGCACGACCGCGACATCTTCATGCGCACCGACGATTCGGTGGTGCGGCACATCGCGGGCACGCCGCGCGTGCTGCGGCGGTCGCGCGGCTATGCGCCGCGCACCATCGAGCTGGGGCGCGAGCTGCCGGAGCTGCTGGCGGTGGGCGGAGAATTGAAGAACGCCTTCTGCCTCACCAAAGGGCGGCACGCGATTCTGAGCCAGCACATCGGCGACCTGGAGAACTATGAGACGCTGGCGTTCTTCGAGGAGACCCTGGCGAACTTGAAGAAGCTGTTTCGCGTCGCGCCGCGAGCCGTGGCGTACGACCTGCACCCCGGCTATCTGAGCACGAAATTCGCGCAGGCCATCGAGGGACTGCCGAAGATCGGAGTGCAGCACCACCATGCGCACATCGCGGCCTGCATGGCGGAGAACGGGCTGGAGGGCGACGCCATCGGGGTGGCGTTTGACGGTACGGGGTACGGCACGGACGGGCAGATCTGGGGCGGCGAGTTTCTGGCGGCGGGCTACGGCGGCTTCGCGCGGCGCGCGCGTTTCCGCTACGTGCCGCTGGCGGGCGGCGACGCGGCGGTGCGGGAGCCGTGGCGCGCGGCGCTGGCCTACCTGATCGATACGTTCGGCGAAGGCTTCGACGATCTGCTGCGCGGCGTGCCGGAAGCGCGAGTGCGGGTGGTGCGCCAGATGATCGCGCGGCGCGTGAACACGGTCGATACGTCGTCCTGCGGGCGCCTGTTCGACGCGGTGGCGGCCATCCTCGGGCTGCGGCGCGAGGTCACGTTCGAGGGGCAGGCGGCGATCGAGCTCGAAGCGGTGGCGCATCCCTGCGAGACCGGGCGGTACGACTTCGCAACTCCGCGCGTGGGCGACGGCTGGGAAGTGGATTTCCGGCCCACGATCGCGATGATCGCGTGCGCGGTTCGGGCCGGCGAGGATTGCGGAACCATCGCGGCGCGGTTCCACAACACGATCTCGGACGCGGCGGAAGAGATCTGCCGGCTGCTGCGCGAGGAGACCGGGATCGCGCGCGTGTGCCTGAGCGGCGGGACGTTTCAGAACGTGCGGCTGACGGAGCAGCTTACCACCGCGCTGCGGGAGGACGGGTTCGAGGTATACCTGCACGCGCGCGTCCCGCCGAATGACGGCGGGATCGCGCTGGGACAGGCGGCCGTGGCGGCGGCTTTGCTGTGACGCGCAGTCATTGGGATAATGAGTTGAAGGCGCTGCCATGCGGATTACATTGGAATTGCCCGAAGATATCGTGCAGGAGCTTAACGCAACGTGGAAGGACCTGCCTCGAGCGGCGCTGGAGAGCCTCGCGCTCGAAGCGTACCGCTCCCAGGCTCTTAGCGCAGCGCAGCTCCGCAGACTGCTCGGTTTCGCGACGCGCATGCAGGTAGATGCGTTTTTGAAGGCGCATGACGTGTACGACTTCACGGCGGCTGATTTCGAACACGATCGCGAAACGCTCCGCGAAGCCAGGGACAGAGAGGCTCGCCGCTGAGTCCGATCGTTGTCGTTGCCGATACGTCGCCGATCAACTACCTCGTGCTGATCGGGCAGATCGAACTCCTCAGTCAACTCTATGGGCGCGTTCTGGTCCCACCTGCCGTCCTGGCGGAACTGATGCACCCGGTTGCGCCGAAACTGGTCCAGGACTGGGCCGCTAACGCGCCCGCGTGGGCGGAAGTCCGAACCCCTAAGAGCGGCCTCCGGCTTCAGTATCTCGACGCGGGCGAGGGTGAGGCAATCGCGCTTGCCGCTGAAATCCGGGCACGACGGACTCGCTGATCGGCGCCGGCCATGGCAGGCCCTACAGCGCCGCCCTCTGCTGCGGCAGAGCATGTGCCAGCGCGACGGCGGCCCAGCCGGTCCCCCATTGCGAAATCCACTGGTCGTGGCCGTAAGGGAAGCCGCCCTCGAAATAGGGTTGGAACTTGGGCGCGCGGCTCGCGACGTGCCAGGAGCCATCCGGCGCCTGGGTAGAAAGCAGGAAGGCCACGCCGCGGCGGTATACGGGCGAATCCGGCGGCATCCCGCACTGGTAAAGCGCATTCAGGGCCGTTCCGGTGGCGTAGGCATCGGTGGGCTGCCGCGGCGTCTGGCCCCATCCTCCATCCGGCCGCTGCAGGGCCGCGAGAGCCTTCGCCAACCTGTCCACGCGCGCCTGGTTCGCGCCGGCCCATTTCAGGCCGAGCAACCGCATGACGTGGTCTTCGGTGGTCACGGGCTCGGCCGTTTCGAGCACGTGCGCGGCGCGGGCGATGCGCTCGTCGAACTCCGCCTTGCGGGCGGGCGGGGCGTAGTGGCGGAAAGCGTAGATCGCCAGGGCGGTAATGGAGAACGGGCTGTCGCTGGTGGGCGGGCGCAGGACACCCTGCCAGAACCAACTGCCGTCGGCCAGTTGCAGGGCGGCCAGGTTGTGGACCAGGGCATCGGTCACGCGGTCCGGCGGCGCGTCCGCCTGGGCCAGAGCGTAGAGGGTGAAAGCCGGGATCTGGGCATCGGGAGTATCGGTCCGCTCCAGCAGGGATTCGGCCGAGGCGAGGAACTGCAGCCGTGTGGCGCGGATGTTCTCGCGATGCGCGGCCTCGTCGATCGCGAAGCCCCTGGCGCGCGCTGCGGCCACGGCGGCGGTAACGATATTGCCGCCATGGCAACTGATGCAGCCGCCTTCGCGGAACGTTGTCACGCCGGCTTTCTGCACGAGAGGGATCGTGCGCTGGAGCGCGGTGCGCAGATCAGGCGCGGCGGCGCGAGGCGGCATGGCTTTGGGCGCGGGATCGGCGGCGGCGGCGCCGGGCATCGCGGCGCGCAATTGCGAGATGATCGCGGAATCGCGGAATTTGAGCGCCCAGTCGAGCGCCGTCTCGCCGGCCTTGGACTTCACGGCCGTATCGGGCTTACGGGCGAGGAGCAGCCGGATCACATCGCGATTGGGGTGGTCCGTGGCGACCGCCAGCATGAGGGGCGTCATGCCGCGCACATCGCGCGCGTTCACGTCCGCGCCGGCATCGAGCAGCACGCGGACGGTCGCGGGATTGCCGGCGGCCACG
>DATGMB010000090.1:0-34882 GCA_035293845.1 Bryobacteraceae bacterium
CAGCCGTCCGGCGCCACGGATAGGGGTTCACGGAACAGATCTGCTTCTCTGTGAGGTTGCCATCTTGACGCGGCCGGGAGTAAGCTCCGAGGTAGAGGGACATATCCAATGAGGGCGCTGGTTACTTTGGCATTGTGTGGACTGCTGGCCGCGCCTGCGGCGGTCGCCCAACGGGGCGGCGGCGGACACGGGGGTGGCGGCGGGTTCCATGGCGGCGGCGGATTCGGAGGCGGAGGATTCCGCGGGGGTGGCGGTTTTGGAGGTGGCGGATTCCACGGCGGCGGCTTCGGTGGCGGAGGATTCCGGGGCGGCTTCGGGAACCGGGGGTTCGGATTTAACCGGGGTTTCGGATTTAACCGCGGGTTTGGATTCCGGCGCGGCTGGGGCGGCTGGGGCGCCGGCTGGTGGGGCCCGAGTTGGGGCTGGGGCTGGGGCTGGCCGGCTTGGAGCGTTGGCTGGGGATGGCCTGCCTGGGGCTGGGATGGGGATTATTACGATCCCTGCGTTTACGATCCTTATACCTGCGGGTACGGCGCGCCGGCCTATGCCGCTCCGGCATACGGGGCTCCGGCGTACGCTCCGTCCGGCAGCACGACCGTGATTTATGCTACGCCCTCCACGCCGGCATCGTCGCAACCGGCCCATCCGGTCACCCATGAGTACGATCAATACGGCCAGGAAGTGAAACCTTCCGGGGGCGCCGCATCTTCACCCATTTACCTCATCGCATTCCACAACGATCACGTGATTCGCGCGGCGTCGGCCTATTGGGTCGACGGGAACACACTTCACTACGTCACGCTGCAGCACGAGGAGCGGGTAGCGCCGCTCAGCTCGATTGACCGGCCGCTCACTACGGAACTGAACCGCGAGCGGCACGTCACCATGCAGCTGCCGTAGGGTTTCAAAAGAGCCAAACCGCCGCGACGCGATCGCACAGCCGCGGCCGCAAGGGGTTCCCTTCGCCCCGCGGCCGCGGCTTTTCTTTGCACAATTCCATTTTTTGAATCCCCGGTATGCCTTTTTACACCCGCGTGCTTGCGCTCAGTCTTTTGTTTGAACTAGAATCACCAAACTACAGGTGTGCATGGTACACCTGAAAATCGGAGGCGTCATGCAGGCGTTATTCCGGGGATTCGCGGCATTTTTTTGGGGCTCTTTCGTATGCTTCGTATGGGCGCAAGCTCCGGACGCGGTTCCAAAAATGGAAGCCGCGGCCGACGCGCTGGCCGCCCGCACGGCCTTGGCCCGAGCCGCTGAGGCAAATCCCACCAGCATTCCGGCGCTCACTCAATACGCCGAGTTCCTGGAACGCTACGGCGACCCGGGCGCCCGTGCTGCCTATCGCAAGCTGTTGACGGCCCTGCGGAATGCGGGCAACCGGCAGGAGGCGGGAACCATCGCGCGCCGGCTGGCGGTCCTGGACCTGCTGGCGGGGGACGACGCCGCCACCTCGGCCGATCTCGACGCGTACCGCGCAGCCACCGGAAAGAGTCTCTCGCTCGCCACGACGAAAGCCATGGCAGAGCCCTGGCCCACCACCACCATCCCCGGCCCGCTCCGCTCCTTCGCCCGGATGGCGGCAATCTCTCCCGACGCTTCTCTCGACGATCTCCTCCCGGCGCTGGCGCGAAACGTCGTCACCAACGGATACCAGGCATCGCATAGCAATGAAGCGCTGGAGCAGACCGAATACCTGAAGCTGGTGCACCGATACGTTTCGCAGGCGCGCGAGCTCGAAAAGCTGGCCGGCGACAAACACGCGATCGATATTGCAAGCTGCGACGCGCCGGCGGTGCCCGATCTGCTGCGCATTCTGGGATTCCGAATGCGCGGCGGCTGCGGCTCGGAAGTCGTGCTGGAAACCGTCAACGCCGCCCGCGCCTTTCTGACCACCGACTCCGGGTTCCCCGTGAACGACCTGGAACAGGCCCTGCGCACCAACCGCCCGTTCCACTACGATTACCGTTCCACCGAGGTGCCGGTGCTGTTCGGGCCCGAATACTGGCTGGGCGGGGCCAAGGACAAGGAATCGAGCGACTTCCTGGAAGCCTTTCTTTCCGATCCCTCCGTCTGCCGGCTGTACCTGGGCATGACCAAGCTCGAGCGCGGCACCGCCGAGAGCCTGCGCAAAGGGGTTCCGTTCCCCCGGCTGAAAGTCTTCGCGCACGTGCTCGATTTCTTCGGCGGGATGTTCGAGATCCGGGACGGCAAGGCCGTGGTGCCCGGCGGCGACCGCGCTGCCGCGGCATGGGGCGAATTGGCGGGCGTATCGCCGGACAAGGGCGCCGAATTCTTCGAGAAATTGATGATGCGCGACGACGGCTGGCTGGCGAGCTTGTATGACGCCCTGGCGCGCATCCACGGCCCGGTGCAGGATTACCTGACCGAACCGGCGCGGCTGAAACGCTTCTACGCGGCCGTACGGGGCAAGATCACCACGCCCGGCCCGGCACGCCCCGTGTTCCGCTCCAATACGGACATGATGCTGTTGACCACACGGCTGCGGCTCGACCCGAACGGGCAGCCGCATATCCCGGGCAACCTGGAAGTCTGGAAAAACCTGTTCGTCAACCATCCGCAGGGCAAATACGACGGCAAGCTGACGCGGCTGGCGACGACGTGGTCGGCCCCGGACGACGTGCTCGAAGCGCTCTTCGCGCTCTGCCGCAAGTCCGTCGAAAACCAGCCTTTGAAGATCTTCATGGCGCTGAGCGATCTCGACCGCGGCCGCACCACCCCGCTCGCGCCCGCCACGGTGGACCGGCTGGCGCGCGAGTTTGGAACCTTCGGCAGCCAGTACTCCATCTTCGCGGAGAGCGGCCGGCTGAGCGATGCTTCGATCGGGAAATTCCTCGACGATGCCGAAGCCATCAGCAAGATCCACGATCCGCAGTTGCGTTCGGATGTAGCGGGCTCATTCCAATCGCTCATCGGGCTCTGGCAGATCCTGGTGCGCCAGCGGACCATTCCGGAGAGCCAGGCGGACGCCGCTTTCGCCGGCATTACCGCGGCTTTCGCGCAGGTCCACGGCGACCGCGAGCTGTTCGATTCGAGCCGCGCCGGGTTGAACGTCCTGCTGGCTGCCGCGCCGGTCAAGACCGGCACGACCTCCGCGCAGCCGCAGGAGCGCCTCATGGCCCTGCTTTCCGGACCCTCGGATACGGCCGATCCCGACGTCCGCGGCGAAATCGAGCAGGACATGGGCCGCATTCTCGAAGCGCAGCACATCCTCTCGCTCGATCTTCTCTTCGAGGTGGCCGATCACCTTACCGCTCTAGGCAAAGGGGAGAAGCTCAACACGGCGCTGATCGCGAAGTTCTCCGGGCAGGTGCGGGATATCCAATTGCCGCGCGCCTCGTTGACCTCCGACGAAAAGAACGCGATGACCTTCGGTTACTGGACCGATAAACACATCGAAGCCGAACGGCGGCTCAACGTGCGCGCCGCGATCGAGAAGGCTGGAAGCGACCCGCAGAAGCTGAGCGAGATTCGCGGGCAGATCGCTCCCCTGCTGCGCGACACGCTGCTGGCGTTCAATTACGCGTACTACGCGCCGCCGGGCGCGCAGATCCTCTATACCAACCCCAGTTTCGCGCGCAGCCACGACTTCATCGGCATGCAGGGGACCACGTCCTATACCTGGCGCGCCACCGAGCCGTACGGCAGCGGCTGGCCCTCGAACGCCGGCGGCCGGCTGGTGGGCTCGCTCGCTACCCTGCCCTATGCGCTGGCCGAAGCCGAGGAGAATTTCCTGGTCCCCACGCAGACTCAGGCGCTCATCTGGGGCGACCTGGTGCCGCAGATGATCCTGAGCGCAAAAATCCCTCGTTGGTGGAACGTCAGCCCGGCAGAAATGCACTGGGTCGGGCTGCACATCCGCTACGGCCGCGAGCTGCTGGCGGAGGCGGCGATCGACCCCGCGGTCCGGCAGGCGTTCCTGGGCGCGCTGGGCATCTATTCCGCGCCGGTCCGCACCGCGGCCGTGGCGGCGATGATCGGGCAGGGCGACGTGAAAGCGGCGGCGGAGCACGTGACGCCCTCTGAGTTGTACTCGGTGGCCCGCGAGCTCGCGCCGCGCAAGCTGATTCCGGATTCCTGCCTGCTGGCGGAAATCGACCGGCTGCGGCAGAGCGGCGTCACGTACGAAGAGATCTCGCATGCCTTCGGCACGCCCAAACCGACGCTCGCCAATTCGTACGAGCCGGAGCTGCTCGGATTGCGCACCTTCCCCGCCCTGATGGGCTACTCGAGCCGCATCCTGGCGGAGAGCTGGGAATCGAACACGCTGTTCTGGGCGGCGCTGGCGGATGAGGTGTATGTATCGCCGGCACAGCTCAACGTGCGCATTCCGGAGTGGACGCGCAAGCTCGTGGAGCAGATTTTCGCTTCGCACCTGGAGGACTGGCCGGCGCTGCTGAAATCGCTGCGCACAGTCGGGGATAACGTGCGGGTGGAAAGCCGCGCGGCGATGGCGGCGGAAAAGGCATCGCTCGAAGACGTTCGCAACCGGTAAACGACAATGAACCTTTCGCGACGTGGATTTATCGCAGCATGCGGGGCGTACCCGCTGGGCACGGCCGCGCTCCGCGCTCAGGATTCGCAGCGGCCCGTATTCCGGGTCAAGGTCGATATGGTGGTGCTCAGCTTCCAGGTCACGGATAGCAAGAACCACTACATCAATGGCCTGAAGCCGTCGGATTTCCGCATTTACGAGGACGGCATCCTGCAGAAGATCGCGACCTTCGCCGAGGGCGCCAAGGCGCCACTGCAGGTGGCGGAGGACGGCTCGACGCACCCCCTCGTCGAAGCGAAGAAGGATGCCCTGCCGGGGATGGACCGGCCCGATGCGTTCGTCGGCACCAACGTGTTCATCCTCTTCGATACCAGCAACTTCATGTATCGCGGCTTCGTGTACGCCGAGGATGCGATTGCCGATTTCGTCCGCGGCCTGGACCGGGCCGATTCCGTCGCCGTCTACACCTTCAGCCGCAACCTGTACCGCGCCGCGTCGCTGACCCGCGAGCATGGCGACGCCATTTCCGGCCTGCGCAGCGCCGTCGCCGGAGACGACACCGCGCTATATAACGCGCTGCTGCTGACGCTGCGGGATGCCGCCAAGGTGCCGGGACGCAAGGTCGTGATCGTATTCTCGAACGGCCCGGATAATGCCAGCATGGTAGCGCCGGACGACGTGCGGGCGGTGGCGGAAGACGAAGGCATCCCGATCTACGTCATCTCGACCGCCGAAGTGAACAAGGACCCCGTCTCGACCGCCGTATTTCGCCGCATCGCGCAGCGCACGGGCGGCAAGGCATACCACGCCAAGACGTGGCAGAAGCAGGTCGAGGCGTTCGAGGATATCCGCGAAGATCTGGGGAACTCCTACACGATTACGTATTACCCGCAGCCGAACCCGAACGAGGGCTTCCGCAAGATTATGGTGGAGATCGTCAGCGATCCGGGACACAAGTACCGGGTACATTCCCGTCCCGGCTACCGCCCCAGCCGGGGAGTCTGATTCGCGCGCTAAAGGTTTCGCCGTTCCTGCCGATCTTTTGGCCGATGAGGCTTGCATTGCTGCTGGCCGCCGCGGCGGCGTTTGCGCAGACGCGCGATTCGATCGAAAAACAGCTCCAATCCATCGGGCAGCAGCGGGACGCGGTGCGCTCCATGCTCCCGCCCCTCCTCACCGCCGAACCGGCGTGCGACCCGCTGCCGGAGGAGCAAGCCGGCCCGCTCATCGAGACCGCGGCGAAGGCGCACCAGCTTCCGGCCAAGCTCCTGCGGGCGGTCGTAGAGCAGGAATCCGGCTTCCGCCCCTGCGCCGTTTCCGCAAAGGGCGCGCAGGGGCTGATGCAGCTCATGCCGGCCACCGCAAGCGATTTCCAGCTCAAGGATGCTTTCGATCCCAAGGACAATCTGAACGCCGGAGCGGCGTTTCTGCGGCAACTGATCGAGAAGTACAAGGGGGATCTACCCTCGGCGCTGGCCGCGTATAACGCCGGTCCGGAGACCGTCGAGCGAAATGGCGGCGCGCCGGAGATCCCGGAGACCAGCGCTTACGTGGAAGCCATTATCGGAAAATTCGGGGCCAGGACCATCGAACTGGCGCCGCTCCCGGCACCCGCACCTCCGTCGCCGCCTGCGCCTCCAAAGCAGGTGAAGTAGTGGCGCAAAGCCGCAGCGGCTCCGCATATTCCCCCTCTCCCTTCGGGTGCAGGATGTGCGGATTGTATTCGTCCGCCGTCCACCGCGAATCCAGGAACCCCAGCCGCTTGCCTTCGTCGAGCGTAGCCTGCGCGATCTTCGTCAGCACCGCGTCCGCCTTCCGCATCCGCTCCGTTGGATTCAGCGCTTTGAGGATCGCCGGCCGAAGCTCCTCGATCCGCTTCCGCGCGATCGCATACTCCGATCCCGGCGTCCCACGGAGCAGCGGGTTCTGCTTGTCGAGATCCTGATACGCCGGATGCGACCCGTCGAGAAACCGCGCCAGCTCCTCTTCTTTCCCCTTGAAGTCGCGCATCAGCGCCAGGCCTTCCTGCTCCACGTGGTCCGGGACCATCTTCCGCAGCCGCCCGATCACCTGGTTCACCCGCGCGCCCCACACATCGCGCTCCGCCAGGAAGCTCCGCAGCGTCGCCTGCCCGACCTTCATCTGCTCCGGCGTTTCCTTCGCCCGCTCCAGCTCCGCGATCGCCGCGTCGCGCTTCGCCTTCAGCGCGCGCATCTCCTCCACGTCGGCTCGGAGCATCGCGCCCACGAACGACGTTCCCGTCTCGTCCCCGAGAAACTCTTTGATCGGCCCCGTCGCCGGCTTCTCCGGCTCCTCCCCGAGCGCCGGCGGCCTATTGACCTCCGCCCCTTCCCGCGCGACACTCGAATCAGGTGCACCGCTTTCCGTGGGGGCAGCCCCGCGGGAGGCAGGACCAGGCGAAGCGCCGGTTGCTGGGGGAGTCGGTCCAGCACCCTGCGGGGCTTCAGGAACGCCGACACTGGTTCTGGAGGCCGGCTGCTTCGTCTTCTCATATCCGGTCAGCAGCCACTCCTCGTGCGGCTGTCCTTTCCAGTCCAGCGATACTACAGCACGGTTCCCTTTCCCATCCGCCAGCACCCGGCCAACCACGCGCCCCTGCTGATTCCGGATCTCCTCGACCACCGGCCAGTGCGCGATATCCTCGATGTGTTCATCGAGCCAGCCCGGATGTCCATATTTCGGATCGTCAATGTGAGCGACCCCGTAGCCTTCCCGTCCGCTAATTGGATCGGGAGGCCTCCCGAACGGCAGGCCAATCGCCCCCGCCGGATGCGGGATGGCTCCAGCCGCAAAACCTCCCTTCTCTTCGCGCACCCACTGGAGCGCCTCACGTGGCCTCCCGGCAAATTCCCGCTCTATCGGCCCGTGAGGGCCCATCTCGCGCTCCGGTTCTCCTCCGCCCGCCGCCCGCTCCGCCTTCTCCCCGCCGAAATGCTCCCGGAACGCGTCCGCCGGCGTCGTCTCCCCGAACATCGTCGGCTCGCGGTCGTTCACATACCGCCGCACCGCCGCCACCAGGTCGTTCGGCTTCGCATCCCTCAGCCACTCCGCCAGCTTGATCGCATCGCTATGCCACTGCTGACCGCCCGGAAACATCGATTCCTGCGCCACCACATCGCCCAGGTTCTTGATCCCGTGCGCGCCCGCGTACTCGAGTAAGTCGATCGCTTCCCGGAATGCCGGCGCGAGGTCCCACTCCGCGTTCCCCTGCACCTTCGTCAGCGGCGCCGCGATCCGCTCCAGCTTGTTCTTGATCGATGCCGGCGTCCGCGCGATCTGGTCCGAATCCCGGAAGAACCGCCCCAGCAGCGCCTTGCTGATCCGGTCTTTCGCGAGCTGCGTCAGCGCTCCCGTCTTCCCGTCCATCAGCGCCGGCCGCTCCTGCTCGCTGAAGAACCCCTCGCTGATCAGCCGGTTCACGATCGCTGTGCCGCTCTTCCCCGTCAGCGCGTCGTTCAGCGTCGCATCCGGCCCCGCGTCCTCGATCGATTTCGCGAGATGCTCCACCAGCTCCGGCGCCATCTGCCGCGCGTCGGCCGCCGCCCGCTCGCTCGCCGAAAGCGCCGCCGTGCCGGTCACGTTCGTCTTCCGGATCGCCCACTGATGCCCGCCCGGCAGTGACTCCAGGTCCGCGTTCGAAGCCACCCGCACCAGCACCGGCTGCTTCATCCCCCGCACGGCGGCCGGATCGATCCCGAACTGCTGTGCCTTCTGTTCCAGCAGTGCGCGGTACCCCGCCGCGCCGCGGCCGCCGCGCCCATAGACGCGTTGTACGATCATCGTCCGGTTGTTTCCGCCGATCACGTTCCCGTCCTCGTCGACGAGCGGCGGCCCGTTGGTCGCGTCCGGGTTGTCCGTGATGTGGTACCGCGGATCGAACCGCTCTTCGCTGCTGTTTTCGATAACCCGCTGCTGGTTTTCCGGCTTGGAATAGTCGCGCTCGTTGCGGTGCGCGTACCGGTCGTTCGCAAGGAAGGTCTGCCCGTGGTGCGACGGCTGAAGGGAGCCTAGCTCCCAGACTTCGTATCGGGCCCGGATGGTTCGGTCTTCTCCGGGGATGGCGATATCCGTGTTTTCGCCAGATGCGCGTCCCGCGCCTGCCGCAGCAGGCTCATGTACCGCGCGCCCTTCTCGAGCTGCTCCGGCGTCCACCGCGCCAGTTGCTCCGGCGTCCACCGGCTCTGTTGCTCGTCCACCGCCCGCCTCCCCTCCGATTATCCCTTCCCACGCCCGCCGCGTCACGAACGCCGGCACCGTCTCCGCACCGTGCCGCTCCGCATAAGCGATACGGTTGTTTCCGTTTAGCGGCGTCAGCACCCGCTGGCCGCCCCGGATAATCGGCGGCTCCGTGATGACGCGCCCACGAAAGACGTGCCCGTCTCGTCGCCGAGAAACTCGCAGATCGGCTTCGTCGCCGGCTTCTCCGGCTCCTCCCCGAGCGCCGGCGGCCTATTGACCCCGCCCCTTCCCGCGCGACACTCGAATCAGGTGCACCGCCGCCATTTCCTGGCGGAGGGACCGAAGAGCCGCCTGGCGGTGGAGAGATCGGACCGCCCGCTCCCCTGGAGATCCGAGTTGTGGATCACCGCATCGAGCAGCGTCGGAAACTGCCGCGTCTCGGCGAACGCTAAGTATTTCCCCATCTTGCCGCCCAGCGCCTTGCCCGCGTGCCGCGCCAGCGACCCGCGCCCACAAGGCTCAGCGCTACGAAAAACCGCCTGTAACAGGCGGCTCCGCTCTTGTGAATTCAACTACTTAGCGGGAAAAACCGCGCGCTGGCAGGCGGTTTTTCGTTGGCCAAATGCACCCTGATCCAGTTGCCCGCGGGCGCGCTGTGGCTGGCGGTTCCCCCGTCCAACGCGCCAGTCCGGCCCCCCACACTAAGGCCGCCGGCGCCGCAGCCCACTCCCGCTTGCCCCTGCTATGCTGGCCTTGAGGCGGAGGCGCAATGAGCCGAAAGGTGCTTGTGGTCACGGGCGATGGCGGCGATAGCTATGAAACGCTCTACGCTTGCCAGCGGTTTGAAGAGGCGTCATGGGAGCCGGTCATCGCCGCTCCTTCCCGGCGCCGCCTCCATATGGTGATTCACGATATCGAGCCCGGTTGGGAGACCTACATCGAACGGCCCGGACACTGCATCGATCCCGATATGGCCATCACCGCGGTATCGACCCGCGAATTTGCCGCGATGATCATCCCCGGCGGCCGTGCGGCCGAGTATTTGCGCAACGACGCCAGCCTGATATCCCTGGTGCGGGAGTTCGCGGATCATCAGAAATGCGTGTTTGCGATCGGCCACGGGCCGCAGGTGCTCATCGCCGCCGGGCTGATTCAGGGCCGCACGGTCACGGCGCATCCGCATGTCCGGATTGAGGTGGAACGGGCGGGCGGGATCTACATCAACAGGCCGGCGATCCGCGACGGGCAGATGGTCACCGCGCAGGGGTGGCACGGCCACCCGGAGTTCTACCGCGAAGTGTTCGCCTCTCTGGGGTGAACCGGCCGCACCCAGGCAGCGATCCCTACTTACAGCAGATTTGGGTCGAGATCAGCGAGGCCGGGGTGAGCGGCGCATTGCTGGCGAAGTAATTCTGGTCGTTTAACCGGCGGTAGAGGTCGCCGGCGATACCCGCCGCGGCCGGGCCGCTGACCGGACGCCCGCCGGTCAGCAGCACCACCACGACCAGCTTTCGATTGCCGATGTCGTTGAAGGAGCCGAACCAGCCGAGGTGCGTGTGGTTTTCGCTGCAGGTGCCGGTCTTTCCGGCAATCGGGCCATCGTCGCGGGCGCGGTGAGCGGTGCCGAACTCGACGGCGCCGCGCATCCCCGGCTTGATGAGCGGGATCAGATCGCCGATTTCCAGCTCGCGCTTGACTTTCGGCGCGAAATTCCGCGCCTCGGCCTGGCTGCGCGGGTATTGCAGATAATACAGTGTCCCCCCATTGGCGATGGCGCTCAAAAGCGCGGCCAGTTGCAAGGGAGTCTGCTGGATCTCTTCGCCAAAGCTGGTTAGCATCCCCACGCCGCCGTTCTTGGGCGGCGCTGGCGGATAAGACCCGGGCTGTTCCCCGTTGATGTTCAGACCGGCCCGTTCGCCGTACCCGAAGAGGTGGGCGTAATAGCTGACCTTCTCATAGCCGAGGCGGGTGCCGAGCGTGGCGAAAAAGTAATTATTCGAATGCGCCAGGGCATAAGTCAGGTCCATCCGCAAGCCAGCCAGGCGGAGCTTCGAGACCGGGTCGATCATGCGCTCCCGCAGTCCCGCCAGAGCTACCGCAAGTTTAATCGTCGAGCACGGCTGGAATCCCGAACCAAGGGCCACCCGCTGGTTGACCATGGTCAGAATCCGCCCGGTTTGCGGATCGACCACGACCACGGAACCGTTGTACGGCCCTAGCGCGTCGACGGCGGCTTTGCGAATGGTGAGGTCCTCGCCGTCGATGAAGTCGCCTGCCGTCGAATCGGCATAAGTCGGCTCCGTCCAGGGCCCGCCGCGGATGATCGGAGCGGGAGGCGTGGCTGGCCGCGACCCGTTTCCGGCCGCGGCGATGTGAGCGGCAATCGCGGTGCGCCCGACCACCGCCGCGTGGCGCGCGGTCGCGGTCGCGGTCCTCCGGTGTTTCCGTTTGGCGGTAGCGGCCCATGCGGGCGCGCCAATCACGCCCAGAACGGCCAGGAGAGCGGTGGCTCGAATTGGTGAAACTGCGAAGATCCTGTACATACGCAGAAATCGACGGCCGCGGTGGTACCCGGGAGGAGTGGCGCCAGAGCAGGCATTGGTCTGGCCGGAGCAACCAGACTAAGAACATTCTCCGCAACCGCCATCCCTACCGTCAAGCTACTTTTTTCCAAATTTTAGCACGCGAGTAACCCCCTCCACGATTCATTACTATGGTGAATAGCGCATGCCCGAATCCGTAACCTCCCTCCCGATTTATCGGCTCCAGCAGGAAATCCTGCAGTGCAACCGCTGTCCGCGGCTCCGCGAACACTGTGCCTCGATCGCCACGGTCAAGCGCCGGGCCTACCGCGATTGGGAGTATTGGGGCCGCCCGGTCCCCGCCTTCGGGGACCCGCAGGCGCGGGTATTGATTCTCGGATTGGCTCCCGGCGCGCACGGCTCCAATCGAACAGGACGCATGTTTACGGGCGACCGTTCCGGCGACGTTCTCTACGCCGTGCTCTACCGGACCGGCTTTGCGTCGCAGCCGGAAAGCACGTCCCGCGACGACGGGATGGAGCTGCGCGACCTGTGGATTACCGCCTCGGCGCATTGCGCCCCGCCCGGCAACAAGCCGACACCGGAGGAGGTCCGGAATTGCCGTCCGTTCCTGGAGCGCGAGCTGGAGCTGCTGCCACACATAAAGGTCGTGGTCGCGCTGGGGAGGCTGGCGTTCGATAATTACCTGGAAATTCTGAAATTGCGCGGAGCGATACGCAGCCGGGCGGGCTTTTCGTTTGCGCACAACCGCGTTTTCCGTACCGGAGCGGGGCAGCCGGCGCTGATCAGCTCCTACCATCCCAGCCAGCAGAACACCTCGACCGGCAGACTGACCGAGGCCATGCTGGCTGCGGTTTTCCGGCGCGCCCGCAAGCTGGCGGAGTCTTAACCGCATCTGAGCCGGGCATTCCGGGAGCGAATGCCCCCGGCGGGACCCTTCACCCACTGTGATAAGATTCACAGTCGAAGGGAAATCATGCGCCTAACTCTGCTGACCTGTTTGACGATTGCTGTGGCGATTCCCGCTATTGCTCAGGACCCGACGCCAGTTACCATCCCGCAAAACTCGATCGGCGCCCTGGTGGCGCAGCAACCCCCGGTGCTTCAGGACGGATACGCCTCCGATGGCGATGTCTGGATGCTCTACGATTGGAGGTTCGATCTTCTCTCCAACGGGGCGCAGCAGTTTCTGCTCGAAAAGTACGGCTATTCGAACGCCGGTCCCGGCGCTGAGAGCGATGCGGTCAAGGCGACCGTTCGCAATGCCCGCCCCGCCGCCGCGGCGGCTCCGCCCGCGCCCGGCTTCAATATCCCGGTCAGCCAGACGTTCTTCCGGGTCGGCCGGCGGCTGCAAAGTGAAACGACGATCGCGGTGAACGGTTCCAATATCCTGGTCGGATTTAACGACGGCGACCTCCGCTCGCAGCCTGTTGCCTACTCTACCGATGCCGGAGCTACGTGGTCGGGCGGGCGCGTGCCCTTTTTCCCGGATATCGTCGGCGCTTCCGGCGATCCCGTGCTCGCCATAGGCCCCGGCGGCAGGGTATATCAGGCATATCTGGCGGCCAACGCGATTGGATTTCTGGCCATTGCGGTGGCTTATTCGGATGATAGCGGAGCCACCTGGAACGGCCCGACCAATGCCAGCGCCAGCCTGGGCGGCAACGGCAGCTCGCTCGATAAGCCGTGGCTGACGGTGGACAACATCGCGGGCAGCCCCTATCGCGGCAACGTCTATGCGGCGTGTACGCGTTTTGTGCAAAACGGGCAGGATTCCATCGTCTTCATGCGCTCGCTCGATGGCGGGCGGACCTTCTCCGCGGCGCTCCCCCTGACAACCCTCAGCGCAGCGGACGCCGCCGCCAACCAGTCGGCGCAAGGAGCCTTTATCGCCGCCGGACCCTCGGGCGAGGTCTATGTGGCCTGGTACGATACACGCGTCAACGGCATCCGCCTGACCAAATCGACCGATGGGGGAAACACGTTTTCCGCTCCGGTGACGGTGCTGACCGGCGTCGGCTTCGCGTCCTCGGACTACCTGCCCGGCACCTTCGATGTCGCTCCCTTCCCGCAGATCGGAGTCGATACCGGCTCCGGTCCCAACCGCGGAGCCGTTTACGTGACCGTGGATGTCGTGAAGCCGTTCCGCACCGATATGGATGTCCTGCTGACGCACTCGGGCGATGGAGGCACGACCTGGGATCCCCCGGTGACGGTCAATAACGACGGGACCGCGACCGATCAGTTTCAGCCGTCGATCGCCGTTGCCGCCAACGGCAATATCGGAGTCGCCTTTTACGATCGCCGCAACGATCCCAACAACGTCCTGACCGACCTCTATCTCGCCATCTCGAGCGATGGCGGCAAGACTTTCCCCGTCCAGCAGCGGGTAACCACCGAAAGCTCGCTGATCCTGCCCACGCCGATCGGTTACCGCGTGGGCTATCACGGCGACTACAACCAGACCGTCGCCTCCGGCAATAATTTCTATTTATCCTGGTCCGACGATCGGGACGGCACGGAGCCGAGCGTCTTCGCCGCGATCGTTCCCGTGACCGGCGGTTTGCCCGATTTCACGCTCACCCCGGCGAAGTCTTCCGCCGACATCGTCGCGGGCGGCAGCGCCAGCTTCCCGATTGCCGCCAGCGCGAAGGGCGTCAACCTTTCCGCGGCGGTTTGGCCGCCCAGCGGCCTCACGGTTCAGGTCTCGCCCGCCGCGGTGACGGCGGCCAGCACCGGCGGCACCGCTCCCGGAACCTACACCATCACGGTCACGGGCGACAATGGCAGCATCCAGCGCTCCACTGAACTCCGCGTGACCGTGCACCCCGCCCAGTTAACGAACGCGCCGGCGCCACTTACGGTCACCACCGACCCGAGCTATAGCTCGGCGAGCTTCCTCGATTCCAAGGGAACGCTGCACGTGGTCTATACCGGCACGGTCGTCGGGAGGAATCCGAAGCGGATCAGCTATATGCAGATTCCCGCCAACGGCACGCCTTCCGTGCCGTACACGATCTACGCCGCCAACACCAATTCCACCGTCGACACGGTCGGCTATCCGCAGGTGGCGGTCGGTCCGGATGGGACCATCTACGCGGTCTGGGAGTATGACGACGCCGACGTGGATTCGGTGATGATGAAGATCTCGCACGACAATGGCAAGACGTTCTCGGAAGTGGTCGACCTGACCAGCCGGAGCGAGGTTCTGCAGAATGTCGAAACGTATGTCCATGCCTTCTACCCGAGCATTGCCGTGGCGCCGAATGGCACGGTTTACGTCACGTATCTCCGGGAGAATCTGACCCGCAGCTATCCCGGCCTGATCGGAACGCTGGTGGGACTCCGCGTCGATATCGGACTGATCAAGTCGACCGACGGAGGCAACACGTTTTCCACTCCGGCCACCGCCATCCGGTATCCTGCGGGACCGGCCGCCACGCTGAACACGGCTTCACCGCCGGTCTTGGCCCTGGATTCGGCCGGGAATCCGTATTTCGTCTGGGCCGCCACGACCTCCGGGCGCGGCACCGACATCTATCTGGGCCGCTCGCGCGACGGAGGCGCCACCTTCGACCCGGCGGTAAACGTCTCCGGCTACCAGAACACCGCGATCACGCCGCGGCAGCCAGTCCTCGCGGCCGGCCCGAATGACGGGATCTCGGTCGCCTGGAATTCCGTAGATGGCACCACCGGGCTTGGAGACAACTGGCTGGCGTTCGCCGCGGACGGCCAGAAGTTTTCCGCGCCCGTCAACGTTTCCAATGCGAGCTATTACACCGGGGCCGTTTCCGATTGGCCGTCCCTCGCGGTCGATAGCTCGGGGAACGTGATTGCCGTGTGGCGGGAATGGATCGACGCCCCGTACCGCGATAACGACACCGAGCGCGATATTTTCGTCGCGCGCTGCGCGCCCGCGGGCGGCAGTTGCGGTACGCCCGTCAATATCAGCTCCAGCGTGGGAGACAGTTTGCTCGGCGCGGGGGCGAGGCTGCTCCAGCGCCCCGCGGTCGCCGTGGACGCCAACGGCAAGGCCTATGTGTTCTATGACGACGATACCGCGGGCTCCACGCAAGTCATGATGTGGACGTCGCCGGCGGGATTCAGCAGCTCACGATAACGAGTCGCCGTCCTTAGCCGGAAACCGCGTCCGCACCAGTTCCATCGCCTCGCCGGCGGTGCGGATGCGGCCTTCGAGCTGTGCGTCTTCGACGGCCCTGAGGATCTCGGTAAAGCGCGGTCCCGGCTGATAGCCGGCGGCGATCAGGTCGGCGCCGGTAAGCAGGCGGCCGGGCTTCAATTCGTCCGCCGACAATTCCCCGAGCTTCCGCCGGACCATCTCGTACGTCTCCAGACGCCGGTTGCTCGCCAGCACGTCGAGCCGGTGCAGTTCCAGGTGCTCGGGAAAATCCGGCAGCCGCAGAAAGCGCTTCAGCGTGCTTACGCGCATGTGCGGCACGTCCTTGAAGCGCATGTGGTTGGCCACCAGGGCCTCGATCTGCTCGGCCTGCTCGCGGCTGAACCGGAGTCGGGTCAGGATGCCGTGCGCCAGCCGCACACCTTCCTCCACATGGCCGTCGAAGCGGATGCGCCCGGCGACGCGGAAGGTCGGCGGCTTGCCGACATCGTGCAGCAGCGCGCCCCAGGCCAGGGTGACGCTCGGGTGGTCGAGTCCGGCGAGCAGCAGCAGCGTGTGCGCCCAGACGTCGCCCTCGGGATGATACTCGGGCGGCTGCTCGACACCCTTCATGGCTGCGACTTCGGGCAGAATGTCGGCCAGCAGGCCGCTGGCATCCAGCAGTTCGAATCCGCGGCGCGCGCCGCCTTCGGTGAGGATGCGGTTCAGTTCGTCGCGAATCCGCTCGGCGGAGATCAGGAGAATCGAAGCATGCTGCTCGCGGATGGCGGCGAACGTGGCGGGCTCGATCTCGAACCCCAGCCGCGCGGCGAAGCGGATGGCGCGCAGCATGCGCAGGTGGTCCTCCCGGAACCGCTCGGCGGGATCGCCGATGGCCCGCACAACGCGGCGGGCCAGGTCTTCGCGCCCGCCGACGAAGTCGAGCACCTCGCCGCCGGCGGGATCGAGCATCAGGCCGTTGATGGTGAAGTCGCGCCGCAGCACATCCTGGCGCGGGTCGCGCTCGAAGTGGACGGCCGTGGGGCGGCGGCCGTCGGTGTAGTCCTGATCGCTGCGGAAGGTGGCGACTTCGACCTGGGCGAAGGCGTCGCGCACCAGCACCACGCCGAAATGGGCGCCGACGCGGCCGGATTTGGGGAACAGATCCATCAGGCGGTCGGGGCGGGCGTCGGTGGCGACATCGAAATCCTTGGGCTCGGCGCCGAGCAGCAGGTCGCGCACACATCCGCCCACGAGGTAGGCCTGATGGTCCGCCTCGCGGAGCTTCGCAATCACCTGCCGCGCCAGCGTTTCCGAGTTCATGATTCGGCGCCAAACCTGCCGGAGGTCCGCTACAACCCCATGCTAATATGGTCTGGCCATACTCCACCCGGAGGGAGGGGAACCGGTTTGGCGCGCTTAGTCCGAATGGGGACACGATTGCACTCCAGCCAACTGATTCGGACCGGGCCGGCGCCGGAATGACCGCCCCCATGGTGCGCGAGGAGAGATTTCCGTGACATCGGATCAACGGCAGGGAACCGTCAAGGTGGTGGTCGCCACGACGGTCATGCTGTCGTTCATTTCGTTCTGGCGGGCCGCCGCCATTGTGCTGAGCGATCTGGCCTCGTCCGCCTACTATGTGGGCGGCATCGCCGAGCAGGCCATCGGCAAGGCAGCGCCGTGGTTCATCCTGGCGATCATGCTGTTCAGCTACGCCGTGCGCGCCATTTATATCGAGAGCTGCTCCATGTTCGTGCGCGGTGGCGTATACAAGGTGGTGCACGAAGCGATGGGCGGAACGCTGGCCAAGTTTTCGGTCTCCGCCCTGATGTTCGACTATGTGCTCACCGGGCCCATCAGCGCGGTCAGCGCCGGGCTGTACCTGGGCGGGCTGATCAACGAGACGGGCGACCACTATCATATTCCCGGGCTGCACGTTTTCCCGCCGTATTTTGCCGCGGCATTCGCGGCCGCCGTTACGATTTATTTCTGGCGCAAGAACATCATCGGGATTCACGAGTCGAGCGAAAAGGCCCTGCGCATTATGCAGATCACGACGGTCATGGTGGTCATGCTGATCGTCTGGTGCCTGCTGACGATCTTCCGCAACGGTTACCAGCCGGTACCGGCGCCGATTCCGGCGAACCTGCATTTCAGCCCGGAGTCGCTCGGGTGGCTGCAGGGAACGGTAGCTCCTTCCATCACCGTGATCGCGATTCTGATCGGCCTTGGGCACTCGCTGCTGGCGATGAGCGGCGAGGAGAGCCTGGCGCAGGTGAACCGGGAGATCGCGCATCCCAAGCTGAAGAACCTGGAGCGCGCGGGCTTCGTGATTTTCATCTACAGCCTGCTGTTCACCTCGCTCGTTTCGTTCTTCGCGGTGATGATCATCCCGGATGCGGACCGCAAGAATTTCCTCGATAACCTGATCGGCGGCCTCTCGATGTACCTCGTCGGGCCGGTATGGCTGCGGTTGGCATTCCATGCCTTCGTGGTGCTGGTGGGAACCATGATTCTGGCCGGCGCGGTGAACACCGCGATTATCGGCTCCAACGGCGTGCTCAACCGCGTGGCCGAAGACGGCGTCCTGCCGGACTGGTTCCGCCAGCCGCACAAGAAATTCGGAACCACCTCCCGAATTATCAACCTCATCGTGGCGCTGCAGCTCTTCACGATCGTCATCAGCCGCGGCGATGTCTACATGCTGGGCGAGGCGTATGCGTTCGGCGTGGTGTGGAGCTTCGCCATGAAGGCGCTTTCGGTGCTGGTGCTGCGCTATAAGCAGCCGTACGGGCGCGAGTGGAAGGTGCCGCTCAACTTCCATATCGGCGGCGTGGAGATCCCGCTCGGGCTGATCGCGATCACGGTGTCGCTGTTCGCGCTGGCCACGATCAACGTGCTGACGAAGAAGGTGGCAACGATCTCCGGTGTGAGCTTCACGATCGCGTTCTTCCTGGTGTTCGAGCTCTCCGAGATGTACAACAAGCGCCGCGCCACAGGCCATCACGAGGAACTCGAGCGCTTCCGCCTGGACACGCGCCCCGACCTCAGCGCCTCCGCCCTCAGCGTGCGGCCCGGCAACGTGCTGGTGGCCGTGCGCAATCCGCACCGGCTGCAGCACCTGGAGCGCATTCTACGCAAAACGGACACGCGGAAGATGGACATCGTGGTCCTTACCGTACGGCAGGTGACGCAGGCCGGCTCGGGCGAACACGCGCTCGATATCGACCAGATCTTTTCCGAGGACGAGACGGAGGTCTTCACGCGCGTCGTTTCCCTGGCGGAGAAGGCCGGCAAGCATGTGGAGCTGATGGTCGTGCCCGGCGGCGACCCCTACGCCGCCATCGTGCAGACGGCCGCGCGGCTCCAGTCTTCGCGGATCGTGATGGGCCTTTCGCCCAAGCTCACGCCCTCCGAGCAGGGGGCGCAGGTCGGCCGGTATTGGGAGCAGCTTCCGGAGCCGCGTCCGTCTCTATCGCTCGAAATCGTGCTCGAAAATCAGCGCGACATCGTGTTTTTCAACCTCGGCCCGCATCCGCCGCGCCTGTGGCCCGAGGACATCGAACTGGCCCACCGCCTTTGGCTGCAACTGAGCGCGATGGGTCCCGGCTCGAAGCTGCACCATCGGGACGTAGTGGGCGTGGCGCTGCGCCGCATGAGCCGCGAGCTGCAATCCGAGCGGGCGCACGAGGTAGTCGATGACGTGCTCAAGGAGATCGCCGGCGCGAACGGCAGCGCCAGCGACCGGCAGGAGTGGCAGCCGTAAAAGAGGTGCACAAGCGCGTTTCGCTATCGATCCTGACACTCGAGTCCGGGCACAGCGATCCGAGGGGCGCTCACGCCAGCCCCTCGTACCGGCTTGCAAAGTACAGCAGCGGCTTCCCTTCCCCGACCCTCGCCCGCAGCATCCGTCCGACGAAGATGTCATGGTCCCCGGAGGCGATCCGCTGCTCGACCTCGCACTCCATCGCCGCCAAAGCGCCGGGCAGCAGCGGCGCGCCGGTTTCGCCGCGCTCCCAGGGCAGCCCGTTGAAGCGGTCGAAGCCCTTGCGGGCGAAGCGCTCGGAAAGGTCCCGCTGCTCTTCCGTTAACACGTTGATTCCAAAGTGCCTGGCTGCGCGAAAGGCGTCGATCACGTTGACCGCATGGCCGAGACAGATCAGCACCAGCGGCGGATCGAGGGAAACCGATGTGAAGGAACTCACCGTCAATCCGTGGGGCACGCCCTCGACGTCGAGCACGGTAGCCACGGCGACGCCTGTGGCGAAGCGGCTGCACGCGCGGCGGAATTCGTCCGGAGATACCTGCGAGCGATCGCTTGACATGCGGATAAATTCAATCCTATCATTTAGTTGAACGATGCGTGGATCGGGCCCGCGGAATGGCGGGCCGGCGCGCCCAGAGGATTGGAGGAGGCGTTTTGATCAAGCTGGACATCATCAACGAGGTCGTCAACCGGACCGGCATCACGAAAACGAAGGCCGAAATGGCGGTGGAGACCGTATTCGAGTCGATGAAGAAAGCTCTCGAACAGGGCGACCGCATCGAACTGCGGGGTTTCGGCGTCTTCAACGTCAAACCTCGCAAGACCGGCATCGGGCGCAACCCTCGTACCGGCGCGGAGGTCTCGATTCCTCCAGGAAAGGCCGTGCGCTTCAAGCCCGGCAAGGAGCTGCAAACGCTGCAGTAGACCCGCCCCGCTGCGGCGCTGATTCATTGTGTCGTCCCAGGATTACTCCCCCGCGCCGTTCCCGTTTTTCCACGAGAACGGGACTGCGGAAGCACACCCTATTCCTGCCAGCCGCCGCCGGGAACGCTATTGGCTCTACGGCCTGCTGTTCGCCGTCACGCTGTTTTCCGCCACCGTCACGGGCGCGGCGATGCAGTCCGATTTCCGCCGCAATATCCCGTTCGATATCGAGAACAGCTTCGATTTCTACGGCACCGCCTGGCGCCATCCCGCGATCCTCCTCAGCGGGCTGCCATTCTCCCTCACCCTGCTCGCGATCCTGCTGGCGCACGAGTTCGGGCATTACCTGGCTGCGATGTACCACCGCGTCGACGCGAGCCTCCCCTACTTCATGCCCTCGCCATTTCTGGGGACCTTCGGCGCGTTCATCCGGGTGCGCTCGCCGATCTATTCCAAGCGGGTGCTTTTCGATATCGGGATCGCCGGTCCGCTGGCCGGGTTCGTCTTCCTGCTGCCCGCGCTCTCGATCGGCCTCGCGTTTTCCAAGGTAATCCCCAACATCGCGCACCAGGGCAGCATCGAGTTCGGGGTGCCCGCGCTGCAGTGGATTCTGAGTCACAGCATCTTTCCCGGCGCGCGCACCGCCGACGTTTATCTGCATCCCGTGGCCCGGGCGGCCTGGATCGGCATGTTCGCCACCGCGATGAACCTCCTGCCGATCGGCCAGCTCGATGGCGGCCACATCCTGTATTCGTTTTTCCCGCGCTGGCACCGCACGATCTCGCAGGCGGTCTGCGTCCTCATGCTGGCGCCGCTTGCCATCATTGGGCTGCGACACCTGGGATTCCACGTGCTGCCGGGCACGGGCGTGTGGGCCGGCTGGTCGCTCTGGGGATTGATTCTGCTGCGCCTGGGCCGCCACCATCCGGTCATCGAGGACCACACGGGCCTCACGCCCGGCCGCCGCATTCTGGGCTGGGTCGCGCTGGCGGTCTTCCTGCTTTGCTTTGCGCTCGAGCCGATCGGCGCCGGCGGGTTTTAGCGTCCGGCACCCGGCCCATGAAGATCACCGCCACGATCATCACGCTGAATGAGGAACGCAACATCGCCCGCGCCATCGAGAGCCTGCGGTGCGCAGACGAAATCCTCATCGTGGATAGCGGCTCGACGGACCGCACGGTCGAGCTTGCGCAGAATCTCGGCGCGCGCGTGATCGAGGCCAACTGGCGCGGCTACTCCGGCCAGAAGAACTGGGCGGCGGAGCAGGCCACGCACGACTGGATTCTTTCGCTCGACGCCGATGAGGCTTTGAGCGAAGCGCTCGAAGCCGAAATCTGGAGCCTGAAGAAATCCGGACCGCGCTACGACGCCTATACGATGCCGCGTCTCGCGCGGTATCTCGGGCGATGGATACTGCACTCCGGCTGGTATCCCGACCGCAAGGTGCGGCTCTACGACCGCCGCAAGGCTAAATGGGTCGGGGAATTCGTGCACGAAAGCGTCCAGGTGACCGGCCGCAGCGGCCATCTCGAAGCCAACATCCTCCACTTCACCTGCGATTCACTCTCCGAACACCTGAAGACGCTCGACCGCTACACCACGCTCGCCGCCCAGGAGATCGCCGCGCGCCGCCTTCCCGTGCCGCTCCACCGCCTGATCCTCGACCCGCCCTGGACATTCGTCAAGTCGTACTTCCTGCAGCTCGGCTTCCTGGATGGCTTCGAAGGGTTAACCATTGCCTATATGGCGGCCTTCTATACTTTTCTGAAATACTCTAAAGCGAGAATCATGAGCTGATGCGCGTCCTGCATCTCGACGCCGGCAAGGAAATGCGCGGAGGCCAGTGGCAGGTGCTGCGGCTGATCGAAGGCCTGGCGCGCGCGGGCGTGCAATCGACGCTGCTGGCGCGGCCCGCGAGCCCGCTGTTCGCGGCGGCGCATGCGCGGGGATGGCGCGTCGAACCGCTGGGTTACATCCGCGCGGCGTTCGTCGCGGCACGGCACCACGTGATTCATGCCCACGACGCGCGTTCCCACACGATGGCGGCCGTGTTCGCGGGGCCGCCGCTGGTGGTCGCGCGGCGCGTGGCGTTCCCGATTCGCTCGCGCTGGAAGTACCGGCGCGCCAACCGCTATATCGCGGTTTCGGAATATGTGAAATCCGTGCTGCTGGCGGGCGGGGTGCCGGAGCGGAAGATCTCCGTCGTCTACGATGGCGTCCCGGTCCTGGAGCCACGCGCGGAGTCCCCCGCAGAGCCCGGCGGCGCGATGCTCACTCCCGCCAATACGGCGGACCCGGCCAAAGGATCGGCACTCGCCGCGGAAGCCGCGCGCCTCGCCGGCGTGGAGCTCACCCCATCCGCCAATCTGGAAGCCGATCTGCCGCGCGCTGGAGCGCTGGTTTATATCAGCCACAGCGAAGGCCTCGGCTCGGCCGCGCTGCTGGCCATGGCCGCGGGGGTGCCGGTGATCGCCAGCAGGGTGGGCGGCCTTCCGGAAATCGTGCGGGATGGCGAAACCGGACTGCTTGTCGAAAACGACGCTGCGGCCATCGCCGGCGCCATGCGGCGCCTCGCCTGCGATCCCGCCCTGGCGCGCCGCATGGGGGAAGCGGCCCGGCGCAGCGTCATCGAAAACTTCACGGTGGACCGGATGGTACACCGTACCATGGAAGTATACCGGCAGGTACTTGGCTGAATGGAATCCTTCGTCGCGCTCGTTTTCGGATTATTGATTGGCAGCTTCCTGAATGTCTGTATTCACCGCTGGCCGCGCGGCCGCTCGGTGGTGCGTCCGCGGTCGCATTGCGTCCGCTGCCGGAAGATGATTCCGTGGTACGACAACATTCCGCTGCTGAGCTACCTGGCGCTGCGCGGGCGCTGCCGCTATTGCGGATGCCGCATCTCGCTGCGCTATCCCACGGTAGAGCTGTTCACCGGCGCAGTGTTCTTCTACTTTGTCCGGACCCTCGGCGCCACCGCGCTGGCGGCCAAAATGTGCGTGCTGGGGGCTATTCTGATCGCGCTCGTCTTCTCCGATCTCGAAAAGCGCATCCTTCCCGACGAGTTGACCCTCGGGGGCGCGCTCGCCGGAATGGCATTTGCCGCCTTCGTGCCGCTCCACGATGACGCGGCGCTGTTCCCGCTGCTGCTCCTCGGCGGCGTGCCGCCGGGCCGGATGGAATGGCTCGCCACGGCCGCGATCAGCGCCTTTCTGCCGGCGTTCTTCCTCTGGGGTGGCGGCTGGCTCTACCTGAAGCTCCGGCACCGCGAAGGACTGGGATTCGGCGACGTAAAGCTCATGGTGATGGTCGGCGCCTTCCTGGGACTGCTGCCGACGCTGGAGGCGATGCTATACGGTTCGCTGGCCGGCTCGGTGATCGGGCTGCTCTACATCTGGATCACGAAGAAGGATGCGTCCAGCTATCCGCTCCCGTTCGGCAGTTTTCTGGGATTGGCCGCGCTCGCCGTGGCGGTGTGGACCGCCGCGCATCCGTAGCCGCCCTGCATTCTTGCGCCGGCGGTACACTACACGCATGACTCCCACCCTGCTGATCCAGTCTCCCGACGGCCAGACCCGCACCGTCCCGCTCGCCGGCGAACGCCTCACGGTCGGACGATCCAGCGCCGCCGAGCTCTGCTTCCCCGAGGACGCCGGCCTTTCCCGCCAGCACTTCGTGTTCGAATCGGACGGAAGCGAATGGACCGTCCAGGATCTGGGCAGCAAGAACGGCACATTCGTCAACAACATTCCGCTGAAAGCCCGGCTACTCCTGAAGCCCGGCGACCGCATCACCGCCGGCCACCTGGTGGTCGTCTATGCGCCGGATGGGGTGGATTCGCAGGCCGGTATGGTGGTCTTCGAGGGCGAACACGACGCGCCCAGCACCTCCACCGTCGTCACCAGCCTGGAGGGCGCGCTCTCCAATCAGACGATGGTGCTCGAGCGCGGGGCGCGCAAGGGCGCCTCGCCCATCCAGGCGCTGATTCGCGCCGGACAGGTGCTCGCCGAGAACCGTCCGATCGAGGAACTGTTCCAGGGCATCCTCGACCTCGCCATTGAGGCCGTCAACGCCCAGCGCGGCGTGCTACTGACGCTCGAAGGCGACCGCCTCGTTCCGCGCGCCCACAAGGGCGAAGGCTTCCGCATCAGCACCACCCTGCGCGACCGCGTGCTCCATGAGAAGAAGTCCATCCTGGTGCGCGATACCGGCCTCGACGACGCCTTCAAGGCGCGGATGAGCATCGTGGAGCAGAAGGTGCACACCATGATGGCGGTGCCGCTACAGACCAGCGATCGCATCGTCGGGCTGCTCTACGTGGACTCGTCCTACGTGCTGCGCGAATTCAACGAAGATGATCTCTGGCTCCTCACGATCATGGGGAACCAGGCGGCGCTCAAGATCGTCAGCGCGCTGCTCGCCAGCGCCGAAGAGGCGGAGCGCATCGTCAGCCGCGATCTCGGCCAAGCGGCGGAGATTCAGAAGGGCACGCTGCCCGCCTGCGCCCCGCGCGTCGACCACGCCGATCTCGCCGGCTTTAACGCCGCCTGCCGGACCGTCGGCGGCGATTACTACGATTTCTTCCCGTATCCCGACGGCCGCGTGGCGCTCGCGCTCGGCGATGTTTCCGGCAAGGGAATGCCCGCCGCGCTCATGATGATGGCGCTGCAGGCGCGCGTGCAGGTGCTGGCGGAAGATCCGCACGATCTCGGCGCCTTCATGGCGCGGCTGAATAAAGCCACCTGCTCGAAGTGCCCGAGCAATCGCTTCATCACGTTCTTCTTCTGCGTGCTCGATCCGGCTGGAAACCTGGCGTTCGCCAACGCCGGGCACAATCCGCCCATCGTCATGCGCCATTCGGGAGAAGCCGAGATGCTGGAAGGCGGCGGCCCTGTGCTGGGAATCCTCTCCATCGCGCCCTACAGCCAGATGGAGACGCGGCTCGATCCCGGCGACCTGCTCGTGATCTACAGCGACGGCGTGACCGAGGCCACCAACCACAACTACGAGGAGTTCGGCGAGGAGCGGCTGATCGAGGTCCTGCGCCGGCACCGCGGCGAGCCTGCCGCCGCGATCGTCACCGCCGTTACGCAGGCGTTGGCCGAATTCGTCGCCGGCGCGCCGCAAGCGGACGATATTACGCTGATCGTCGCGAAGCGCCTGTGAGTCGGCCGAGTATTTTGACGCAGAGGCGCTGAGACGCAGTGAATGATTCCGCGCTCAAAACATCACCCGGAGCGCCAGTTGCAATTGCCGTGGATTGGCCGCCGCGGTGTACTGCCCGAATGTGCCGGCGGTCTGGACGCCGGTGGCCGGGTTGAACGTGGCCGACGTGTTCACACTTGTGAACTGCGTATGGTTGAAGACGTTGTACGCCTCCACGCGAAGCTGCGCGTTCACCCGGCCTTCCTGAAACGGCATGTTCTTGAACAGCGAGGTGTCCCAATTGTTGATGCCCGGTCCGCGGAACGCGACCTTCCCGGCGTTTCCCCAGCAGATGAACGGCGGATTGGCGACCTCGCACATCGCAGGTGAAGGCGGGATGAAGGCCGCGGTGTTAAAGGCCTCGTTGATGCTCCGCTGCGATTTCGGCAGAACGGCATTCCCGGCGACGATTGGACGGCCGCTATCGGTCGAGCCGGTGATATCCTGCGACGGCGAATAGCTGTAGCTCACCCCCAGAGGCGCGCCGCTCTGCGCCGTGTAGATCCCCGAGATCTGCCAATGATTGAACAGCGCCGCCACGATCTTGTTGTTGACCAGCGCCGTGGCTTTGGGCAGATTGTAATTCCAGTAGACGCGAAAGATGTGGGTGTGGTCGTAGGAAGCGGGTCCGTAGTTCCAAACCGCTGGATTGATCAGCGAGCTGACGTTGGTCGTGCTGGACGAGGTGTCGGTATCCGAGTAATCCATCACTTTGGACCATGTCCAGATGACACCGTAGGTCAGATTTCCCTTGTACCGCCGCCGCACCGCCGCCTGCAGCGAATGGTAATGCGTGTTCCCGGCGTAGAGGTAATACGTGATGTTACCAAAGCCGAGGTATGGGCGCAGGAACTGTGAGGGCAGCACTTTATTCCCGTTGGTGGCATCCAGGCTGGAGGCGAGCCAGTTGGTGCCGAGCGGCGTCGAGTTCAGGTTCTCCCCCTCCAGTAAATGCCGGCCGAGCGCGCCGACGTATGCTACATCCGCAACGGTGCCGAATCCCAGGTCCTGCTGCACGCCGAAGCTGAAGTTATAAGTCTTCTGCACAGGGCGGTTCACATCGAACCCGTCCACATTGCCGGGAAAGTTGTAGCCCTGCGCGCTCTGGAGCTCATTGATGTTCGTGTAGTAAATGATCGGGTTATATTGCAGCGGCGGGGTATTGTACTCATACCCGTACCCGTAGTTGTCCACTTCGTGAAAGTTGTAGAAAACGCCGCCGCCGGTGCGGATCACCGTTTTGCCCCTGCCGAACGGGTCCCAGGCAAAGCCCAAACGCGGCGCGGTCTTGATGCCGCCCGTTTTGCGCATCCCTTCCGGATAGCTGGGATCTTTGCTGCGCACCACGATCCCGTTGATCGGATTGGCCGACTCCGGCGCGATCGCCCCAATCGTAGTGGCCGGCAGGATGGCGCCGGTGAAGGGATCGAGGCCCGCTCGTTTGCCGTTCACCAGGGCCGGCTGAATGAGCTTCACCACCTGCTGCGGGTTGAACGTAAACGGCACAAACGCCGCTTCTTCGTACACCGGCCCGTGCCACGGCGTGCCCCAACCCCAGCGCAGGCCGGCATCGACTGTCAGCTTGTGATTCACCTTCCACGTGTCCTGCACGAACCATTCGACAGTGGTGTTGTACTCGTACATCGGGTAGCGGTTCGAGGACTCCGTGTATTGGTCGAGTGAGCCGAGCAGGGCGTTGCTGTAAGCGTAGCCGGTGTCGATCGGGTTGCTGCTATCCTGCGTGAAATTCATACTGCCGGCGAAGGCCGAGGCATTCTTCCCTTTCATTGCCAGCCAGTGCTCCGGATAAATCCCCATTTTGACCGTGTGGCTGCCCGCGATCCTGGTCAGGCTGCTGCTCAGATTCCACATGTTCTCCACGCCCTGCAGCGGGAAGCGCCCGGCGTAGGACGGATTGGCGGAGCCGCTCACGCCAAATGTTGCAGCCGGAACCAGGTTGTACGGATTGACTTGCGGGAAGAGCTGCGGGATCGTAAAGCCCACCGTCTGGCGCTCCCTGGCGACAAGGTCCGCATTCGAAAGCGGCGGACCGGCTTCGCTGAACTGGAAGTAGCTGGCGACGGTCTGCAGGACCAGCGTCGGCGAGAAGATATGCGTCAGATTCACGACGCCCGAGGGCGTGATCGCGGTGTAATGCTGATCCAGCCATCCCCAACTCGTATTCGAGGCCGATACGGCGCTGCCCTGCTGGTCCTCGTGCCAGTAGTTGAACCGCGCGAACATCTGGGTTTGATCGCTGAAGTTATAGTCGAGCCGCGCGCTGTCCAGCCATTTCGGCACGTGGAGGCTCTCCTGAAAAATGTAATTGTACGCGCCCTTCGAGACGGCGTAGTTCAGGAAATTCGGCATCGGCAGCAGGTTCAGGTAGTTCTGCAGCGACGGGATGATGCGGCTTGCCGGAACGGCATTCCCAGGGAATGGCGTTCCTGTCGTGGGGTCCTTGATGGTCACCGGGCTGCCGCCGGCGGCGATCGGCTTCGCGTTGGAGCCGGATTGGCTGAAGTCCCCCTGCCGCTCGAGCGCCGTCGGCACGGTCACATCCACCTGTCCCTTGGGCCGCAATTCGGCGATGTTCTCCATCGCGATGAAGAAGAACATCTTGCCCCTGGTGGCTGGGACGCGCGGAATGTGCAGGGGCCCGCCGAGGTATCCGCCGGCATAATTGATGCGCAGCGGAGTCTGCGGCGTGCCGGTGCGGTTATTGAAGAAATTGTTCGCGTTGAAGGCTTCGTTGCGGTCGTAATAATATGCGCCGCCGTGCAGTTGCAACCCGCCGCTCTTGCTCACCGCCATCACGGTAAATCCGTTGTTGCGCCCGTACTCGGCCTGGAAATTCGCGACCTTAACCTCGACCGTCTGGGTGCTATCCAGGCTGATGGTGGTGTTGTCATTGCCCTGGTTCGTGTTATTGGTCGGCATGCCGTCGACCATGATGTTGTTGCCCGTGCTGCGCCCGCCCAGCACGTTGAAGGTGTTGTTGCCGCTGAACGTCTGCACGCTCTGCGAAACGTTGATCACGACGCCCGGCTGCAGCTCCGCGAACGTCGTAAAATCGCGATTGATGACGGTGAGGTCCTTGATTTCCTCGCTCGTCACAATGCCCGCCCGCTCGCTGGATGCCGTCTGGATCGTCGCGCCTTCCGCCTGCACCGTAACCGATTCATTCACGGCGCCGACACTGAGCGCGAGGGTGCCCACCGAGAGACGGCCGCCCGGCGTCAGCTCAACATGCTCCTTCTGGAATTTCTTGAAGCCGGGATGCTCGGCGCTAATCGTGTAGATGCCGGGCAGGACCGCCGTGAAGATGAAATTCCCCTCGGAATCACTGGTATTCGTCAGGACGGCGTGCGTGGCCTCCGACGTAATCCGGACCGTTGCGCCGGCCACGGCGCTTCCCGAGGGATCGGTGACGGTGCCGGTGATCGATCCATTGACCTGTGCGGATGCCACCGCCGAACAGGCGAGCATCCAGAAAAACGCGGCGTAGCGCTGCATGAGGATACCTCCCGGCATCAGTGAGCAACTGAACGCAATTTCCTGGAAATATAACGCTAACGTCGCGCAGAGTCAACGGATTTTTGACCGGAAGCGAATTTCCCCGGCGGCCTTCTCTACCCTCCCGGGCGCCCCTTACCCCGGTACTGCTTAGTAAGAATGGACACCGGCTTGGGAATCCCCGGCCCGTATAATGAAGGGATGTGCGGAATCGTCGGCTATATCGGCAATCAGAAGGCGGTGCCCATCATTTTGGAAGGCCTGAAACGGCTGGAGTATCGCGGTTACGATTCGGCCGGCCTGGCCGTCTACTGCGAGGACCAGCAGCTCGAAGTGCGCCGCGCCAAGGGTAAGCTGCGCAACCTGGAACAGGCGATCCAGCTCAACCCGGTGGACGGCCTCTTCGGCATCGGCCATACCCGCTGGGCGACGCACGGCCGGCCCACCGAAGAGAACGCACACCCGCACCGCGATTGTAAGGGCGATGTGGTCGTCGTCCATAACGGCATCGTCGAAAACTACCTGCCGCTCAAGCAGCAATTGCAGGCCGAGGGGCACGAGTTCAAGACGGAGACCGATACCGAAGTCATCGCGCACCTGGTCGAAAAGTACTTCGAGGGCAACCTGGAACGGGCGGTCCGCGCGGCGGTCAAGCAGCTCTCCGGCGTCTTCGCGCTGGCGGTGGTCTCGCGGTCCGAGCCCCACAAGATCGTCGCCGCGCGCTCCGGGCCGCCGGTCGTGATCGGCCTCGGGGACAACGAATACTTCGTGGCCTCCGACGTCCCCGCCATCCTCGCCCACACGCAGGACATGTTCTTCCTAGCCGATGGCGATATGGCCGTGCTCACGCCGGCCGGGGTGCAGTTGAGCGACTTCGACGGGCGCCCCGTCACGCGCCAGGTTTCGCACATTCTCTGGAACCCCATCGAGGCGGAAAAGGGCGGCTATCAGCATTTCATGCTGAAGGAGATTTACGAACAGCCCCGCGCCGTCCGGGACACCACGCTCGGCCGCGTCGGCCAGGAAACCGGCCGCATTTTCCTGGATGAGATGGACATCACGCCCGCCGAGTTCGCCCGCATCCGGCAAGTCAAGATCATCGCCTGCGGCACGAGCTGGCACGCGGGACTGGCCGGCAAGTTCATGATCGAGCGCCTGGCGCGGCTGCCCGTCGAGGTGGATTACGGCAGCGAGTTCCGGTATCGCGATCCGATCATCAGCCCCGATACCCTGACCATCGTGATCTCGCAATCCGGCGAGACCGCCGATACTCTGGCGGCGCAGCGCGAGGCGAAAAGCAAGGGCTCGAAGACGCTGGCGATCTGCAACGTGGTCGGCTCCATGATCACGCGCGAGGCCGCCGGCACGCTATACACGCACGCCGGGCCGGAGATCGGCGTAGCCTCCACCAAGGCGTTTACCTGCCAATTAACGGCGCTGTTCATCCTCGCCATGCACCTCGGGCAGGCCAACGGCCGCCTCGATGAAAGCGTCGGGCGGTGCCTCGTGCAGGAGCTGCTGCGGATTCCCGGAAAGCTCGAGACCGTGCTCAGCCATGACGCGGTTTATGAATCGCTGGCCCGCAGCCTGCACCATTCCCATGACGCGCTCTTCCTCGGCCGCGGGATTCACTACCCCATCGCTCTCGAAGGCGCGCTCAAGCTGAAAGAAATCTCCTACATTCACGCCGAGGGCTACCCCGCCGGCGAAATGAAGCACGGGCCGAACGCCTTGATCGACGAGAACCTGCCGGTCGTCGTGCTGGCCACCCGCGACCCGGCAAGCGAGGAGAGCCGTGTGATTTACGAGAAAACCCTCTCCAACATCCAGGAAGTCAAGGCGCGGGAGGGCCTGGTCGTGGCGGTGGTCACGCAGGGAGACGAGGAGGCGCGTAAGACGGCGGATCACGTCATCGAGCTGCCGCCGACCAGCGATCTGCTCGCGCCGATTCTCGAGATCGTGCCGCTACAATTGCTGGCCTACCACGTCGCCGTCCGCCGCGGCTGCGATGTCGACCAGCCCCGCAACCTCGCTAAGAGCGTGACCGTGGAGTAGGGCCGTTCACGAAAACTTCTGAATCGGCCGCACCTCGATCGACCCGTACCGCGCGCCGGGAATCTTCGCGGCAATTGCGGCGGCCTCGTCCATGCTGTCCGCCTCGACCAGATAAAAACCGCCGAGCTGCTCCTTGGTTTCCGCGAACGGCCCGTCGCTCACCAGCACCTTTCCATCGCGCACGCGGACAGTCTTCGCGGTCTCCGTCGGCTGCAGCGCCTTGCCGCCCTGGATGGCGGCCGCGTATTCCTTCCCGAAGGTCCGGTACTCGCCCAGGATCCCGGCGAATTCGGGGGAAGCGTAACCGGCTTTGCCCCAGCGCTTCTCGTCTTCGTAGATCAGCAACAGGTATTGCATGAACGCTCTCCGAAACCACGATCCTGCAAGAGAACAGAGCCGCGACCGTCAGGGAGCGGTGCGCGGCTCTCTCGGTTCACGAAAACGTCTGAATCGGCCGCACCTCGACCGACCCCGTCCGCGCGCCCGGAATCTTGGCGGCCATCGCGGCTGCCTCTTCCGCACTGTTCGCCTCGACCAGGTAATACCCGCCGAGTTGCTCCTTGGTTTCCGCGAACGGCCCGTCGCTCACCACTGCCTTCCCATCCCGCACGCGGACGGTCTTCGCCGTGCTGGTGGGCTGCAGCGCATTTCCGCCCTGGATCGCGGCGGCATATTCTTTGCCAAAGGCCTGATACTGGCCCATAATGGCAGCGACCTCGGGTGAGCTGTAATCGGCATTTTCCCAGTGTTTTTCGTCTTCGTAGATCAGCAAAAGGTATTGCATGGTTTGCCTCCTGAACCTACGACGCGCAGGCCGCCGGGAATCGACAGCCTTCCCAATGCGTGGGTCAAATATTTTTACTTGCCCAGCCCGGTCCAGGCCGTCAGTCCGTTCTGCCGCCCGGCAGGCAGGTTGCGCAGGTGCAACTGGCCGTAGGCATCCACGAAGATTTGGTAGAGCGGCAGGTCCTGCGGTCGCACCACGTAGATTCCGCCCTGCAATGCCGAGGATTCCCCGTCAGTCGGCGCCACGATGTTCTCCGGGCCGGTGACCCGGATACGGAATTGGCCCGTTGCCGGCTCGTAGTTGGCGTAACTGTAGCAGCGCCCAATGCACTCGCGGTCGATCATGTGAGTCAGCGCGATCACCTGGATGTAAGGCGCTTCCACGCTGCTGATGACGCGCGCGCCTTGCGGCAGGCCGGACAGCACGGCGGCCTCCGCGTCTTCGAAGCGGTTGAGCGCCGCCTCGGCCGGATAGAGCAGAGCGAAGAAAAGCAGCGCCACGGCCGCCGCGGCGTATTCCTGCCAGGCTCGCCGCGTGGCCGGAGCCGCCAGCGCGCACAGGCATACGGCCAGCGCCAGCGACATCCGCTCGGTAATGTAGACGAGCGGGTGATGATACGCCGCCAGAAACGCCGTGTTGGGGATCAGCAGGATGCCGGCGGCGGTCAGGGCGGAGATCATGAAGAGGTCGCTCGAAAAGACCGTACCCGCGCCCTCAGCGGCCACGCGCAGGGCGATCAGCGCCACCCAGAGCAGCCCGAGCGCCGCCGCCGCCCACAGGAAGGGCGTGCCGTAAACCCAAAGCTGAAAGGCGCCGGTCGCGTACAGCGGCTGGTAGGGATCCCAGCGCGCCTGAACCAGACTCCCCAACGCGATCCGCAGCACCACGATGCCCGCCAGCGCCAGCCCGAACAGGACCCAGCGCGCGGATTTCCAGCGGCGCGCCGCCCATCTCCAGATCAGCAGCGCCGCCGCCCACGGCACCGCCAGTCCGTGGGCTACCAGCGCCAACACGAAAAACGCGGCGGCCACGGCCAGCCCCTTGGGCCGTAGCTCCCACCCCGCCGCCAGCGCCCAAAAGCAGAAGCCGAGGCCCAGGTAAAAGTTGAAGAAGCCCATGTGAAACGTCCAGCCATAGGCCACGGCAATCAGCAGCGGCAGGACTGTCCACGCATTACGGCTTACGGCGCGGCAGAACGCGAATGCGCCGCCCGTGAAGACCAGAACCGCCAGCGCCACCGCGATGCGCTGTGCTGCCGCGGCGCCAAACGCGTTGAACAGCACGCTCAACAGCACATCGAACATCACGTTGGTGTACTGCGGGACGATCGCCAGACCCGGCGCTTTGCCCTGCTGAATGAGCTGCGCCAGCCACGCATTATAGATGTGGCTCCCCAGGTCTCCCGCCTGGATGCGCGATTGCCAGAAGCACGGCGCCAGCGCTACGGCTGCGGCCGCGGCATAGGCCAATGGCCCGCCCGGAACTGCCGCGCGCTCGGGCTGGGGCGCAGGTGTGCCCACGGCCGGACGCCCGGATGCAGCTTGGCGGCGCTTTCGGGGTGCGGTGGACACTACTCTACTTTACCGTGCCCGCATCGCGATCCTGCCTCGCTGCGCCGTTCACTTCGCCGCCAGATTCGTCTCGAACAGCTTGAGAATGCGCTTATACTCATCCGCCCAGCTCGAAGGCTGCACGAAGCCGTGATTCTCCACCGGATACACCGCCAATTGCCAGTTTTCCTTGCGCAGCTCGATCAGCCGCTGCACCAGCCGCACCGAATCCTGGAATTCCACATTCGTATCGACCATCCCGTGGCAAATCAGCAGCGCGCCCTTCAGTCCCTGCGCGAAATAGATCGGCGACGAGCGCCGGTAGGCCTCGGGATCGCTCTGCGGCACGTTGAGGATGTCGGAGGTGTACCCGTGATTGTAGTGGGCCCAGTCGGTCACCGGCCGCAGAGCGGCGCCCGCGGCGAATACGTCCGGCTGCGTGAACATCGCCATCAACGTCATGAAGCCGCCGTAGCTGCCGCCGTAAATCCCGATCCGCTTGGGATCCACGCCCTGTGCGGACGCCAGATAATGGGCCGCATCCACGATATCGTCGAGATCCTTGCCGCCCATGTGATCGTAAATCGCGGTACGCCAGTCGCGGCCGTGGCCGGCCGAACCGCGGTACTCCACGTCGATCACGGCGAAGCCGCGCTCCATCAGGATGTGGTGGAACATGTATTCGTGGTAATACGTCGACCACTTCCGGTCGACATTCTGCAGGTACCCGGCGCCGTGCACAAACACCACGCCGGGGCCGCCGGGACGCGCATGAGCGGGCTTGTAGAGCCGCGCCGGAACCGCCACGCCGTCGCGCGCCGTGAACGTGACGATCGGAGCATCCTGCCACGCATAATCCCAGAATTCCGGCGCGGGCGAGTTCGTCAGCTTACGGCTGGCCGCCATCGCGCGCGCTTCCTGGACGTACAATTCGGGCGGCTTGTTGGTATACGAGTAGACGTCGGCGATCCAGCGGCCGTCTGGCGAGACCACGGGTGTGTGTTTGCCCGGCGCCTCGGTCAGCCGCGTGAGCGGACCGCCGTTGCCGTCCATTTCGTACACCTGCTGTTCATAAAGGCTGTCCTTGCTCGCCGTGAGGAACAGGCGCGACCGGTCGCGCGACTGCGCCACGCCGAGCACTTCCCAGTTGCCCGAAGTCAGGGCGCGAACTTCCCCGCCCTCGAACGGCACGGCATAAAGGTGCGACCATCCGGTGCGCTCGCTCTGAAAATAGACCTCGCGGCCGTTGGCGAGCCAGCCGAGAGTCGTCGCGCCGGGGCCGCCGACCCAGGCATCGTCGTGGTCGTGAGCGAGCACCCGCGTCTTGCCGGTGGCGGGGTCGAGCGCCAGAATCCAGCGGTCCTTGTTATCCGCGGCGCGGGCCAGGATCGCGGCCTTCGTGCCGTCCTCCGACCACACCGGCTGGAACAGGCGCACATCGCGCTCTGCCGCCGCCGGCGGACGCGCCGGCTGCCGCTCGCCCGATTCGCGGCCGGTCTCCGTACGCTGCGCCTGCGGATTGGGCGGCGCTTTCTGGCCGTGATCGACCCACTTCACCTCACTCTTTTCTCATACAAGATGAGCCTGAAATCGGGCTTGGATTCTCATACAAGATGAGCCTGAGGGGCAGGTCGGGGATGCTGGGAGTTGACCATCAGGATGGACGATTCCGAAGCGACGAGTCTGGAGCAGATTCGGGC
>DATGMB010000091.1:0-8535 GCA_035293845.1 Bryobacteraceae bacterium
CATGTCAAGGCAAAGTAGAAATGTCGTGCTCCTGGCAAAGTAGAAACGTCGTCTTTGGCCCTAGCGTACCGGGAGTGCGTGTTACGCTCGGGCTGCCGGTGAAGCGGAGACGGGCTCTGCTGGCGAGCAACCCGATCGAGGAATAGCCGGCCGGAACTCATCGCGGACGATGAGCCAAGACGCGCACCTTCCGTCGCGTCTTTTACCGGGGGCCGGGGGCCGACCAACGGGAGGCGGCACCCCACCCTCGGGTTACAGTGGATTTGGTCTCCATCGGACCGATAGATTCCGCGATGCCTGCAAAACGCAAGGCTGGCCGCTGCCCCTTTCATTCGGCCACCTCCGGGCGATGGCCGGATGCCTGGATCGCTTGCCAAAGCTTAGGCCCTTTTTCGAACAGCAGATCGTTGTTCCATCGTTTTCCCCGTGGGCCCGAGGGCGCCGGTGGCTTTTTGCGGGACGTCGCGGGTATCGGCCGCTCGGCTACGGCGACTTCCTCAATCGGCAGATATCGCTCTGCATGGCGCACCGCCAACGATCCATTCAATCGCTTCTCCACCCGCACCGTAGCTCCCCGTAATCCGCTTACCACCGCCCGCCGCTCGATCTGATACAACTTCCCATCCCAGCGCAAGGTGTAGTCGGGCCGCACCTGGCGTGTCTCCACGTAGCTCAACGAAGCGGCCAGATGTTGACTCTTCTCCAGCGGCCGATGGGCGTCGTCGGGGTTCGCGGGCTCGACCGTCATCTCCCGCTCCCACCACGCCAGGTAATCATCTAGCAGGTACGCATTGGCTTCCTCCAACGTTTTCACCCCCGCCACCCGCATCCCTTTGACCAGCCGGTCCTGAGCCGTCGCAAAATTGCGTTCCACCCGTCCTTTGGCTTGCGGCGAATGGGCCGCCGTCCAGCCGATCGCCAGTTCCTGCAAGGCCCGCCCGATCTGCGTCGGCGGCATGTCCACCGGGTCCTGGTCCACGCCGGGCTCCTCCTTCCGCCGCTTCTGGTTGTTCCGGAACAGGCTCGCCTTATCCGTATAGAACATCAGCGGCCGCCCAAACTTCTCCAGGTATGCCCACAAAAGCCGCATGTTCTCTTCGGTCGAATCATGTCGCACGAAGCGCGCCCACAGCCGGCTCGTCGCATCGTCGATCATCGCCATCAGGTACAGCTTCTCCCCGCGCCCTTCCAGCCAATCGTGCTCGCTGGTGTCCCATTGCACCAGCTCACCAAACCGGCTGCGCCGCGGTCGCCACAGATGAATCTGCGGCTCTTTCTGCCTATGGCTGCGCCATAGCTTCGCTGCGATCATCCATTGCCGCACCGTCTCTTTGCTCGCCTCGATGCCATGCTTGTTGCGCAAATACTCCGCCGCTAACGTGGGGCCGAATCCTGCGTAGACCGGCTTCGACAAGATTTGCACCGCCTCAACCCGCACGGCTTCGTCGATCTTCCGGTTCGACGGCTTGCCCCATAGCCCATGCACCACGCTTCGGTCCCCACCCGTCTTCAACGCCGCGAGCAATCGCTGCACCTGCCGGACACTCATCTCCAGCTCCTCTGCCGCCTGCGGCTGTGTGATTAGCCGCTGCTGGGCCTTCTTCAGGACGACCAGTCGGTCACGATCGGCCTGCGTCATCAGTAGTTGTCCTTCCTGCATCCCTACAGCTTGGGACCGTCAAGACGACATTTCTACTTTGCCCAAACACGACATTCTCACTTTGCCGCCACAGTTGCCTGCACGGCAAGCGAGATGAACGCCGCTCCCGCCCGCTCCGCTGCCGGGAGTCAATCGTAAAACCCTACGCCGAAGCTTTCCGGCGGCGCGAAAAAGCGCGTGGCGGCCATCCTCCTTCGGATCGAGGCAGGCGGTGAACCTCGTCCACATCGATGGGAGGCAGCGGATGGTCCTGTTGCACGCCTTCATGAAAGAGACCTGCCAGACGCCCGACAGCGATCTTGAAATTGCGCCGAAGAACAACCGCGGACACGAGAGGGCATGAAACGAATACCAGACTCGACCACAGCGGTTCGAGCTTCAGCAGCTTCCTTGAAGAAGATTGAATCCGCGAGGAGGTGGAAGCGGCCGCCATTAAGCGAGTCATCGCCTGGCAACTGAAACAGGCGATGAAGAAACAGCGCAAGACAAAGCTGGCCCTTGCCCGCGAACTCCACACCAGCCGGACTCAACTGGATCGGCTGCTCGATCCCGCAAACACCTCCGTATCGCTCAGCACCCTCGCACGCGCTGCCCATGCACTTGGCAAGCGGATGACGATCCATCTGACCGATCGGAAGCCAGAGAAGCAACTCGCGCGCTCGGACCGCACTTAGAGACCAGCAGTCAGCCAGAGGTTCGGCGGATTGTGTTCCTCGGCACGCAAGAAATTGCGTAGACCCCAAGAAACGGCTTGACGCCGATGCTGAACGGCGTGAGAATTCCCCTGCCAGCAAAACCGGGGCTGAAATTCGATTCAGAGGAGTGAGTATGAAGTGTTCGATCGTAGCGACGATTTTTGTGGCTGCGTCCTCGCTCGTAGCGCCGCGAGTGAGCGCCCAATGCCCACCGGACCTCACCAATCCACTTCAAATCCTGCAAGGAACCTTCCGGTTCAAGGGGTGGGGCAATGTAGTACCACAAGTGGCCCAACCGCAGGCGACGGCATCCGCGAGTTTCCCCCCTACACGATCGCCGGGCAGTTCATCGCGAGCGTAGGAACCGATAAGAACGGGAGCCCGAAAGGCATCCTAAGTATCACAGCTACATCCAACGTGCAGGGTACCGGCAGCAGTCGGCAGGAGGTGGCTGTCGGCAGCTATACAATTTTTCCCGATTGTTCGGGTGGAACCCTGACCTTCAATTTGTCCACCCAACCCGTCTCCTGGGACTTCTGGATTGACGGCTCTTTCGCGATTCACGGCGTGAGTATCACCCCTGAAGTGATCGCAGTGATTAACCCTACCTGTACGGGTTGTGCCTGCTGCATCGCAGCGCACCTGCTTGCAAATAACACATATTGCTCCGCCGTGGCCGGCTGCAAGGCAGGAGGAGTGTGCCCGATGAATGCGTCTTTTCCGCCGTGCAGTTAGTCCTTCGCACGACGGTGCTGCCACCCTGCCGATGCTCGTCATCCTTGAACCCACAAGCCTGGTGATGGGGGCGCTGAGTTGTCGTTCGTTGGGCCCTCCGCCCGCTTGACACCCCACCGCCCCTTCCCCTAGACTCCGCTTCGATGCCCCCTCGCCCCTCATCCCTCTGCCTCTTAGCTCTCTGCGCAACCGCCACCCTCGCCGCAGCCGCGCCGGTGAAGATGGATTTCACCGTCTCCATCCCCCGGCCCGCCACCCACACCCTCCATGTCCATCTGCGCGCGGAAGGCCTCGCGGGCGAACTCCACGATTTCAAAATGCCCGCCTGGTCGCCCGGCTACTACGGCATCGGCGATTACGCCCGCAACGTCTCGAATTTCCGCGCCGCGGATGCCGCCGGCCGCCCGCTTCCCCTGGAAATGATCGCGAAGAACACCTGGCGCGTCGCCGCCGGCAACGCGCCCGCAGTCGCGATCGATTACGACGTCTTCGGCGCCACGTCCTTCGCCGCCAACACGTACATCGGCGAAGACCGCGCCTATCTTTCGCCCTCAGGCGTATTCGTCTATCTCCCCGAAGCGCTCCATCTGCCGGTCGCGGTGACCATCGAAGAGCCCGCGGGCTGGAAGCAGATCGCGACCGGCCTCGAACCCGCGCCGGGCCGTCCGGGCACGTTTCAGGCCGCCGATTTCGACGTGCTCTACGATTGCCCGATCCTCATGGGCAACCAGGAATATCTCGACTTCCGCGTCGGAGGCGTGCCGCACTACGTCGCGCTCGAAAATGTCGCAGCCGATGTCAGCCGCCCGAAAATGCTCGCGGACCTGCAAAGAATGGTCGAGGCCGCCACCCGCATGATGGGCGATATCCCGTACCGCCACTACACGTTTCTCATGATGGGCCGCGGCAACGGCGGCATCGAGCACCTGAACTCCGCCTCCATCCAATTCGCCGGCGACCGCCTCAATACCGATGCCGCTTATCTCCGCTGGCTGAGCTACGTCTGCCACGAGTATTTCCACAACTTCAACGTCAAACGGATCCGCCCCATCGCCCTCGGCCCCTTCGATTACGAACAGGAGAACCTCACCCACATGTTGTGGGTTTCCGAGGGGCTCTCCGTCTACTATCAGGACCTGCTGCTGGCGCGCGCCGGCCTGATGACGCCCGACCAATATCTCGACAAGATGGCCGCCGCCATCGGCGCCTTCGAAAATGCGCCCGGCCGCCATTACCAATCGGCCACCGAATCGAGCTGGAACACCTGGAACAGCGGCTCCGGCGTCGGCGGCGACCGCAACACCACCATCTCCTACTACAACAACGGCGCCATGCTCGGCGCCATGCTGGACCTCAAGATTCGCGAGTCGAGCGGCAACCGCAAGTCCCTCGATGACGTGATGCGCGGCCTCTACAAAACCTATTACCAGGAGAAAGAGCGCGGCTTCACCGATGCCGAATTCCGCGCCGAATGCGAGCGTGCCGCCGGCGCCGGTCTCGCCGAAGTCTTCGATTACGCCGCCACCAGCCGCGAAGTCGATTACGCCCGCTACTTCGCCCTCGCCGGCTTGAATCTGGAATTCAGCGCCCAGGAAGCCCCCGGCGCTTACCTCGGACTCGACACCCGTACCGAAGAACTGCCGCCCGCCGAAGCCCTCGCCGCCGGACGCGGTGGACGCGGCGGTCGCGGGCGCGGCGGAGCGTCGCCCACCCAACTCGTCGTGACCGATGTCGCCGCCCACTCGCCGGCCGAACGCGCGACCCTGAAGCCGGACGACGTCATCCTGCAGGTCGAAAGCGAACCCGCCAGCGCCGTCACCTTGAGCGCGGCCCTGCTCGCCCGCAAGGCCGGCGATACCCTGCACCTGCGCATCCGCCGCGCGGCCGCCGAGCAGGAAGTCGAAGCCCATCTCGTGAGCAACGTCTCCAAAACCTACCGCCTCTCGCCCTCGCCCCAGCCCACGCCCGCGCAGTCCGCCATCCTGCGCGACTGGCTCCGCGTGGCACAATAGCAGCGCAGGCCCCACGATGCGTACCCTTCTCGCCTTTCTCTCGTTTTGCGCCGCCCTCGCCGCGCAGCCCGTCTTCACCGATGTCTTTCCGCCCGAAGAATACGCCGCCCGCCGCGCCAAGGTCATGGAAAAGATCGGCGACGCCGTCGCCATCGTCCTCGGCACGACCGAACCTCCCGGCGAGATGCCCCTGCGCCAGAACAATCAGTTCCACTATCTCTGCGGCGTGGTCGAACCCCGCGCCATCCTCATCCTCGATGGCAGGACGAAAAGGACCACGCTCTTCCTGAACCCGCGCAACGCCCAGCGCGAGAACTCCATGTTCGGCCCCGGCCTCTCTCCCGGCGAAGACGCCGCGCGGCAGACCGGCGTGGACGCCGTGCTGCCGCGCGCCGACTTCCAGACCGTCATGAAGGAATTCGCCGCGCAGGGCCGGACCTTTTACACGCCGTTCCGCGCCGAAGTGCTCGGCAGCATCTCCGCGGGCGATCCCGACCGCCTCTGGAACGCCAACAAGAACGATCCCTGGGATGGCCGCCCCTCGCGCGAGGAGGCATTCCGCACCCACCTGAAAACCGCCGCGCCGTCATCGGAGATCCGCGACCTCGACCCGATCCTCAACGAGCTCCGCGGCATCAAGAGCCCACGAGAGATCGCGTTGATCCGCGAAGCCACGCGCATCGCCGGCATGGGCATCATGGAGGCCATGCGCGACACCCGCCCCGGCATGTACGAATACGAGCTCCAGGCCGATTCGGAATTCGTCTTCAAAAAGTACGGAGCCTTCGGCGCGGCCTACTTCGCGCTGATCGGCAGCGGCCCCAACACGTACTACACCCACTACCACCGCAACACGCGCCGCCTCGACGACGGCGACCTCGTCCAGTTCGACTACGCCCCGGACTACAAGTACTACCAATCGGACGTCACGCGCGTGTGGCCCGCCAACGGCCGCTTCACCGCCTGGCAGCGGGAATACTACGGCATCTACCTGGCGCTCTACCGCGCCGTCATGACCTCGATCGCGGTCCACCAAACGCCCGCCGAGGTCATCCGCCGCGCGGTGGCGAAGATGGACGGCATCATGGCCGCATACCGGTTCACCGATCCCAAAATCAAAACCGCGGCGGAGGCGTTCGTCAACCGTTACCGCGCGCAGGCGCAGAGTGGCCGCGGCAGCCTGGGCCACAGCGTCGGCATGGAAGTCCACGACGTCCGCATGCCCACCCGTACGCTCGAGCCCGGCGAGATCTTCACCATCGAGCCCGAGATGCGCATCGAAGACCTGCACCTCGGCCTGCGCCTCGAAGACATGCTGCTGATCACGGAGACCGGCTACGAGAATCTCTCGCAGTTCGTCCCCATCGAGATCGCCGATATCGAGAAGCTCATGGCCGACCGCCGCCACGGCCTCAGCGCCGCGCATTCCACCCTGAAAGCCCCGAAGCCGTAGGGGCCAGCGATGGCCGGCCCGCGCCGGGAAGTGAGAAAGAACGTCACCGAAACCGCAACAATATTTCTCCCCGCCCCTCAACCACTTCCGCTCCCCACCCCCCTCAAACCGCGCCTCTCGTGTGCTATCCCTGAACCGCACGGCCACTGCCGGCTTCAGAGGAAAAAACATCGTTATGGCATCCGAGAAACAGATCGCGGCCAACCGCCGCAACGCGCAAAAGTCCACCGGTCCCCGCACCCAGGCCGGCAAGGAATACTCCCGCATGAACGCCTTCCGTTCCGGGCTCTACTCCGAGAACCTCGTCATCCGCGGCGAATACCCCGACGAGCTCGAAATGCTCACCGAAGACTACCACCAGGAGTTCCAGCCCGCCACGCCCCGCGAGCGCGACCTCGTCGACGCCATCGTCCGCAACGAGTGGATCAGCCGCCGCATGGCCTTCGTCGAAGTTCAGCTCTGGGGCCACTACCACAAGGTCACCGCCGCCACCCCGCTCCGCAATCCGAAGGACGAACTCGACCGCAAGTTCCCCCTCGGTCAGGCGTTCCTCGCCCTCTCCAAGCCGCTCGAGCGCCTCCAGCGCCGCATCAACTCCCTCGAACGCTCCACCCGCGAGGCCCTCCGCGAACTCGCCGAACTCCGCGCCCAACGGGAAGCCCAGCCGGAGGACCAAGCCGAAGCGCTGGAAGAAGAACTCGCCGCCGCCGAACCGGAGTTCGACGCCCCCATCGAGAGCGCCATCGAAAATCCCGCCGAGCCCGCGCCCCACCCGATTGACGCCGAACCCGTCCCGCAACCCGTTGACGCGCAACCAACCCCCGACCCAATTGGCTTCGTTCCGTCAACTCTTTCGGCCGAGCTTCCGCCGCCAGTATTCCTCCACGTAACCCCTGCGTCCGGAGTTCACCCGTAGCGGGCGCCTCCGCGGTGAAAAGGAACGGCCGCCGGACGGGCGGTCCCTATTGAGCCACCGGGCCCGTGGTCTGCCGCACCACCAGATCCGTCGCCACCTCGTGGCTCGCTCCGGGCGCGCCGTGCATCAGGCTCCACAGCGATTGGAACGCCAGCCGCCCGATCTCCGCGCGCGGAATCGCGATCGTCGTCAGCGCCGGCTGGGTGTACTGCGCGAAGATGATGTCGTCGAAGCCGATGATCGAAAGCGCGCCGGGCACCGGAATCTGCCGGTCGTAGGCGTAGTGCAGAGCGCCGATCGCCATCAGGTCGTTCGCCGCCAGGATCGCTGTGGCATCGAAGCTCCCGAGCACGCGCGAGCAGCCGAAATAGCCGCCCTGCACCGTGAAATCGGAATCGAACGTGCGCGTCTCCATGCCCGCCGCGGCCGCGCATTCGAGGAAGATCGCCTTGCGGCGCTGCGCGAACATGCCGTCCGCCGGCCCGCCGACAAACCCCACCTTCCGGTGTCCGAGCGACTTCAGGTGCTCGATGGCCTGCCGGATGCCCTGTCGCTGCTCCACCGAAATATTGGAGATCTTTTCGCCCGCGCTGTCGAACCCGAAATAGACCGCCGCCACGCCCCGCTTCGCCAGCGTCTCCTTCAGCGGGGCATCCACCTGCGAAGTCAGGAAGGCGATCGCCGGAGCCTGCAGGCTGAGCAGGCGCTCCACGTGGTAGCGCGTGCGGTGGGAGTCGTTGTTCCCGTCGATCGCGACCGTCTCCATGCCGTAGAGCGCGGCTTCGGATTGGAAGCTCTTCATCACGTCCGGAAAGAACGGATTCAACATGTCGGGCACGATCAGCCCGACGATCGAGCTGTGCCCGAGCGCCAGGCTGCGCGCGGACGTGTTCGGCTGATAGCCGAGCTCCCGCGCCGCCCAGAGCACACGCTGCTCCGTCTCCGGGCGCATCCTGCGCGACTCGTTCAATACGTACGATACAGTGGCGGCCGATACCCCGGCCTTCTCAGCAACGTCCTTGATCGTGGCCATCGGACTGCGGAAGTCCAGCGTCGCAGAATCG
>DATGMB010000092.1:0-39123 GCA_035293845.1 Bryobacteraceae bacterium
GCTCCCCGGCATGTACGCCCGCGTCGACCTGAGCGACGCCAGGGCCAACGCCCCGCTGCGCATCCCGAGCGACGCGCTGATCGTTCGCGCGGAAGGCACGGAGGTCGCTGTGGTGAACGCCGGCGGCACGGTGCATCTGCAAAAAATCGAAGTCGGCCGCGACTACGGGGACAGCATCGATGTAACCGGCGGTCTGGCCGAGGGCCAGACCATCATCGCGAACCCCGGCGACGTGATCCAGGAAGGCGTGAAGGTCCAGCCGGTCCCGGCGGGCAAGTAAGCAGGCGTCACAGCCGGAGCCCAAATATTTCCTCATGCCCGTCTACAGCCTACGCCGTTTCTCCCGCTTCCACCCGGAGGCCGCGTGGTATTGCTGTTAGCGGGGCCCGTTGGCTGCGGGTCAGGGATTTACCGGAAGTTGGCTTCGTTTCGCAAAAACCGGATATCGGCCCGGGGCGCGCCGCATGGCTTCGCGTTGGGTTCGTTTTTTGGACGCCAAGTCGTGCCATATCAATGCGCTACAGTCATCCTTGGGTTCGTTTTGCAAAATTTGTCCCGCGCTCCCACGGCGGCCGGCATCGCCTCCGCCGGGCGCCCCATATAATAAAGATCACACCGCAGGCCATAGGCTGACGGGGACGGATCGCTCCGTGGAATCGAAGAAGTCGCTCAGTATACGGTTGCTCGCCGGGCTGCTTTGCAGCCTGATCGCGCTCGCGCTCTACGCCGGTTACACCGCGACCCAACTGCGCGTGCTGCGCCGGCTGCAAACCGAGATCATCGACCGCAATCGGCGCGATTCGCTGCTGCTCGTGCGGGTGCAGAACGATCTCAACCTGCTTGGGCTGGGAATGCGCGACATGCTGGATGCGCACGACGGTTACCCGCTCACCGCCTGGCGGAGCCAGTTCCAGCGCATCCGCTTCGATCTGGAGGACGCGATGGCGCGCGAAGCCGCGGTAGCACCGGCGGGGCGGACGGCCGATCAGTCGCGATACCTCGCGTCCTCGGTGGCGCAGTTCTGGGACGCGCTCGGCCGCACCTTCGACCTTGCGGCCCGCGATGAAGACGAAGCGCGGGCGCAGGTGCGGCTTTCGCTACAGGCGCGGCAGGCGGCGCTGAGCGCGGCGGTCTCGCGGCTGCTCGTGCAAAACAACGAAAGCGAGGAGCAGGCGGCCTTGCGAACACAGGCGATCCACGGGCAGGTGGAGCGCAACCTCTATATTTTTCTCACCGCGATGCTCGTGCTGCTGGCGGCCGTGAGCGCGTATCTCATCGGCTACAATCGCCGCGTGTTCGACCGCGTGACCACGCTCTCGCGGCGGCGGAGCGAGCTCGCGCAGCAGTTGATCTCGATGCAGGAGAGCACCTTCCGCTCGATTTCGCGCGAACTGCACGACGATTTCGGGCAGATCCTGACGGCGGTGGGAACCATGTTGCAGCGCGCCGGGCGGCTTGCGGCGGCGAATCCGGAGGCGCTGCGGATCGAGCTGCGGGAGGTGCATGAAATCGTGCAGGCGGCGCTCGAAAAGGTGCGGTCGCTTTCGCAGGCGCTGCATCCTGTGATGCTCGAAGAGGTCGGGTTCGAGAGCGCGGTCGATACCTACCTGCCGGTTTTCGAACGGCGCACCGGCATCGCGGTGCGGTACACCAAGTCCGGCGCGGGCGGCGAGATTCCGCGCGAGCTGGCCATCCACCTCTACCGCGTGCTGCAGGAGGCGCTGAACAACGTGGCGCGGCATTCGGGTTCGAAGCAGGTGGAGGTCCGGTTGACGCGCAGCCCGGCGCGGATCACGCTGGAGATCGAAGACCACGGCGCCGGCTTCCGGGATACCGGCCGCGCGGGACTGGGGCTGGTGTCGATGCGCGAACGCGCGGAGCTGGCCGGCGGCAGCATCGAGTTTGCGAAAGGCGCGGCCGGTGGCGCGCTCGTGAGAATGTCGGCGCCGGTCGCCGCGGAGGAGACGCATGTCGCAGTGGGTAGCTGAGAAGCAAATCACAGTCATGCTGGTGGACGACCACCTGCTCGTGCGGCGCGGCTTCCGCCGCATGCTGGAGGACGAGCCCTCGATTCGCGTCGTGGCGGAAGCGGGCGATGGCGCGGAAGCGATCGAGCTGGCGCTGCGCGAGCGGCCGGATGTGATCGTGATGGACTACGCGCTGCCGGAGATGAACGGCGCGCTCGCCGCCCGGCGCATCACGGAGGCCGCGCCGGAGATCGCGGTCCTGATCCTGAGCATGCATTCCGAGCCCGCCTATGTCCGGAACTGCTTGGACGCCGGCGCGCGCGGGTACCTGCTGAAGAACGCGATGGATCTTGAGCTGGTGGATGCCGTGAAGGCGATCGCGGCGGGCCGGAAGGTGCTGGATCCAAAACTGGAGCTCGCGGCCGCGGGCGAGCCGCGGAATAGGCTTTCCGCGCGCGAGCTTGAGGTGCTGCAGCTCATTGTGAGCGGCAAGTCGAACAAGGAGATCGCCGCGGTGCTGAATCTGAGTGCCAACACCGTGGCGGTGCACCGCAACAACATCATGCAGGAGCTGGACATCCACAACACTGCGGAGCTGGTGGTGTACGCTATCCGCAACGGGCTGGCGAGCATTCCTTGAGTCTTATGCGAAGCGGAGCAATCACACGCCGCCAATGGTTCTGGCAGGCCGCCGCGCTGCCGCTGGCGGCAGCCGGCACGCGCGGGCCCGGCTTGCGGCTGACCGACGTGACGCGCGCGGCGGGTATCGACTTCCGCCACAACAGCGGCGCGTTCGGCGCCAAGTACCTGCCCGAGACGCTGGGCCCCGGCTGCGCCTTCCTGGACTACGACTGCGATGGCTGGCTGGACATCCTGATCGCGAACGGCTGCGACTGGCCGGGCCACAAGCGCCAGCGCACGACGCCGCGCCTCTACCGCAATAACCGCGACGGCACGTTTCGCGACGTGACGCGCGAGGCCGGGCTGGACGTCGAAATGTACGCCATGGGCATCGCGGTGGGCGATTACGACAACGACGGCTGGCCGGACATTCTCCTCACCGCCGTGGGGCAGAACCGGCTTTTCCGGAACACCGGCAAGGGGCATTTCGTCGACGTGACGGCGCGGGCGGGCCTCGCGGGCCGCTCGGCGTTCAGCACCTCGGCGATGTGGTTCGATTACAATCGCGACGGGCTCCTCGATCTGTTCGTCTGCAACTACGTGCAGTGGTCCGCGCAGCACGATGTGTTTTGCAGCCTCGATGGCCGAAACAAGTCGTATTGCACGCCTGAAGCGTACCGCGGCGCCACCTGCTGGCTGTTCCGCAATCGCGGCGACGGCACCTTCGAGGACGTGACCGCGAAGAGCGGCGTTTTCGATACCAGCTCGAAATCGCTCGGCGTGGCGCTGATCGACTACGACCGCGACGGCTGGCCGGATTTCGCCGTCGCCAACGACACGCAGCCGAACAAGCTCTATCACAACCTGCGCAACGGCACGTTCGAGGAGACCGGCGTGCGTTCCGGCGTGGCCTTCAGCGAGGACGGGCGCGCCCGGGCGGGCATGGGGATCGACGCGGCGGATTTCGACAATTCGGGCGCGAATGGCATCGCGATCACGAATTTCGATAACGAAATGCTGGCGCTCTACCGCGCGGGATCGGCGGGCGCGTTCGCGGATATCGCCATGACCTCGGGCGTTGGAGCCGCTTCGCGGAACACCCTCGGCTTCGGCTGCGCCTTTTTGGACATCGACCTGGACGGCCGCCTCGACCTGGCGGCAGCCAACGGCCACATCGATGCCACGGTACGGGACGTGCAGGGCCACACCGGGTACGCGCAGCCGCCGCACCTTTTTCTGAACCAGGGCGGCGGGCGTTTCCGCGATGTGGCGGCCGAAGCCGGAGCGGAGTTCGCCGCGCCGAAGGTGGCGCGCGGCCTGGCATACGGCGATTTCGACAATGACGGCGACCTGGATCTGCTGCTCACGACCAACCAGGGTCCGGCGCTGCTCTATCGCAACGATCTGGCCAATGGGAATCACGGGCTGCGGCTGCGCGTCACCGGAACGAAATCGAACCGCGACGGGATCGGGACGGTCGTCCGTCTATGGACCCCCGACGGGCAGCAGATGCGCACCGTGAAGAGCGGATCGAGCTATCTTTCGCAATCGGAGCTGCCGGTGACGTTCGGGCTGGGGCCGCGGGACCGCGCGCCGCGGCTGGTCGTCGAGTGGCCGAGCGGCGCCACGCAGGAGTTCCGCGACGTGCGGAGCGGGCGGTATTGGCTGAAGGAAGGCGCGCGGCTGGCGGAGGAGCGATAGCGGATGCGGAGGATCCCGGTTTCGATTTGCCTGTTCCTGGCTTGCGGCGCGGCCGCGGCTCAGTCCGTGGCCGGCTGGAAGCTCGTCTGGAGCGATGAGTTCAACGGCCCGGCGGGAAGTCCTCCCGATCCGGCGAAGTGGAATTACGACCTTGGCGGCGGAGTCTGGGGCAACGGCGAGCTCGAGACCTACACCAACTCACCGCAGAACGTTTTCCAGGACGGCAAGGGGAACCTGGTGATTCGCGCGCTGCGCGATAGCGCGGGCCATTACACTTCCGCGCGGCTGCAGACCGGCAGCCCCGGCGCATCGACGCACACCACAGATGGGACCTGGCAATACGGGCGCATCGTCGCGCGGATCAAGCTGCCTTTCGGACAGGGTGTATGGCCGGCGTTCTGGATGCTCGGCGAGAGCATCGGCTCGGTGGGGTGGCCGGCGTGCGGCGAAGTCGACATCATGGAGAACTTCGGCACGTACCACAACAACGGGGGAGTCAATAACGGAACCGCACATGGTCCCGGCTACTCGGGCGGCGGCGGGCTGACGCAGGCTTATACGCTGCCGTTCGGCCAGAAGGTGTACAACGATTACCACGTGTATGCGGTCGAATGGTCGCCCGATTCGATCCAGTGGTTCGTGGATGGAACCGCGTACCATGCCATTACACCGGCCTCACTGCCGCCGAACACCAAGTGGGTGTTCAACGCCCCGTTCTTCCTCCTGCTGAACCTGGCGATCGGCGGCCCGACGAGCTTTCTCGGAACGCCGGATCCCAACGCTCCGTTCCCGCCGCAGGACATGCTGGTCGATTATGTGCGGGTTTACCAGGCGGCGCCGGTGGCCGCCGGCGCGCCGGTGATTACGCCAGGGCGCGTGGTGAACGCGGCGTCGTTCCTGGGGACGATCGCTCCGGGGAGCCTGGCGACGGTGTACGGCTCCGGGCTGGCGGACGCGGAACACGTGGTCACGCCCGCGGACTCGTTCCCCACCTCCGTCGCGGGCGTGACGGTATCGGCGAACGGCATTCCGGCGCCGCTGACTTACGTCTCGCCCACGCAGATCAATTTTCAGGTGCCGTGGGAGACGCCCGCCGGCGCATCGGTGGATGTGGTCGTAAGCCGCGGCGGGGTGGAGAGCAATCCCGAAACCGTGACCATCGCGGAGTCGGCGCCCTCCGCATTCCTGAGCGAGTTCACCAACGGCGTGGCGTGGGTCAATGGCGCGGGCTGCGCGGCCGTCGAGTGCACGGTCGAAGCCGGCGGGGTCTACGCGCTTTGGGGGAATGGCTTCGGGCCCCGGAACGGAGCGATGCAGGATGGCGCCCCGGCGCCGGTGGCAGGCGGGCTGGGACCGATCGAGGTGCCGGGAAGCCCGGCGAGCTGCGTGCTGACCATCGGGGGCCAGCCGGCGACGGTACAGTACTGCGGCGCGGCCCCGGAGGAAATCATCGACCAGATCAATTTCGTGTACCCGGCCGGCGTCACGGCTGCGGCGCCGTGGGTCGATGCCTCGCTGACCATCGGGAGCGTGACGGGTTGGTTTCGTGTGCCGGCGCCGCAGTCATCAGTGCGGCCCTGAAAGTCTTAGGAGGATCTCCCAGGATGCACTCGCATCCGGAAGCGACTCGAGGGCCGCTTCATTAGTATAAGGACAATTCAAACTCCGGAGGATGTCCGGATACGATTTCGGCCGGCGGCGGGGCGCTACGGTTCGGCAGGTTACAATTCCATCCGCCTGCCGTTTTGATCGAGCACCTTGGCCACAATGCCGGCGCGCGTGGAGGTGCCCATCTTGATCATGATCAGGCGCAGAAACGCCTTGACGGTATTGGGGCTGATGTTCATCCGGACCGCTAACTCCTTGCTGGTCAGGCCCATGGAGATGCCGATCAGCGCCTCCCGCTCGCGGTCCGTGAGGCGGTAGTCCGTGGCGACCTGGTCCAGCGCATCCGATACGGAGACCTCCCGGCGCAAGTACAAGGCCAGCATCGGCTGCCCCCCGGACAGCGGCCGCATGGCAAAGGTCCGGCAGGTATACTCGTGGCCTCCGGCGCTGACGTGCATGTGCAGGCCGTCGGGCTCGTGGGCGGAGCGGCGGTCGAGCAACTGCCGGATCACCGGGGGCAGGCCGCCCGAGGCAGCGCCCCCTGGCCGTCCGGCATCGAGATACTCCAGAATCGCTTCGGCGCCGGCATCCAGCGCGATGGGGCTGAAGCTCCCATCGAGGATTACGATTCCGTCGCAGTTGAGGCCCACAGTGGTTTCGCCGCTATCGGCAAGCGGCCGTCGGATCATTTTGTGTCGCATCATCAGGCACTGCCACCTATTCCAACGGACGGCCGGCAGCCCACCGGCCAATCACTCGGATTGTTTAATTAATGATGTAAGTGTTCCAGTTCGCAAACTGGGTACGCAGGTAGTTTCCGATGTATTCCACGACCATCCACACAGTGCCGTCGCTATTCACGACCGCGGTATTGTAGTCGCCCCAACGGGCAACACCGTCGCCGGTCGGCGGATAGCCGGTAAATCCATCTTCGGGCAGCGCGCCGGCGGCGGCCACCTGAATCGTGGCCGGCGTTCCCAGAGCCTGGAATGGGATGAAGGCGGCGCTGGGATACCAGTCCGGGCCCACCAGGGTGACCGCGATGGCCCCGTTGCCCTGCGCATTGACGGCGATGGCAGGGCGCAGCAGATAATTCTGATTCACCATGAGATAGCCCTGGTTCACCACCTGCGCCGCAAGCACGCTGCCGCGGAAAGTCGGCGAGAGCACGACGTACGCGCCGCCAATCACCAGGTGGCCGGTCGCGTCGTTCAGTCCGGTGGGGATCGTAAGGAACAGACGTCCGCCGGCATAGCTGAGCGCCTGGACGCGCTGGTCGCCTCCATCGAGGAATTCGAGCGGCGCCCCGAGGGTGGAGCCGTAAGGCGTAATCCCGGGTTTCTGGCGCGCAACGTCGGGAAAGACGTAGGGCAGCGTGGAGACGAAGGTCCGGGTCAGGGTCAGGGAGGGAGCAGGCGTTGCCAGCGAGCTCGTGTTGTACAACGCCCACAGCGCGATCTGGCTGCCGGTCGACAAGGAAGAGATGGTGCTGGCGAAATATTCCAGCCCACCGGCGCCGATGAAGCTGCTGGCGCCGGGCGGCGTCGTGGCCGGCTGAATCGCGAATTCGTATCCGGTGGTATAGGGAATCAGAAACTGGAATGCCGTGGGCGTCTGGGAGCCGGTTGCGAGGGCCACCTTCGAGACAGCCAGAATCGCGGCGTCGATGAACTGGTACGAGTTAAAGGTCGGGCTATAGTTGAATTCGTTCCATGCGATGTGCAGCCCGAACTGATCGGCGCCGATCTGCGGATAATCGGCGATGCACGGACAACCGGAATGGTTCGCATTCGTCGTATCCATTACATAAATGTTGTACGTGGCCGTAGGATCGCCGGTCTGGCTGACCGCGAGATACAGGTGCGACGATGCCAGGTTGTTTCCGGCCGGATCATTATCCTGCGACCGCTGCAATACCATCCAGCGGTTGATTCCGGGATCGTAGAAGACGCGCATGTCGGTGAGGTACACGCCATGGACGTTGGTCGTACGATTGATCGCGGGCTGCGGCAGACCGAAGACCTGGTTGGATGAGAGCACCGCGGGCAGCAGCGGCTTGCCGGCGGTGCTGAAGACCTGGACGGCGTCGTTGACTCCTTCGAGCACGTAGCCATTGCCGACCGCGATGCTCGGGCTCGGCGGCTCGATGCTGAACTGGTTGCCCCCATCGGCATTTCGCTCGTCGAGATGGGAAAGGGCATTGAATCCCGTTCCGCCCTGCATGACCGCCAGGCTCTGGACCGCGGGCACGGCCGCTGACGCTGAACCGTTCACAGCAGCCCGCTCATGGCTGTGCGTTGGGCTTGTCGAGCTGGCCACTGGCGGACGCAAAAACGGCGGCGGCGGGACCAGCACTTCCTGCTGCGCCGTCAGCGCCGGCTGGGCCGCCATTTCCACCAGGGGCCGGGCTGCCCTTGCAGCGGTCTGAACGCCGGCGGCCTGCTGCTGCAGATTGACCGTCCCGACCAGAGTCAGCGAGTTGGTGACATTGGTTCCGGCGTAAAAGGCCTGCTGCGCGGACGCGGGCACCGTCAAACCCACGGCGGCGATGGCAGCGGCGCCGAGGACGCGCCAACGGAACCGGAAGCGGCGGTGCGCCAGCAGCACGCCCGCCGCCGCAAAACATAAGAGGGACGCGCTCCCCGGCTCCGGGGTGGCGACCGGAGCGTTGAAGTCAGTGATGGTCAGAACTCCCGGCCCTCCGGTATTGTCGAATGTCCCGACGCGGAAGCCGATCGTCTCACCAGCCACCACTGGAACCGACACGACGCCGGATTCGCCATTTGGGCAATCGAGCTGCCCGCAATCGCTCAGCTGGAAGAAATTGGCGCCGAGGAGATAACCGCCGGTTTCGAATCCGGTCGCATCGATTGTCGTGAACGACCAGTCGAACTGGAATATTCCGTTGCCCAGGGCGGCGATGACCAGATCGGTCGTTCCCCCAAGCGCCCCATTGCCATCATTGCTTCCCGTCAGCACGAGGGTGTTGGAGTCAGGAAAAGTGGCGAACCCGTTCGGGTTGACGCCGCCGCTGTTAATGAGAGTGAAATTCGCTGGCCCGTATGGCGCGACGAAACCATTGGCGAAAGCGTCTCCGCCCGCGCACAAAGACAGTACACAGACGGCCAAAAGCCGAAGCAGCCGCTGGCGGACGCAAGACGCTCCGCGCGGCTCCCCATATATAAAACCCATCCTGTGGTTCCTCCGATGGTCGATTTCCCGGGGTACGGGGCCGAAGCCCCCCGAAGGCCGCGAGGACAACCCTCGCGCGCCAGTGCTGCTATTCAGGGACCTCGTGGGCCGCCGAGGACTTCTCGCCCTCGCGTCCGCGGGTCAGCGTGGCCGGACCAAGCACCGAGCGGATGCGTTTCCGCATGTCCGCCAGGATGATGTCCAGCTCGCGCAGGCTCTTGCTGATTGTCATAAGGTCTCCGCTGAGATTGCCGGTAGGGGCGTGCATCATCTGTACCTTCTGCAAAGCCGCAACGCGCGCAAACTCGGCGATGCTCCGGGCTCCGCACTCGAGACACGATTTGGCCAACTCTTCGTGTTCCTCGGCCGAGACCCGGAATGTTACGAGCATCGATCGCCGCTTTAGAACGACCATGTCATTCTCGATTCCGCCCCATAGACCCGGTGCACCGCAGTCCCTCCTGTGAAACCCAATCCCGCTGATTAGTTATTATAAGTACCGCTCCAGTACCGCGGTAACTTTCTCCGTAACTTTCCGGGTTCGTGGCCGCGCCGCGCAGGGTTCGGATACTCATGCTGTCTGTATCCTGTCGGCGCGATAGGCAGTGTAAGGTAAGCCGGTATCGTTGTCAAGAGTTTCGGTTTGATTGCCGCTCGCGTAATCGAGAGCTACTCGGCAAGCAACTATTGTCACCAACCTGTGTCCATTCGGCGACCGAATAATTAGGCGCGCGCGAACAGTTCCGCTTCCGACGGCGACATCGAGGCGCAACCCACGCGCCGCGACTGTACACGCAGAGACAACTATCGCGCAGACAAATCGCTGACAGCCGCGCTCCACCTCTCCCGCAGGATCTGCGATGCGGCGCACACAAGTAGCACCAGGAGCGGCGCTGACGCGCGTTTTCGTACGTAGCATCGCGACGCCCAAGTCCCGGAGGGCGCGACGGTCCCGCCGATACGGCGCGCCATACTGTGGGCATGCGAACAATTCGGCCCCGCTTTGCGCGGGGGACAGACGCCGAGTGTCGCGGCACATACAAGTATCTCCGGATTATCCTTGAGATCCCCAGTACCTGACACTAACTGTTTCTTCTCCTTCCCTGAATTAATCCTTTTGACTATTCCATTTAGAGAATTGCAGGCCCTGCGGAATTGATGTTAGTCTCCGCGTCGGAGGATTTACCCAGATGCACCTGCGAAACGTTATTCTGGCGGCCCTCGCCCTTTCGGTGGCCGCCTTCGCTCAAAACCCGATTGCCGCGGATTCGCCGTTTCAGGTCCGCTATGCGGCCAACCTGAACCTCGGCGAATCGTGGATCAACATCAGCAATACGGGCGCCAACGGCGCTGCGTTGATGGGACCGGGGTTCGGCACGGCAGCGGGCAACATCTGCGTGAACGTTTATGCGTTCTCGCCGGATGAGCAGGAAATTTCCTGCTGCTCCTGTCTGGTCACCCCGAACGGCCTCGTCAGCCTTGGAGTCGTTCGCGATCTCACGTCCAACACCCTGACCGGCGTCATCCCGACCTCAGTGGTGGTGAAGCTGGTAGCCACACTGGCCGGCACCGGTGGGAGCGGAACGAGCTGCACCAACAGCGCGGCAACCGCAACCACCGGCACCATCGTGCCCGGACTTGTGGCGTGGATGACGACCGTCCATGCTAACGGGACGGCCACTGCCGTTACCGAAACGGCCTTCACGCCGGCCACGCTCAGCGCCGGTGAATTGGCCAGCATTGCCGGCCGTTGCGCAGCCGACATCGGCAACGGCAGCGGCTTCGGCATTTGCCGCTCCTGCCGGGCCGGTGGCATGGGCGCAGCCGCTATGTAGTTCTGGCGGGCTCATTTCCCGGGTGGCCGGCCCAATCCGGCTACCCGGCCTTTATGCGAGAAATACCTGGATTGAAAGTACCGGGGGAGTGTACGTACCTGAAGCAAAAGTACCTGGGATAAGTAAAGAAACCTATCCTGCTGAGAGGAGATTATGACAATGATGGTGAGACTTATTGCCGTGGCGGCCGCGGCTACTACGTGCCTGGCGTACGCAGCTTCCGATGGCCCCGAGCCGGCTGCCGGCCAGACGGTGGTCGTCGAAGTCGGCGGCGCCAAGCTGACAATGGCGGATCTGGAACAGAAGAGCGGTCCCGCGCTGTTTCAAGCCCGCACCAATTATTATGAAGCCGAGCGCCAGGCGATCCAAAAGATGGTCGACGACTACCTGCTCGAGCAGCAGGCCCGTAAGGAGGGCGTGAGCGTCACTGAACTGCTGGAGCGCCACGTCAACGCCCCGGCCAGCAAGGAGCCGTCCGAGGATGCGCTGCGCACCTATTATGATGGCGTGGATACCACCGAGCCCTACGAGGCGGTTCGCGGGAAGATCATCGAGGTACTGAAGCAGCGGCGTACCGCCAAAGCCAGGGAGGCGTACATGCAGTCCCTGCGCTCCGCGGCAAATATCGTGCTGACGCTGCCTCCGCCGCGCGCGCCCATCTCAATGAAGGATGTTCCACTGCGCGGGCCGGCGAACGCTCCCGTGACGCTGCTCGAATACGCGGATTTCGAATGTCCTTACTGCCAGCAGATCCACCCGGTGCTGCAGCGCATCGAGACCGAATTCAAAGACAAGCTCGCGTTCGCCTACAAGGATTACCCGCTGCCCATGCACCCGGACGCCGAGAAGGCGGCGGAGGCGGCCCATTGCGCCGCCGCCCAGGGAAAGTATTGGGAGTATCACGACACGCTCTTCGATAAAAAGCAGTTGAGCGTGGCCTCGCTCAAAGAGACCGCCCGCGCGCTGCATCTCGACGGGACGGCGTTCGATGCCTGCCTGGATGGCGGCAAGATGGCCGGCGTAGTCAAGGATCAGATGTCCGAGGCGCAGGCGTTCGGCATGCAGGGGACCCCCTCGATCCTGGTGAATGGCCGGTTCGTCACCGGGAATCTGACTTACGAGCGGCTCCATGGCGTCATCATGGAAGAGCTCAGCGCCGCGACCGCCGCGCAGGCGGACGCCGGCGGCAAGTCCCACACGCACGGCGAACGGTAGGCGGCTGACCAGTTAGGGCAGGCCCATGGCCTGCCCGGCCCCGCGGGCCACCGGCCCGCGCCACTTCAACTCTGACGATTTTCGGAAATCGCCCTATTGGATCTCGAGCGAGGTCATTATGCGATACGTGTGTTCCGCCGCGGCCCTTGCGTTCCTTGCGGCATATGCGTCAACTCCGGTTTACGGCCAGCCGGTCGTCCCTGCCAATCTGACCATCACCAGCTATCAGTTGGTCAGTTCCACGCGGTATTCCCTGAACCAGTGGTACGTCACGTATTCCGCCTCTCTGGCAAACAGCGGCCCGGCGGCTCCCGCGATCACGGCGGCGGTCAAGAGCCTGCAGCCGAGCGTGCAGGTCGTCGCCGGCCAGGGCATGCTGCATTTTCCGCCGGTTCCGGCGGGCGGAACGGTCACCAGCCTCGATACGTTCACGCTGCTGGTCGACCGGACAGCAAATTTCGACTGGAGCTACGTCCAGTGGTCCTTCCTCAACCCGATCGCCAACGCCGGAACCAACCAGACGGTCGTGGTGAACAGCACGGTGACGCTGAACGCAAGCGGATCGACGAACCCCAGCGGCGCTGGCTCGCTCTCTTACAATTGGGCGTTTGTCTCGCGGCCGCCCGGATCGAACGCTTCGCTTTCCAATCCCAATGCGGTCTCCCCCACGTTCACCTGCGACGCGCCCGGCACCTACAGTGTGCAGGTTACGGTGAACAACGGCTTCGGAGCCGATGCCGCCCTGGTCACGGTCAGCACCGTGAGTTCGCCTCCGGTGGCCAACGCCGGCCCGAACCAGACCGTAAGAGTCGGCGTGGTGGTCGCTCTGAACGGCAGCCGGTCCTTCAGCACCGACGGCCAACCGCTCACCTATTCGTGGTCATTCGTCAGCCTGCCGGCCAAGAGCACGACGGCGCTTTCCGCCGCCAACACCCCTGCGCCGACCTTCATTGCCGACGTTCCCGGAACTTACATCATCCAGCTCATCGTCAGCGAAGGACAACTGCAGAGCCAGCCCTCTACCGTGACGATCACGACCGCGAATACCCCGCCCGTGGCCAACGCCGGTCCCAATCAGACCGTGACGCAAGGTGCGCTGGTGCAACTGAACGGAGCCGGTTCGACCGACGTCGACGGCAACCCGCTCACCTACCGCTGGACCTTCAACAGCGTGCCCGCGGGCAGCACCGCGGTTCTGAGCAACCCCACGGCCGTGAACCCGACCTTCACGGCCGATAAGCCCGGCACGTATGTGGCGCAGTTGATCGTCAACGACGGCATCATCGACAGCCAGCCCTCCACCGTGACCATCACCACGAACGCCGTCCAGGCGCCCACGGCCAATGCCGGCCCGAACCAGACGGTCGATCACGGAACCACCGTGCAGCTCAGCGGATCGGGAACCGACCCGCAGGGATTTACTCTCACTTATAGCTGGGCAATGATTTCGCGCCCGGCCGGCAGCAACGCGACCCTATCGGCAAATAATATATCCAATCCTACCTTCTTTGCGGACCTGCCGGGCAGCTACGTCATCCAATTGACGGTCAACAACGGCTACCTTTCGAGCCAGCCTTCCACCGTGGCCGTCACGACGACGAACACGCCGCCGATTGCCAATGCCGGGCCCGACCAGAGCGTCTTCGTCAACACTACCGTCACTCTGGACGGCAGCAAATCGTCGGATCCCGATAAGGATCCCATCACCTTCTCCTGGACCTTCACCACGAAACCGTCTGGCAGTACCGCAACGCTCAGCGGCGCCAACACGAAGTCTCCGACCTTCGTGCCGGACCTGGCAGGCACGTACGTGGTGCAGCTCATCGTCAGCGACCCCTTCGCGAGCAGCCAGCCGGCGACGGTGTCGGTCTCCGCCGGAACTCAGCAGATGACCGTCAACCCCAACCCGCTGAAGCTGTACAACTCGCCCGGGGCTGTGACGATCTCGCTGAGCCCCACGCCGACGACGGCCGTGCCGGTAAATCTGAGCGGTTTCGACCCGGCCGTCATTTCGGTGTCGCCGAATCCCGCGACCGTGCCGGCGAATTCGAGCGGCGTCAACGTCACGATTACGCCGGTGGCTCCCGGCAACACCAGTTTCACGGCGACCGCCGCTGGGTACGGCTCTGCCAGCGGAGCGGTCACCGTGACCAAGCCCTCGATCGCGATCGCCCTGAACAACGGCGTCACGACCGTGGGGCTGAATCACGCCGCCAGCGGCACGATCACGCTGAACGCCCCGGCGCCGCCCTCCGGAACGACCGTCACGCTCTCCTCCAGCCCGTCACCGGACGGAGCTGTGGGCTTCTCGTCCGCCACGGTCTCCATTCCCGCCGGCAGCAGTTCCGCCGCATTTACTCTGAATGGCACGCAACTCGGAACGGCGGCGGTCCTGGCATCCGCGCCGGGCTATAACTCCGGCAGCTTCACGGTCCAGGTCGTGATGCTGGGACGTATTTTGCTCCCCACCGGCCTCACCGTTTCACCCGGCCAGGCGACGAACCTGAATGTTCAAATTTCGTCTCCGGCTCCCTCCGACGGCGCGACGATCACGCTGACGAGCAGCGATCCCGGCACACTCAGCGTGACGCCCGCGACGGTCTTCATCCAGCCGGGGCAAACCAGCCCCAGTACGCCGCCGCAGATCAGCGGCAATGGGTTCGGCTCCGTAAACCTGACGGCCTCCGCCGGCGGTTATACGGGCGACACGGAAAGCGTGAAGGTGATCGCGACAATCACTTTCTCGCCTCAGGCCGTTTCGGTGAGCGCGGGCGGGGTTGCGACCTTCAGCATACTCCTCTCAGCACCCGCGCCCACCGGCGGTCTGCTCGTGAATCTCGCATCGAGCAACACGACTGTCGCGACGGTGCCGCAGGACGTTGCCTTCGGCGCGGGTGAGCAGAGCGTCACCGCGCAGATCGACGGCTTTGCGCCCGGAACGGCAAACATTACGGGCAGCACAAACTCCGGCCTCGCAGGCAATCAGTATTTCCAGATGGCGCCAAACACGGTTTTGGTGGTTACCGTTGGGAGTCCCACCCTTTCCATCACGACCGCCGCGCTCACCGCGGGCACCGTCGGGCAAGCCTATAGCATGTCCGTGTCCGCGACGGGCGGCACGTCACCGTACAAATGGTCCGCGACGGGCCTTCCCGCGGGACTTTCGATCAATGCCTCCAGCGGCGTGATCAGCGGCACGCCCACTGCCGCGGGACCCGCCAACGTGACGATCAAAGTAACGGATTCGGCCATCAACCCGCAATCCGCGAGCGTCACGCTGCCCCTGACGATCAACGGCGCCGGACTCGCGATCACCACGGCCGCGCTCACGAGCGGAACCGCCGGCCAGGCTTACACCATGACCATGGCGGCAACCGGCGGAATTCCGCCGTACACCTGGTCCGCCACCGGCCTTCCGTCGGGCCTTTCGATCAACGCTTCGACCGGGGTCATCACCGGTACGCCGTCCGGCGCCAGCAGCGGCAATGTGACCATCAAAGTCACCGACTCCACCACGCCCACGGCGCTGACTGCCAGCACAACACTCCCGCTCACGATCAACTCCGCCGGCCTGACGATCACGACCACCTCCCTGAGCGCGGGCACGGTCGGGCAGTCGTATTCCGCCACGCTGGCGGCCACCGGCGGCGTCCCGCCATACTCCTGGTCGGTGTTCGGCATGCCGAGCGGCCTCAGCCTCAACCCTGCAACCGGCGCCATCACCGGCACGCCGACCGGCACCAGCAATGGCAACATCACGGTCAAAGTGACCGACTCCTCGACGCCTCTACCCCAGACGGCCTCGGCCAGCATCCCACTTACCATCAACCCGTCGACACTCACCATCACCACGAAATCGCTGCCCAACGGCGCTGTCGCATCTGCCTACAGCGCGACCCTCGTAGCTACCGGCGGAGTCACGCCCTACACCTGGACGGCCGGCGGCCTGCCCAACGGCCTGACCATCGATCCGGTTAGCGGGGCCATTACCGGTACGCCTACAGCGCCGGGAACCAGCAATCTCACGATCAAAGTGACGGACTTCGAGAACCCGGCGCAATCCGCGACCACGACTCTATCGCTCGTGATCACGTCACCTCTGCTGACCATCACCACGACGTCGCTGAATTCCGGCATCGTCGGCCAAGCCTACAACATGACGATGACCGCGACCGGCGGCACCACGCCGTACTCCTGGTCGGCAACCGGCCTGCCCGCGGGCCTTTCGATCAATGCCTCCACGGGCGCCATCACCGGCACGCCCACGGCCGCGGCCAACGCCAGCGTCACCATCAAGGTGACCGACTCCACGACGCCGACCGCGCAGGCCGCCAGCGTCACGCTGACGCTGAACATCGCGGCCGGACCGCTGACGATTACGACCACATCGCTCACCTCCGGCGCCGCCGGCCAGGCCTATAGCCTGACCGTGGCAGCGAGCGGCGGCACGCCGCCGTACACCTGGTCCGCCACCGGTTTGCCGGCGGGCCTTTCGATCAATGCGTCCACCGGCGCCATTACCGGCACGCCCACCGGCCCGATCAGCAGCAGCGTCACCATCAAGGTGACCGACTCCTCCACACCCACCCCGCAGACCGCGACCGCTTCGCTTTCCCTGACCGTCGCGCCCGCGGCCCTCACGATCACCACGACCTCGCTGCCTTCCGGCCAGGCCAACCAGGCCTACAACGCCACCCTGGCGGCGACCGGCGGCACGACGCCGTATTCGTGGTCCGCGACCGGCTTGCCCGCGGGCCTCTCGATCAACGCCTCATCCGGCGCCATCACCGGCACGCCCACGGCCGGCAGCAATGGAAACGTGACGATCAAGGTGACCGACTCCACCACGCCCACGGCGCTGACCGCGACCGTGAGCCTGGCCCTGAACATCGCGCCGCCGCCCATCACGATCACGACCACGCTGCTGCCCACCGGCACGGCCGGCCAACCGTACAACGCGACACTTGCCGCCACCGGCGGCACTCCTCCGTATACCTGGTCCGCCACCGGCCTGCCCGGCGGGCTTTCGATTAACCCCTCGACCGGAGCCATCACCGGCACACCGACGGGCCCCAACAGCGGCAATGTGACCATCAAGGTCACGGACTCGACGACGCCCACGGCGCTCACCGGCAGCGCCAGCCTGGCGCTGAACATCACGCCCGCGCTCCTCACCATCACGACGACCGCGCTGAACCCCGGCATCGCCGGACAGCCTTACACCATGAACATGGCAGCCAGCGGCGGGACCACGCCGTATAGCTGGTCCGCCACCGGCCTGCCCTCCGGCCTCTCGATCAATGCCACCACGGGCGCGATCACCGGCACGCCGGCCAATCCCACTTCGGCGATCGTGAACATCAAGGTCACGGATTCCGGCTCGCCGAACCCGCAGTCGGCCAATGTGACCCTCGGACTGACCATCACGGCCGCGCCGCTCACGATCACGACCACGGCCCTGAACGCCGGGCAGGCCCTGCAGGCTTACAGCCAGACCATGACGGCGACGGGCGGCACGACGCCGTACACCTGGTCCGCGACCGGATTGCCCGCCGGGCTCTCGATCAGCTCCGCCGGCGTTATCTCCGGCACGCCCACGGCGGCCAGCACCGGCAGCGTGACGATCAAAGTTACGGATTCCACCTCCCCCACCCAGCAGAGCACCAGCGTCACGCTGACGCTCACCATCGCCTCCGCGACTCTGACGATCACGAACACCTCGCTGCCCGCCGGCCAGGCCCTCCAAGCCTACAACGTGACCATGGCGGCCACCGGCGGCCTGAAGCCGTACACATGGTCGGCGACTGGATTGCCCGCGCCGCTCTCGATCAACGCCTCGACCGGCGCGATCACCGGCACGCCGACGGCGCCCAGCAGCGGCAATGTCACGATCAAGGTGATCGATTCCGGCACCCCAACGCCGCAAACCGCCAGCGTGACGCTTGCCCTGACCATTGCACCGGCTCCGCTCACCATCACGACGAGTTCGCTCGCTACCGGCGCCGTCGGCCAGGCGTATAACGTGACCGTGGCGGCGACCGGCGGAACTGGCGCCTACAACTGGAGCGCCACCGGACTGCCGAACGGTCTCTCGATCAACGCCTCGACTGGCGCGATCACCGGGACGCCCACGGCACCCGGCAGCGGCAATGTCACGATCAAAGTGACCGATTCCGCGACGCCTACGCCGCAAACCGCCAGCGCCACGCTCAGCCTGACCATCGCACCGGCGCCGCTCACCATCACCACGGCCTCGCTCGCCTCCGGCCAGGCCGGCCAGGCCTATAACGCGACCGTAGCCGCGACCGGCGGCACCACGCCATACTCCTGGTCCGCGACGGGGTTGCCCAACGGGCTCTCGATCAATGCCTCCACGGGCGCCATCACCGGCACGCCCACGGGCCCCAGCAGCGGCAACGTCACGATCAAAGTGACCGACTCCGGCACGCCTTCGCCGCAAACCGCCAGCGTGACGCTCGCCCTGAACATTGCCCCGGCGCCGCTCACCATCACTACGACCTCGCTGCCCGCCGGCCAAGCCCTCCAGGCCTACAGCGCGACCGTGGCGGCCACCGGCGGCACTGTTCCATTCACCTGGTCGGCCACCGGGCTGCCGTCGGGGCTCTCGATCAACGCCTCCACCGGCGCGATTACCGGCACGCCCGCGGGGCCCAGCAGCGGCAATGTGACCATCAAGGTGACCGACTCCGGCAGCCCCACGCCGCAAACCGCCAGCGTGACGCTCGCCCTGTCGATTGCCCCCGCGCCGCTCACCATCACCACGACCTCGCTGCCCGCCGGCACCGTGGGCCAAGCTTACAACCAGACCGTGGCGGCCACCGGCGGCACCCCGCCGCTGACCTGGTCGGCAACCGGCCTGCCCGCCGGCCTTACGATCAACGCGTCCTCCGGCGCCATCACCGGCACGCCCACCGCAATCAGCCTGAACACCGTGACCGTCAAAGTCACGGATTCCGCCACGCCCACGGCGCAAACCGCCACCGCGGCGCTCTCCCTGACGGTCAATCCGGCGCCGCTTTCGATCACAACGACGGCGCTCGCTTCCGGGCAGGCTCTCCAGGCTTATAACCAGACCGTGGCGGCCACTGGCGGTACCACGCCATATTCGTGGTCGGCAACCGGGCTGCCGAGCGGCCTTTCGATCAACGCATCCACCGGCGCCATCACCGGCACGCCCCCGGGCCCCAGCAGCGGCAATGTGACGATCAAGGTGACGGACTCCGGCACTCCGACACCGCAAACCGCCAGCGTGACGCTCGCGCTGACCATCGCGCCCGCGCCGCTCACGATCACCACGACCTCGCTGCAGAACGCCACGATCAATGTGCCTTACACCGCTCCGCTCGCGGCGCAGGGCGGCACCGGCGCTTACACCTGGGGCGCTACCGGCCTGCCGAGCGGCCTCACGATCAATACGTCCACCGGCCTGATCAGCGGCACGCCGCAGTTCAACGGCACGTACTCGGTCGTGGTCTCGCTCTCCGACTCGGCCGCGCCGCCGCAGACCACGTCCAAGACGTTCAGCCTGCAGGTCGTGGTCCCGCCGCTCGTCATCACAACCAGCTCGCCGCTGACGCCCGCGGTGGCGGGGACCCCCTACACCGCGACGATCGCGGCCTCCGGCGGCGCGCCGCCGTATACGTGGTCGGCAACCGGCCTGCCCACATGGCTGACGCTCGATACGGGCGGCGGCGCGTGCGGTGGCGCAGTGGGAGTGGCCACGCTTTGCGGCACCCCGACCGCGCTCGGCACCTTCACCTTCAGCATGAAGGTCACGGACACCGCCCAGCAGCAGACCATCCAGGGTTATTCGCTGTCGGTGACCCCGCCCGGCGGCGGCACGATTACGGTCTCCAGCACGGCCGTCGGGCTGAATCTGCAGGTGCCGATTACCGTTACGCTCAACCCGCCCGCTCCGGTAGACGTCAACCTGACGATCGCTTCGGGCAATCCGGCCATCCTGACGATCGGTTCCGGAAAGACTGCGGGCAGCGCGCAAGTTACCGTGACAGTCAGCGCCGGCACCTCTACCGTGGAGACGTTCGTCACGGCGCTGTCCAATTCGGGAACGGTCTCGGTGACGGCCAGCGCGCCGGGCTACAACAATGGCGCCGGCACGGTGACGCTCGCGAACTCCGGCTTCGTCCTTTCCGGGCCGAAAGGAATTGGAGGAGCCTTCACCACATTCCAGGGCGTGCAGACCACGATCACGGTCTACGCCGCCCGGCTCGATTCCAACGGGCTGTTCGTCGAGAGCGAATCCCTGGCCAGCAACATTTCGGTCAACGTGCCGGTGGCCGTTTCGCCTTCGAGCCTCGGCAGCCTGTCCGCTTCTACCGTGAACATCACCGGCGGCAATAACAGCGGAATCGTGACGTTCACGGCCAGTACGACCGGCTCGGGCGGCGCCTCGATTGTGGCCTCGCCGCCCGCGGGCTTCTCGCCGGCATTCACGAATCCCTCCGCGGGCGCGACGCTGAACGCTACGATCCAGACCAATGGTTTCATCGTGCCGAGCGGGATCACTGTCGGCAAGGGTCTGGAGGTGAGCGAGACCGTCGGACTGACCGGACCGGCTCCCCAGGCCCTCACGGTCACCATCACGAGCACCGATGGCAGCAAGCTGCTATTCGCGAAGAACCCCACCGACTCAGGCCAGACCAGCATTTCGGTGACGGTTCTGCAATTCCTTTCGCAGACGCCGGCCTTCTACGCGTATGGCCTGGCCAGCAACGGCACGGTCAACTACACCGTCTCGGCGCCGGGCTACGGCACCCAAACATCCAGCATCACGCTCGGCCCGTCCGGCTTCAATATCCAGACGCCGCGCGGGTATGACGCGAACTTCGCCATGCAACTGGGAGGCGTTGACGCCCAACTGAACATCTATACCGCGCTGATGGACGGCAGCGGCAACGTCCTGCAGAACCAGGCTGTCGCGGGCGGACAGTCCGTCAGCGCGAACGTCACCAGCGGGTCGACGAATGTCGCGACCATCTCGACCTCGCCCGTGACCATCGGCGGCGGAGCTTCGTTCGCCAGCACCACAGTGCACGCGACCGGCATCGGCAACTCGACCATTACGGCGAGCAGCAACGGCTACGGCAGCGCCTCGGTGGTGGCGACGGTCACGAACGCCACACTGTCGTGCAATAACGCCCTCACGATCGGGTACCGGCTGGAGGCGCCGGGGAACTGCCTGCTGTCGTCGCCTGCCCCGGCCGGAGGAGCAACGATCACGCTGACCAGCAACTCGCCGCAGCTTCAGTTGGCGGTCAACCCCACCGATCCCGGGTCGAACAGCATCCAGATCACGGTTCCCGCGGGCACGCAGGTCGGCAGCTACTGGGTGTACTCGCTGGGTTCGTCCGGCACCGCCACCTACAGCGCCAACTCGCCGAACTACGTCGGGTTCACCGATACGGTGACACTGGCGCCCTCGGGTATCGTGATCCTTCCGAATGGCCCGACTACGGTCAGCCTGTCGGGCGGCAGCGCCAGCTTCTCAGTCTTTACGGCGCAGCTCTCGACGGATGGCAAGAACACGCCGGCCACGCCGCAAGCCCTGGCCGGAAACGCGGCGCTCAGCGTCACGCTGGCAAACGGCACGCCGAGCGTCGGCACCCTCAACGGGCAGAGCGGCGCGAATGTCACCGTCTCGGTCGCGGCGGGCGCCAGCTCCGCGAACGTCACGTTCGGGCCCACGGCTACGGGAAGCACTACCATTTCCGTGCCCTCGCAGCCGGCGGGCTTTACCATACCGGGGAACTACTCCAGCGGCGGCTCGTCCACGCAGTTCACCTACACGGTGCAGTGAGGGAACGACTATGCGAATTCGACTTCTCGCGCTCACCAGCGCCGCCATTTGCCGGCTCCTCGCCGTCCCCGCTCCGGCGGCGGCGGGGATCACGGCTGCCAATGCTACGGTCGGCCGGTCGCTCGAGGCCGACGCGACGGTGCGGTTGACACCGGTCAGCGCTGAACCCGTCACGCTGACTCTCACGAGCGACGATCCGGCGCGGCTGCTGCTCTCGACCGCGCCGGACCGCCCTGGCTCGGCGCAGATCTCGCTGAAGATTCAGGCGCGGTTTCCGGAGAGCCCCGACTTCTGGCTGCAAGGCCTTGCGGATAGCGGCACGGTCACCTACACGGTATCCGCCGAAGGACTGGGCAGCGCCAAAGGCACGGTCACGCTGGCGCGCTCCGCGGTAGTGATTCTCGGGCCGCTGAAAGCCCCTAAATTCACCATCACTCCGCACGGCCTGCCCGCCCGCCTCACCCTCGTTTCGGTGGCCATCGATGGCGACGGCAAGGTCGCCAAAGAGCAGCCGGTCGCGGGCGGATCGCAGATCGAGGTGGCGCTTTCGAGCTCCAACCGCGGCGTCGGAAACCTCCGCGCTTCCACGCTGACGATCGCCGGCGGCACGAGCACCGCGATGACGGCGTTCGAGCCCGCGGGCGAGGGCGAGACGGTCATTACGCCCGTCGAGCCTCGAGGCTTCACGGCGGCCGCACAGTATGCCAGCGTTACGGCCGTGGTGGCAAAGCCGGGCCTGGCTGCCGTGACCGATGTGTATCTCGGAAAGAACCTTCAGCTTGGGGGCGCCATCTGCCTGGGCGAAGCCGCGCCGCCGGGCGGACTGGAGGTCACGCTGACCAGCTCCGATCCCACGCGTCTCATCTTCTCCGACCGCAGCGACGCGCCGGGCAGCGGAACCCTGCACCTGCACGTCCCGGCAGGCCAGCTCACCGCTAACTACTTCCTGCAGGGGCTTGGCGATTCGGGCGATGTGACGTACGAAGCTACCGCACCGGGCTTCCGCAGCCGCACCGCGCGCGTGGGGCTCACGCCTTCCGGGGTGATCGTGGCGTACGATCCGTACGGACCGCCGGACGAAGCCACCGTGCTGCGCAAGTCCGAGATCACCGACGACCGTTCCTTTACTGCTTCCGTCGCGGATTCGCGCCAGCATCCCGTGAAGCTGGTGGTGTGGACGGTTCACCTGGACCGCGAAACCGGGCGCGCGGCCGATATCACCGTGCAGCCGCTTCGGGCCGGAGTCACGGCGACCGTGGTCCTGCACAGCAGCGACCCGGCTGTGGGCACAGTGGAATCCCCGCTGACGATCGCGGCGGGGACCGATCATGCGGTCAGCCGCTTTACCCCGTTGAGCCGCGGCCGAACGGTGATCTCGATCGACACGCCGGCCGGCTTCACGCCGGCGAAAAACGCAACGAAGGTGCCGGCCAGCGTTAGCGAATAAGGTGCGGCTGCCGCGCGCGATTCTGGTACGCCGAGGCAAAGGCCAGACCGACGCCGAGCAGCATCAGCGACGCCGTTGACGCGGACGGCACGGAAAACGGAGTGAAGGTGGCGCCGTTTTGCAGCAGGGCGAAGGTGTTGGGATCGTAAATCTGGAACGGCTGGCTGCCCGGCGTGCCTGCGCCGGTCCAGGTAAACTGCACCGCGAAGCCGGCGACGCTGTTCCCCGGCGGTATCCCGCCAGAAAGAGACAGCACATCGTACAGCTTCGGCAGACCAGGAGCCGGATTGAGAAACCGCTGACTCCATTGCGCGTTGAGTGGACCGGTGGTCACAATTTGCAGCGAACCCGGCGCATAAAGGGAAGTGTCGAAATCAATATCGAAAAGCTGCACGGTCGTGGTCGAGTTCGACGCGTTACTTACCGTGTAAACATACTCATAATTGTTGCCACCCAGAGATATCAGATTGTACTGGATGGTAACATTCGTGGCCCCGGCTGCGGCTTGGGAGCACGCCAGCAGTATGGCAGCGGCGAACCATCCGCGCGTTCCAAGGAGCATCGTATCCTCCGGTTCCTTTTTCCGCTCCCGGGCGGCGCCGGGTAGCTAAGAACGTTCTCTACCGTCCGACACACGACTAGAGAGGATCAGTGTACCCTATCACACCGGGCCTGTCCACGTGAAAATATGGACTTCTGTGTGCCAGATCGGTGTTCCAGAAAACTTTACGCGACGAGCTAGGTACTTTGACCGAGTTGGATCGGTAAGATTTTCCACTAACATGCGGTGTTAGCGCGTTCCTGGGCGTCTGTGGGATTTGTTTTCAGGCGCACAATCCTGGCGGTTCAATTGCATATCTGCGCACTCACTTATGAAACACCCGGCCCCTCGGTTTCTGACTCCGTTATTCCTGTTTTCGCTGTGCCAGGTCCTGCCACCGACCCAGGCGCAGACGTTCGCGACGCCGCCGCCGTCGCACACGGCCACACAGACTCATCCCCTGACCACCACTCCCTCCGGCACTCCCACCCTGGACAGCGAAGAATGGGCTTTCCTGACGCTGATTAACAACTACCGCGCGCAAAACGGCTTATCCGCGCTGCAGGTCGACGTGGATCTCGAGAACTCGGCGCAGTGGATGAGCAACGATATGGCGTCGAACAACTACTTTAGCCACACCGATAGCCTGGGCCGCAGCCCTGGCGCACGCCTGGCGGCGTTCGGCTACACGTATTACCCGTGGGGCGAAAATCTGGCCGCCGGCTTTTCCGATGCCCAGGACGCCTTCAACGGCTGGTTGAACGCCTGCGATCCGGATGCTTCGGGCAACTGCACCTATGCCCACCGCGCCAATATGCTCGGGTCCGGCTATAACGCGATCGGTATCGCGCGGGCCTACAGCGCCAGTTCCACCTATGGCTGGTATTGGACGACGGACTTCGGCGGCGTCGTGGAACAGGCGCTCAACCCGCCCGGCTCCCCCACGCCGACGCCCACGCCGCCCCCCACCCCCAGCGCTCCGAGCATCGCTTCCTTCACCGCCAGCCCGGCCACGGTCGCGGCGGGGCAGACCGCGACCCTCTCCTGGAGTACGAGCGGAGCCACCAGCGTCACCATTGATAACGGTATCGGCGCAGTGGCCGCTTCCGGCTCCGTTACGGTCACACCTTCGCAGACGACCACCTACACCCTGACGGCCTCCAACTCGTCTTATTTCACGACCGCCAAGGCGACGGTAACCGTCTCCGCGCCGACGCCCACGCCGCCGCCCACGCCAACTCCCAGCATCGCTTCCTTCAATGCCAGCCCGGCCACAGTCGCAGCGGGGCAGACCGCTACCCTCTCCTGGAGCACGAGCGGAGCCACCAGCGTGACCATCGATAATGGCGTCGGCGCGGTGGCCGCCTCCGGTTCCGTTACGGTCACTCCTTCGCAGACAACCACCTACACCCTGACGGCTTCCAATTCGACCTATTTCACGACCGCCAAGGCGACCGTGACTGTCTCCGCCGGATCCACGCCCCCGCCCAGCACCTGTCCCGCGCCGGCCAGCGGCGCCTTCACCGGCTGCTATTACAGCAACCTGACGCTGAGCGGCAATCCCGTGATGGTCCGCACAGACCCGCAGATCAACTTTAACTGGGGCTACGCTCCGCCCTCGCGCGCCGTCCCCGCCGGCCCCTACTCCGTGCAATGGCAAGGCAATTTCACGTTCGCCGCCGGCACTTACACCTTCACGGCGACGACGTCCGACGGCATGCGCATCTCCATCGATGGCAACCTGGTGCTCGACCGCTGGTTCGACCAGCCGGCCTACATCTACAACGTCCGGTCCACCCTGGCCGCTGGCGTCCATTTGATCGTGGTCCAGTATTACGACAACACCGGCTCCGGGACGGCGCACCTGACCTGGCAAAACAACACGCCGGCCAGCCAGCCGCCATCGATCCTCTCGTTCACCGCCAGTCCCTCCACGGTGACCGCCGGACAGAAGGCGACGCTCTCCTGGAGCGTGAACGGCGCCACGGATATCGCCATCGATAACGGCGTCGGGGACGTCACCGGCGCGGCCTCCGCCGCGGTCCAACCCGGCCAGACGACCACCTATACCCTGACGGCATCCAACAGCGCCGGCAGCGCGACCGCCCAGGTGACCGTGACGGTCGCGTCCCAGACCGATACCCAGCCGCCCACCGCGCCGGTGCTGACTTCCGCGGTTGCCAGGAGCGCGACCGAGGTCGATCTCGCGTGGTCCGCGGCCACGGATAACGTCGGTGTCAGCGGTTATCGCATCCTGCGCAACGGCTCGCTGCTGGCGTCCGTTTCCGGTTCGACGCTCACGTACGCCGACCAGAGCGCGGCCGCCAACACCACGTACACGTATGCCGTCGTCGCGTTCGACGCCGCCGGCAACACCTCCGCCCCGAGCAACCCGATCCAGGTGACAACGCCCGCATCGGCGCCCACCGGCGGCGCGTGCCCGCCGCCCGCTACCGGAACCTTCACCGCCTGTTATTACAGCGGCACGGCGCTGAGCGGCAACCCGGTGCTTACGGAGACCGATAACCAGATCAATTTCGACTGGGGCACCGGCTCGCCAGGTGCATCGGTTCCGGCTGCCAATTTCTCGGCGCGCTGGCAGGGGTATTTCAATTTCGATAACGTCGTCTACTCCTTTGTCGCGCAGGTATCCGACGGCATCCGGGTCTATATCGACGGCCAGTTACTCATTGACCATTGGCAGGATCAGCCGGTGACGTTCTACCAGGCGCGGCCGGCGATCAGCCAGGGGTCGCACCTCATCATCGTCGAATATTACGCCCATAGCGGCTGGGCTTCCTGCCATCTCACCTGGCAGGAGCGTTGAGGCCGGTTCGGCAGGGGCCGGCCTGCCCGGCCCCTACTTACGCCGGTAAATTGATCGTACCGTAACAATAGCCTGAAACTGGCCGTAACATCACAAAGCCGCAGCTTATGGCCACTTGAGCACCCATCCTGCGAATGTTAGAATCGTGGGCCACGGGTGGCCCACACTTGCTAAGACTGCGGATTCTACTGGCGACCGGTTGGGCCATGGCGGCGTTTGCCCAGCCCAGCATTCAACCTGGACTAGTGAAAATGGGGGCTGCGGCGGGCTCGTCGATCACCGAAACCGTCTGGCTGTTCCCCGGCGCCAATGCGGGCCCCAATCCAAGTTTCACGGCCTCCGTCCGGTATCTCGGTTCCCAGCAGGGCTGGCTCTCCGTCAGTCCGTCAAGCGGGACTGCGCCCGCGCAGCTTACTCTCACGGCCAATGCCGGCCAGCTCCCTCCCGGAACCTACACCGCTCAGGTGCTGGCCAATGTCGGACTGACGCAGGCCGCCGCGTTCGCCAACGTGGTTCTAACCGTCGGCTCGATCGGATCGGCCGCGGGCGGCGTTGCGGCCAGCCCGTCCACCCTGACGTTTAACTCCCAGTCCCTGACGCCGCAGACGATCACGGTCGTCAACGCGCCCGGAACCACGGGGACGGCCGCGTTTTCCGTCTTTGCAAACCCGAGCAACTGGCTGACCTTTACCGCATCCGGCAGCACCACGCCGGGCTCGATTGCGGTCCTGCCCATGGCCAACAATCTGGCTCCCGGAACCTATACGGGCTCAGTGACCATCACGGCGGCGAGCGGCGCCGCCACCGTTGTGCCCGTCACGCTCTACGTTCCGCCGAGTTCCACCGGACCGAGCATCGCCCTGACGCCCGCCCAACAAGCGCTGCTGTTTAATTACCAGATCAACAGTGGGGTGAACCCATACCAGACGGTATTCGTCTCGACCGGCGCCGGATCGACGCAATCGGCAAATTACACCGCCACCGCCTCGGCTTCCTGGATCGGCCTGGCCGACAACTCGATCGACATCGCCACTCCCTCCGCCTCGGTTACGGACTTCGCCCCCGGCCTTCTATTCGTCGCCGTCAATCCGGCCGGACTCGCGGCGGGCCAATATCAGGGCAATATCACGCTCTCCGCTCCCGGTCTGGCATCGGCCCAAATACCCGTCACCCTGAATGTCAGCGTTACGCCGGTGTTCAATGCCCAGCCGAGTTTCATCGCGCTCGATTCCGGCACCAATCTCCTCAGCTCGTCGCTGGCGGTGACCGCGTCGACCGCGACCTTTTTCAACGCGACGGTCACCGCGCCGTGGCTTTCGGTCAGCCCCACCAGCGGGGACGCCTCCGCCAACCCCGTTTCCCTCACCGTCAGCGCCAGCACCGCCGGGCTACAGCCGGGCAGCTACTCCGCCACCGTCATCCTGACCGCTTCCGGCGGTACCCCGCAGGAGATCGTGCCGGTTCAACTCACGGTCGCGGGCCAGGCCCCCGCCTCCGCTCCGTTGCAGACATCGCCCGCCACCCTCAGTTTCGCCGGCATCAGCGGCACGGGCCAGCCGCCGCAGTTCGTGCTGATCGCCAAGGGAAGCAACCAGGTTCCGTTTTTCGTATCCGCCGCCTCCGATACCGGATGGCTGAGCGTCAGCCCGGTCTCGGGCGTTACCCCGGCGCTGGTCCAGGTCAATGCCAATAGCGCGCTCGCTGGCGGAACCTATAACGGCTCAGTGACCTTCACGGCGCCCCAAAGCAATGAAACCGCGACCGTCGCCGTAACTTACACGGTCACCGCCCGCAAACTGACCGCTTCGCCCGCCAGCCTCACGTTTACCCAGCAGACGGCCGGAGCGGCCATCGCGTCCCAGACCGTGACCGTTACCGCCAACGCCACCAGCACGTTCCAGATCACCGCCCAGCCCGCCTGGCTCAAAATCACCTCGGCCGCGCTCACCACGCCCGCCACCCTCGCCGTATCGGTTAATGCCGCCGGCCTTGCCCTGGCGCCCGGCACGTACCAGGACACGATTCAGTTATCCGGGCCGAGCACGCTGGCGATTCCTGTCATCCTCACGATCGCCGCGCCGCCGCCTCCCGGCGTGAGCCCGTCCTCTCTGACGTTCAATTACCTGCTGGGCTCTCCGGCGCCGCAGGGGCAGACGCTGCAGATCACGAATCCCGCCGTGAGCCTCTCCTTCACGACCACCGCGACGACCGATTCGAGCATCCCGTGGCTGACCGTCACTCCCGCGACGGGCTTCACGCCGTCGGCGGTCACGGTCGGGGTGGCGACCGCGCAGCTCGTTCCCGGCAAGCAAACGGGGTCGATCTCGATCACGCTGCAGAATGGCGCCAGTTTCAAGGTTCCGGTCACCCTGAACGTCACCGGCTCGGTGATCCAGCTCCAGGGGATTTTCAATGCCGCGACGCTCGCTCCGGCCAGCATCGCGCCGGGTGAGATCGTGACGCTGACCGGCTTCGGCCTCGGATCGGAAACCGGGACGGCCGTCAAGCCGACCACCGCGGGCGCGTATCCCACAACCGCAGCCGGCACGACCGTGACGTTCGACGGCATTCCCGCGCCGCTGCTCTTCGTCCAGGGCGAGCAGATCAACGCCATCGCGCCCTACGAGCTCTACGGCCGCACGAGCTCGCAGGTACAGGTACAATCCGGAACCAATTATTCGGTGCCCATCAGCGCCCTGGTGACCAACGCCGCTCCCGGCATTTTCACCGCGGGAAGCTCGGGCACGGGCGGTGCCGCGGCGCTGAATGCCGATGGCACGACGAACTCCGCGCTCAACCCGGCGCCGCGAGGCACCCCCATCGTCCTATATCTGACGGGCGAAGGACAGACCGCGCCGGCAGGCCAGGACGGCCGCGTGATCCTGACCGACCTGCGGACGCCGCTGCTGCCCGTGACGGCCACCATCGGCGGCGAACCCGCCACCGTGCTCTACGCCGGCTCGGCGCCGACGCTGGTTTCCGGCCTCTGCCAGGTGAACCTGCTCATCCCGCAGGACCTGCCGCCGGGCACCCAGTCCGTCGAAGTGCAGATCGGCGGCATTCCCTCGCAGCACGGCGTCACCATCGAAGTGCGCTGAGCCACGCCAAGGCGCGGCTCGGTACGGGGAGATACCCCATTGCGGCCGGCATACCGGCGCGCGCCGCCGCGGCACTCGCCCACGGCCCCTGAAGTGCTGCACGCTGTACGAATGTCCCCGACGCGCCCCGCTCCGTCCCGGCTCGTACTCCCCGCTGGCGAACCCAATCCCGAAATCACGGTGGGCCGCAAAAAAGTCCGGCTCAGCAATCTCGATAAGGTGTTCTGGCCCGACCTCCATCTCACCAAGCGCGACCTCCTGCAGTACTACATCGATGTCGCCCCCGTCCTGCTCCCGCACCTGAAAGGTCGCGCCATGGTGATGAAGCGCTATCCGAACGGCGCGTCGGGCGAATTCTTTTTCATGAAGCGAGCGCCCTCCCCGCGCCCGTCCTGGATCCGCACCTGCGCCATCGAGCACGCCTCCGGCAGCATCATCGACTTCCCCATCGTGCAGGACCTCGCGTCGCTCCTTTGGATCGTCAACCTCGGCTGCATCGACCTGAACCCCTGGTACGCCCGCTGCGACGACATTCATCGACCCGACTACCTGCACTTCGACCTCGACCCCGTCCCGGGCGCCGGATTCGACCGTGTCCGCGAGACCGCGCTCCGCGTCCGCGAGGCGCTCGACGAGCTTCATATCCCCTGCTACCCGAAGACCACCGGCTCGCGCGGCATGCACCTGTACGTGCCGATCCGGCGCGGGCCGCTGCAGAAGCAGGTCTGGACGTTCGCCAAGGCGCTCGCGCAGCGCCTCGCCGCCCGTTACCCCGATCTCATCACCGCCGAGTACCGTGTCGCCAACCGGCCCGCCGGCCGCGTGCTCGTCGACTATAACCAGAACGCCTGGGGCCGCACCCTGGCCTCGGTCTATTCCGTGCGCCCGCAGCCGCGCGCGACCGTCTCGGCGCCCGTCACCTGGCAGGAGGTCAAGCGCGGTTTCGAGATCGCCGGCTTCCGGCTCGATAACGTCCCCGCCCGCGTCCGCGAACTCGGCGACCTCTGGAAGCCGCTCACACTGAGCCGCGGCCGCGTGGCTCTGGAGCGCGTGCTGTGAAGATCGCCCCCATGGATGCGCTCGCCGCGCCCCGCCTGCCCGAGGGGCCCGAGTGGCAGTACGAACCCAAATGGGACGGCTTCCGCGCGATTGCCGAGCGCCACGGCGATGCGGTCGAGATTCAGTCCAAATCCGGCCTGCCGCTCGCCCGCTATTTCCCCGATATGGTCGATGCGCTCCGCCGGCTCCGCGCGGCGCGCTTCACGCTCGATGGCGAGCTCGTCATCCCGATCGAAGGCGACCTCGATTTCAACGAGCTCCAGCTCCGCCTGCATCCTGCCGCCAGCCGCGTCCGGATGCTTGCGGAGCGCAACCCCGCGCTCTACCTCGTCTTCGATCTCCTCGAGGACGAACGCGGCCGCTCGCTCGCGGACCAACCACTGCGCGAGCGCCGCCAGCGCCTCGAACGGTTCGCCGCGGAGTATTTCCCGGCCAGCGACCGCATCCGCCTCTCGCCCGCCACCGCCTCCCTCGCCGATGCCCGCCGCTGGCTCCGCACGATGGGGGGCGGCCTCGACGGGATCATCGCCAAGAACCTCGATGCCCGCTACGAATCCGGCCTCCGCACCGGCGCCATGCAGAAGATCAAGGATCTCCGCACCGCCGATTGCGTCGTCGGCGGCTTCCGCTACGCCGCGAAAGGCAAGGTGGTGGGCTCCCTGCTGCTCGGCCTGTACGGCGAAGACGGCCTGCTGCACCACGTCGGCTTCACCTCTGCGATTCCGGCGGCCGGGCGGCGCGAGCTCACGCAGCGGCTCGAAGCTCTCCGCCAGCCTCCCGGCTTCACCGGCCGCTCGCCGGGTGGAACGAGCCGATGGAGCCGCGAGCGCAGCGGCGAATTCGAGCCGCTGGCGCCGAAGCTCGTCGTCGAAGTGCAATTCGACCATTTCACCGGCGGCCGCTTCCGCCACGGGACCCGGCTCCTTCGTTTCCGCCCCGACAAGTCCCCCAGGCAATGCACCATGGCCCAGGTGGAGCACGAGTCCCGCTCGCCCCTCGGACTGATCGCATAATCACAGCTTTTCACCCCCGTGCGCGCTCGATTGCGTTAGCCTGAAGAGCCATGGATGATCCCTGGGAACTGGAACGATTCGTGGACGCGCAGCGGACGGTGTACGAAAGCGCCTGCTCCGAGCTCGGCAGCGGCCGCAAGAAGACCCACTGGATGTGGTTCATCTTTCCGCAGCTCAAAGGCCTGGGTTCGAGCCCGGTGGCGCAGCGGTTTGCGATCTCATCGCTCGCCGAAGCGTCGGCCTATCTCGAGCATCCCGTGCTCGGCCCGCGCCTGCGGCACTGCACCGCGCTCGTGAACCGCATCGAGGGCCGTTCGATCGACAGCATCTTCGGCTTCCCGGACGACCTGAAGTTCCGCTCCTCGATGACGCTGTTCGCGCAGGCCACGCCGGACAATCGCGTCTTCCGGGAAGCCCTCGATAAATACTTCTCCGGCCAGCCGGACGAGTTGACGCTCCAGCTCCTGCACGTGCCAACTTAGCGCAGGCGCTTGCGATACTCCTCATCGCTCGCGCGCATCCACTCCTCGCACATCGCGCGGTACGCCGCCGTTTTCTCCGGATACCGCGGCGCCAGGTTCACCCGCTCTCCTGGATCGGCCGCCAGATCGTATAACTCGTCGAGGTGCGTGCGGATGTCGCCGATATACTTCCATGCACCATCCCGCAGACCGAACTGTTCCGGGCTCGCCAGCTTGTGAAAATAGACCGGCCGCTGCTCGAAATCGGCAGCCAGCAGATCGCGCGGGCCTGCTGCCCCGCCCGCCCGCGCCACCAGCGTCGGCAGGATCGCTCCATTGTCCGCCACGCGCCCCGACCGCATGGGACCGCGCACGGCGGGATCGCTCATGATGAGAAACTCCCGCACGTTCTCCTCGTAGAGAAAATTCCGGTGCACCAGATTCAACGGATGCCGGTCGCCGAACGCCTCGCCGTGGTCGCCGGTAGTGGCAATGACTGTCTTCTCCCGCAGCCCGCGCCGCTCCAGGTATTGCAAAAGCTGGCCGATGGCGCGGTCGGTGTACTGCAGCGCGTTGAGGTAATCCGCCTTGCGGCCTCCCGGCGGCAGCGCCGGCGGATACCCCGCCGGCACGCCATAGGGATGATGCGTCGCGACCGTCAGGTACTCCAGGTAGAACGGCCGGCCGCGCGCCGCCACCGCATCGATCCACTCCGCGATCAGGCCTGCCGTGTAATCTTCCCGCGCGCCCCAGGAATGGATGTAGTAGCGCGGGTCGCGCCGGTTAATGTCCTGGGCGAAATCCTGAAATTTCGCGAAGCCGATGTTTCCGAGGAAGACATCCGAGTATTCGCCATCCAGACGCGCGCTCGAAAACAGCGCCGTCTCGTACCCCATGGCCGTGAAATCGCGCGGGAGCGTCTCGCCGCGGTACGGCATGCTCAGCTCCCTGGCGCCCGAGAGCGTCGGGTTCTGGCCTCCGGTGTGGATCGAGATGTGCGATCGCGTGGTGCCCGGAAACGGCGCGTAAATTTCGTCGAAAAGTACGCCTTTGTCAGCCAATGCCCGCAGATTCGGCGCGATGGCGCGCGGCGGCAGGCCGCCATCGGTCACCAGGTCGAGAGCGCCGACCGATTCCAGCACGATCAGGATCACGTTCCGTCCTTTGGCCGGCGGAGGCAGCGCGGCGAAGCGCGCCTCGTGATCCACCGTACCCGCGGCGGCCGGCGCCGCATGCTCCGGCTCCTTCGCCAGCGCCGATGCCAGCGGCCCGCGGGCCAGATCCCGCGCCATCGACCACACCGGATGATCGTTCAAATTAAAGTAGTGCTTCGCCCCGATCGCCGGCAGCCCGATGAGCAAGAGCAGCCCTCCAACCGCCACCGCCCGAACAGAGCCGCGCCCCTCAGCCCGAGGCGCCGCCCCCTCCGCGAAAAGCCTCCACCACACCCACGCGGTCCCGGCCGCTGCCACCGCCGCGGCCATGGTCCACACGCCATCGATCTCATGCCGCGCCGAACTCAGCATCAGCCCCGGATTGAACCCGTACCCGCCTTCAAACAGCGAGAAATGCACGTGGTCCAGGAAAACCTTGTAATAAATCTGATCGATGAGGAGTCCGGCCGTCAGCAGCAGGTAGACCGCTGCCGCCGCCCACCGCCCCGCACGATACCGCGCCAGTGCCGCGACGAGCAACGCCAAAACAGCCGCCGCAATGACATTCTGCCCCTGAATAAATGGAATGGTCAGCAGGTATTGCGGCTCATGCCACACGGAAACGCCCGCCGGCACGAGATACCCGTAGAAGTTACCGCACTGGATGGTGGCCAGCAGCGCCAGATGAGCGGTCGCCGCCGCCACCTCCGGTTTCATCGCAGATATTTCCGGAAGACGAACAGGCCCGCGATCCCCGCGCCGAGCAGCCCGAACGCCGCCGGCTCGGGCGAAAAGTTCTGCGAGTCGTAGGTGAGAGCGCCCGGAACAGGCGGCCCGGCGAGGGTGGCTCCCTGCGTTTCGTTATAGTTGGAATCGAGATCGTTGAGGGTATAGTTGCTGACGCCGGCCCGGATGAAGTAGAGGTTTCCTCCCGGTCCAGCCGTCAGAGATCTGCCGCTCGGCGAAAGCACGGTATTCCCGAGCAGGGTGAGAGCGCCCGTCGCGGGAGCGACCGAGTAGACATTGGTTGTGTTGCTGGCCCACAGAGTGAGCCCCGCGCCGCCCGCGAGCGGGCCATCGATGCCGGCCCCGCCAACCAGGCTGATGGACGCATTCAGAGAATTGACTTGATAGAGCGAGTCGTTCACTCCCAGATAGAGGTTGCCGCTATCCAGGAAAGCCAGGTTCGTGGTTTCGAACACTTGCCCCGAACCGCTGCCGCGGCTGAACATGGTCCCGATGGTTGTGACCGCGCCGGTGTTGGGATCGATCGTGATCAGGTCGTCTGATGTCGAGCCCACCGCCGCTTCGCCAAACAGCGTTCCCGTGCCGGGTTGGACGGCTAGCGACTCAATCATCCCCGAGAACCCCGTCAGCGGCGTCGTAAACAGCAGATTGCCCACGGTGTCATAGGTCAGCAGGCTTCCCGCCCCATTCGCCGAATAGAAAACACTCGCCCGGCCCAGGGCCGGAATCAGCATCAGCAGAGCACACGTAACGATCCGAAAGCAGCAGCGCATTCGCATTCCTCCGAGGCGATCCTGCAATCTATCAAACTTCGCTCGGGCCCCGATTGACTGTGCGTCCCGAAAGATTTGCCCGCGCGTCCCGTGCTGCCATTACGCGATGGCGGATCCAGTCGTCGTACCCGCCCTCAGCCCGGGCCGGCTCCGCCAATGTGACGCGCGCGCCCTTGCCTGCCGGATTCCTCATGTCGCTCGGGCTCAAGCCGAACGCCCGCCGGAATGCCCGGCTGAAATGCGCCAGGCTCGTGAATCCCCATCCGAACGCGATCTCGCCGACGGTCCGGCCCGCCGATGCCGCGCCCGCCAGCTCCGCGCGCGCCCGGTCGAGCCGCCTCTCCCAGATGTAGCGGGCCACCCCGCCCTGCGGTTCGAATAACGCGTACAGACGCGAGCGCGAAATCCGTAGCGCGCGGCAGATTGCGTCCGGCCCGAGATCTGGCGAGCGGAGATTCCGCTCGATATACTGGCGCGCACGCTCGGCCGTGGTCGTATCCACCGCCGTCCGCGCCAACTCCATCGATTCCACCGTGGGCCGGAAGCATGCCGCGATCATCGCGAGCGTCGCCTGCTCGATGGCCGGCGCCTCCGCCTCCTTAGCCAGGGGAAGCTGCCGCATCAGCGCTCGCAAATAGTCCGCCAGCAGCCCGCACGCGGCAGTCTCGCGCCGCAGCACCGCATGATGGAGCGAACCCGCCTCCGGCAGCAACCCGCGGATCGCGTCCCGCGCCACCATGACCACGATGCTGTCCGCCGCCTTCGTCTCGGCCGCGTGCGGCCGTCCCAAATCCAGCAGTTGGATGTCGCCGGGACGGCACTCGCCGGCATCGTTGCCCTCCCCGCCGCTCTCGTAAAGCTGGATCTGGTAATGGTCGATGCCGTCGGCGGCCAGCCGGCCGCGCGTGCGCACGAAACGCTGCGCCGAAAACGCCACCTCCGAAGCGAACAGCCCGCCGGCCAGGATCGCGCCCACGTCCGCCCGGAATGGCGAATGATCCCGTTCGGTCACCTCGTAAAGCACCGAAATGCTCTCGCGCCATTTTGCGAAACGGTCGCGCACCGGCAGATCGCCGGTGCTGAAGCGCGTGTACGGAATGGATTTCCCGCTCATTTTGACTGCTCGGGAGCCGCAGAATACCACAATCCCATGTCATTCCGTGCGGTTGATTACAGGATTCTGGTACGTAACGGTACCCGGGCGGAAGTTCCACCACCGGAAGGTCCGCGACCGAGCGGCGCTGGTAGTTCCTGGCTTGCCCCCGAGCGCCTGGGGCACGGGCGCCAACACGGAATCCAAACTACTGCTGATCGAGTATGCCTTCGAGTCCCTGCGGCTCCTCCGGATCGAATTCCAGACGGACAGCCGGAACGGGCGCTCGCGGGCGGCGCTGGCCAAAATGGGCGCTGTCGAAGAAGGCACGCTGCGCTCGTACTTGACGGCGCCGGACGGGCGCCGGCGGGACTCCGTGATGTTCAGCATCCTGAGTCGGGAGTGGCCCGCGGCTAAAACGGAACCTGCAACCGAGGCTCGTGGCGCAAATGGGAGGCGGGCGCCGCTCCGTCCCATCGCCGGCGGCCCCGGAGTGCTAAGCTCTCGCTTATGCTCCGTACCGTCCTCCTGCTCTCTCTGGCGGCGCTTGCCGCCGCGCAGCCGCAGCGGCCGCAGCAACCGCAATTCCCCAACCGCGAAGGCGATTACACCATCTCCGGCTTCCGGTTCCATACGGGCGATACGCTCGATGTGCGCCTGCACTACACCACGCTCGGCGAGCCGGCGCGCGATGCCGCCGGGCACGTCCGTAATGCCGTCATCATCATGCACGGCACGGGCGGCAACGGCCGCGGCTTCCTTGGCGCGCAGTTCGCCGGCGAGCTCTTCGGCCCCGGCCAGCCGCTCGATATTGCGAAGTATTTCATCGTGCTCCCGGACGCTCTCGGCCACGGCAAATCCTCCAAGCCCTCCGACGGCCTTAAAATGCGCTTCCCGCACTACGACTACGAGGATATGGTTCGCGCCGATTACGCCCTGCTCCACGACGGCCTCGGAGTCGACCACCTGCGGCTCGTAATGGGCACCTCGATGGGCGCCATGCACACCTGGATCTGGGGCTATTTGTACCCGGATTTCATGGACGCCCTGATGCCGCTCGCCAGCGCCCCGGTCGAAATCGCCGGCCGCAACCGCATGTTCCGCGCCATGATCATGCAGGCGATCAAAGGCGACCCCGCCTGGAAAGATGGCGAGTACACCGAGCCGCCCGCGCAGGGCCTGATGGCCGCGCAGTACGCCCTGTGGATGATGACCTCCAGCCCGCTACAGCTCCACAAGGCGAATCCCACCCATGAAAAGGCCGATGCCGCCGTGGCGCAGCTCCGCGAGCGCGCCCTCCGCACCGACGCCAACGACATGCTGTACTATTACGACTCCTCCACCGATTACAACCCCGCGCCGCACCTCGCCCAGATCAAGGCCCCGCTCTTTGCGATCAACTCCGCCGATGACGAGGTCAACCCGCCCGAGCTCGGCATCCTGGAGCGCGAGATCAAGAAGGTCGCGCGCGGCCGCTACATCCTCATCCCTACGAGCGACGAAACCCGCGGCCACGGCACCCACACCCGCGCCGTCGTTTGGAAGCAGTATCTCGTCGAGCTCCTGCGGATCTCCGAGCCGGGCACACCCGCGGCGCCCGCCGAGTTCCGCGTCCGCATCGATACCACTAAGGGCCCGTTCGTGATCGAAGCGCATCGGGATTGGGCGCCGAACGGTGTTGACCGCTTCTACCATCTCGTCCAGAACGGCTTTTTCGACGATTCGCGCTTCTTCCGCGTGGTCCCGCACTACATCGCGCAGTTCGGCATCCCCGGCGATCCCTCGGTCGCGGCAGTCTGGCGGAACCGAACCATCCCGGCCGATCCCGAGCACGGCAGCAATCTGCGCGGCACCGTCGGCTACGCCATGGTGACTCCGGATGCCCGCACCACGCAGCTCTATATTAATCTCGCGGACAACCTGAAGAACGATCATCAGGGCTTCACGATCATTGGCCGCGTCGTCGAGGGCATGGACGTGGTCGACCGGCTGTATTCGGGATACGGCGAAACCTCCGGCGGCGGCATGCGCGCCGGCCACCAGGCGCGGCTGTTCGAGGAGGGCAATGCATGGCTCGACCGCGAATTCCCGAAGCTCGACCGTATTCTGCACGCAACGCTTTCGCCGCAGGGCGGAAGCGCGGAGGCGCGTTGAGAAATCCTTAGCCCATTCGTCTCCGCGCGTGCTCGTCCGGTTACATGGTTCCCGTGCGCACAATCGATCGTTACAGATCCTTTACAAAGCGGCCGCTGGCTCGCATGATCGCTTCATGCTGTCGCGCCATCTTGGATTCGCCCTCGCCGTCTCTCTCCTGCTCGTACCTTTGCAAGCCGCACACATTTCCTACATTCCGGCCGGCTCGGACCTCGCCTCCCTTCGATTTGAGCAAGTGAAGCCGGTCCGCAGCCCAGAGGCCGTTTATGAGGTCACTTACAGCTACCGCGGGCAGCCGATGGGCTCCGATGAATACGGCGGCACGGCCTTCACGCTCCAGGTCTACTTCCAGCGGGACGAGCTGCCCCCCGTCCTTCGGCAGTCCCTCGCCGCCGGCCGGAAGTGGAATCGTGCCGATACCGCGGCATGGTTCCACGTGAGCACCTGGCGCGACACGGCGCCGGCCAGGGTCGTCGACGAAAGCCGATCCCGCCTGTGCGCATACAGCTACGGGTACGACGGCGAATGGGCCCAGCGCGACCCCGATTGCACGAGCGTCGTCCGCCTCCACACCATCGCCGCTCCGACCGGCTACATCGCTGTCCGGATCGACGCCGCCGGGGAAGCAGCGGCCGCTACTTCGGCCGCACCTCCAGCTCGACCGGCCGCGCGACGGCCTTGACCGCCGGGTCGTAATACTCGTAGACCCGCGACGCGAACGTCTTGGCGCGAATCGGATACTTCGCGCGCAGACGGTAGCGCAGCTTGACGGTATCGCC